>JAZRQM010000083.1:0-100209 GCA_045649795.1 Candidatus Cryptobacteroides sp. | reverse complement strand
CTCCTTTTCTGGAAGATTAGGGTCGTTTGCAGGGTTTGAGAGGAATTCCTTGATCTTATCCTTAAGTTGGCTGACATCCATAGGCTCAGTACCAGCAAGCAGTCTGTCGGCAGAGTTGATCTTCACAACGATGATGTTACGGCGATTAACCTTCTGATCCTGTGCCTTCTGATTTGGATCCGGCATAGGCGGCAGACGACGCTGCAGACCTTTGTCCTGATCCATTGTAGTGGTCATCAGGAAGAAACAGAGGAGGATGAATGCCATATCCGCCGTTGAACTTGAATTGATTTCTGGTGTTTTTCTAGCCATGGCGTCTGTTATTTACGAACTGCTCCTACAATCCAACCTACTACGAGAGCAAGGATTGAAAGACCAAATGTGAAATAAGTAAGATTAAGAACAGTATCTGTCAGCTTGAGAGTACCATCTGACACTGGGTCGCCGAGGTAACCTACGGCTGGAGTTCCTGGTGCAAGTACATAAGCAACTGCTACGATCGCTCCGATGGCAACAAGACCAAGAACGAGCTTAAGCAGGCTCTTAGGGTTGTTGATTCCACCGATCACCACTACTCCGAGCACAACAGCAAGCATTGCGATTGCAGCGAATGCGTATGCGCAGTAGAGGATATTGTCAACCGGAGCGTTACCGTTTGTTTCAAAGCCTACGAGGAAACCGTAAACACTGAACACGATACCTACGATGAACAATGCGACCAGAACCCATTTAATGATTTTATCGTATTTCATTTTATGGAATTTTCAATTATTACTTCTGATACTTAACCAAGATATCCATGAGGCTGATAGAAGCGTCCTCCATGTCGATAGTGAGGGACTCAACCTGTGAAAGGATGTAGTTGAAGAAGATCTGAAGGATAACGGCAACGATCAAACCACCTACAGTAGTGATGAGGGCCACCTTCATACCACCTGCAACGACTGCTGGAGACATATCACCTGCAACCATGATCGCGTCAAATGCCTGGATCATACCGATAACTGTACCCAAGAATCCGAGTGATGGTGCGATAGCGATGAAGAGAGAGATCCATGAGAGGTTCTGCTCCATCTTGCTAGCCTCAACTCCACCGTAAGAAACAACTGCCTTCTCAACCTCCTCGAGTGACTGACCGTCAGCAAGACGAAGGAGAGCCTGAGTGAAGATAGAAGCAACTGGACCACGAGTGTTGCGGCAAACGTCAGTAGCAGCAGCTACACCACCGTTCTTGAGAGCCTCCTCGATCTTAACGAGAAGCTTCTTAGTGTTGGTCTTAGAGAAACCGAGGTAAAGGATACGCTCGATACAAAGTGCGAGACCGAGGATAAGGCAGGCGATAACGAGAGCCATGAAGCCTGCACCACCTTCGATGAACTTAGTCTTGAGAGCCTGGTGCATAGGAACTTCCTCAGGTCCGTCAAGTGTCTCAGCAGCTGGAGCTGCAGCTTCAGTAGCTGTTGGTTCAGCAGCCTGCTCGTCCTGAGCTACTGCGTTCTGTGCAGAAAAGGCCATAACGCCCATTACTGCCAAAAACATGAAAATTTTTTTCATAATTGTTTTTGTGTGTTTGATTAAATTAAAGTTATTGAATTGTTATTAGTTAATATTCCGTCAGTTACGTTGCTGCGCAATACAATGCCGCTTAAAATTCGGTGCAATTTAGCAAATAATTTTCAAACGGCAATAGCTATTTTGATATTTCTCCCCTTAAATCTGTTTCCAGATAAGATTTCACGCTGTCTGCATCCTCGAATTGACCGAGGAGATAGAAGAGTTTTCCGAGGGCACTTTCAGTCGTGCTGTCATATCCGTTGGTTACTCCGGCCTCCTTGAGACACTTGCCCGTTGCATATATGTCCATGTTCACGCTTCCGGCCATGCATTGAGTCACGTTCAGGAGAATCTTGCCCATGGAGGATGCCTCGCGGACTATTTCGATGAACCATTCTTTCGACGGAGCGTTGCCTGCGCCATATGTTTCAATGATGACGGCACGTGTGTCGTTTCCGCAGAGTATTGTCCTGACTATCTGAGGCGTGATTCCGGGGTGCATCTTGAGGATGGACACTCTGGTGTCGAGGTTCTTGTGGAAGATCGGTCTGTTCTCCCATGCCTCCGGCCTGCGTATGTTCAGGCTGTTGTACCTGATGTTGATTCCGGCTTCCGCAAGTGGAGGGAAGTTAGGCGACCTGAATGCCCGGAAATTGTCTGAGTTTATCTTGGATGCCCTGTTTCCACGCATCAGGACATTGTCGAAGTAGATGCAGACTTCCGGAACAAGAGCATGTCCGTCCTCGTCTTTCGCTGCTGCGATCTCTACGGATGAAATGAGGTTTTCCTTGCCGTCTGTCCTCGGGGTTCCGATCGGGAGCTGGCTGCCTGTAAATATGACAGGTTTGGTCAGTCCTTCGAGCATGAAGCTCAGCGCCGATGCCGAATATGCCATTGTGTCTGTTCCGTGAAGGATGACGAAGCCGTCATAATCGTCATATCTGTTCTCGATCAGTCCGGCGAGTGCAAGCCACATTGTGGGCTCGACGTCCGATGAGTCTATCAGCGGATCGAATGTGTATGAATCGATTCGGTATGCGAATTTGCCGAGCTCGGGCACTTCCTCAAGTATCTGGCTGAAATTGAATGGCTTGAGGGCCTGAATCGCCGGATCTTCCTTCATTCCTATCGTTCCTCCTGTGTATATAAGGAGGATGGACGATTTGTCTTTATTCATGTTCTGTTTCATATTCTGAACAGTTTTTCTGCATTTGATGTAGTGCATTCTGCAATTTCCTCCATTTCTTTGCCTGTCAGTTCGGCCATTCTGGCAGCAATGTGCGGAATGTATGCGCTTTCGTTCCTTTTGCCTCTGAAAGGGACAGGGGTGAGGTATGGGGAGTCGGTCTCCAGGATTATCCTGTCGAGCGGGATTTCCTTTACGGTCTCGGCAATCGATGCTTTCTTGTATGTGAGTACTCCGCCGATGCCGACGTACCAGTCGCCGAGCTTCTGGAGCTCGCGATATGTTTCGATGCTGCCGCTGAAAGCATGGAATACGCCTCGCAATGCGAGGTGTTTGCAGTCTTTCAATGTTTTGATTATCAGATCTGTAGATTCTCTTGAGTGGACAATTACCGGGAGGTCTGTCTTGGATGCCAGTTCAAGCTGAATGCGGAAGGCTTCCTGCTGCTCATTGACAAATTCCTTTGACCAATAGCAGTCCATGCCGATTTCCCCGATTGCCCATATCTTCCTTGACATATAGCTTTCAAGCAGGGAAAGTTCCTTTTCCCATGATGCATCAATCGATGTAGGGTGGAGTCCCAGACACGGGAAGATTGTGCCGGGGTGTCTGTCTGCGAAAGAGAACATCGCATCCCTGCTCTGGGAATCGATGTCAGGAAAGACAATGCGTGTCACGCCGGCCTGGACGGCTCTCTCTACTGCTGCGTCCTCTTCGCCTGCGAATGCTTCATCATATAGATGTGCATGGGTGTCGATGAATTTCATCTGTCTAAATTCAGTATCATGCAAATGTAAGAATATTATCGGAATTTTTCTACCATTATGAAACATCTTTGAAGCAGATCTACCGATATGAAGCCGTCTGCCTCCAGCATGGCGGCCATATTTGCGATCATGCTGTAGCTGATGCCGGTGTCTTGAGCAAGTTCTTCTACTGTTATTCCACGCTCTTTCTTCATCATTGTCAGGAGGGTCACGGCAAGCTCTGTCTTTTCTGCCGACAGGCTTGACCGGTATGCCGATTCGACAACTTCTCTTATCCCGTTCCTGGAGCGTATCCCCGTCCTGTTGAGCCCTAAGCTGTCGGTAAGGTCCTCGATGGATATGATAGGCTCGGCGATCTTGCTCCTGATCAGACTGTTGCAGCCTTGTGACCTAAGGTCGTCAGCCCTTCCCGGAAGAGCATAGACCTCTCTGCTGTACGAAAATGCCAGGCGGCAAGTCATCATTCCTCCTCCCTTGATCTTTGATTCGATGAGGACGGTGGCGTCGCTGAGGCCTGCGATGATGCGGTTCCGTCTCAGGAAATGTATTGCAAGCGGGGCAGTGCCGGGAGGGTAATCCGTAACAAGTGCACAGCCTGGAGTGCTGCAGAGTCTTTCGGCAAATTCCTTATGTCTGTAGGGGTATACGGCTTCAGGTCCGGTAGCCATGACCCCGATGGTGGCCAGACCGGATTCCAATGCCGCCTTGTGTGCGCAGAAGTCAGTCCCGAGTGCAAGGCCGCTCACGACTGCCGGCTTTTCCTTGCATCGTGCCAGACCGTCCACCGTCCTCACGCACCATTCCTTTCCATAAGGCGTTATGTCTCTTGTGCCGACGACAGCTATCCGTTTCTGCGGTTTCCATAGTTCGTCCATCGGAGTCGTGCTGCGCACATAAAGTCCTATAGGCGCATCTTCGCACTCTTGAAGCAGGGGAGGGTAATCTTCCTCGCTCCAGCCCACGAAGCTTATGCCGCGGCTTTCCATATCGGCAAGTTCCTTAGCTGCTTGGTCAACAGCTTTCATTGACATAAGCCCCCTGTACCGGTTGTGCGGCCCAAGCAGCTCATCCATGTCCTTTCCTTCTATTCTGAATACTTCGGCTGCGCTTCCGGTGTGTGATATCAATGCCAGCCCGATCTTCGGAGCGAAGCCGAAAATCTTGTTGAGCGCGCAGAGGCATGCTTTTTCTTCTAAATTTCCCATGCCTCAAAGTAAAATGAAAAACGGCCTCCAGACTATGCCTGAAAGCCGATTTTTCTTTTTCTGAAAGAATATTTTTCTTTTTCTGAAAGGTTTTGAATCTTTTTGAAAGAATTCATCAGATGATAAGGAGAGCATCTCCATATGGACCGAACTTATAGTCGCCCTCAAGAGCCAGCTTATATGCCTTCATTACGTTCTCGTATCCTCCGAAAGCCGCCACTGACATAAGCATTGTCGAGCCTGGACGATGGAAGTTCGACACGATCGCGTTAGGAATGGCAAATCTGTAAGGAGGGAAGATGAACTTGTTTGTCCATCCGTCATATGCGTTCACCTCGTCGTTTGTGGTCACGTATGTCTCGAGACCGCGGATGGTTGTGATGCCGACCGCAAGTACCTTATGTCCGCTCTTCTTTGTCTTGTTGATGAGTTCTGCCGCATCTTCTGTGATGATGAGTCTTTCGGAATCCATCTTGTGCTTTGAAAGATCCTCAACGTCCACCTCTCTGAAGTGTCCGATACCCATGTGCAAGGTTATGAAGGCCTTGTTTATGTCCTTGAGAATCATTCTGTTGAAGAGCTCACGGCTGAAGTGAAGTCCTGCTGCAGGAGCTGATACAGCACCTTCGTTCTTCGCGAAGATGGTCTGGAAGTTCTCTGCATCTTCCTCTGTCACTTCCTTTTTCACCCAGTCTGGAATAGGGGTCTGGCCGAGTCCGAAGAGAGTCTCCTTGAAATCCTCATAGCTTCCGTCGTAGAGGAAACGGAGGGTACGTCCTCTTGAAGTCGTGTTGTCGATGACCTCGGCTACAAGGCTCTCGTCATCTCCGAAGTAAAGCTTGTTTCCGATTCTGATCTTTCTTGCAGGATCTACGATCACGTCCCAGAGTCTCTGCTCACGGTTGAGTTCCCTGAGGAGGAAAACCTCGATGTCCGCTCCTGTCTTCTCCTTGTTTCCGTAAAGTCGTGCCGGGAAGACCTTGGTGTCGTTGAGGACGAAAGTGTCGCCTTTTCCGAAATAATCGATTATATCCTTGAAGAGCTTGTGCTCGATCTCGCCTGTCTGTTTGTGGAGTACCATGAGCTTTGCCTCATCACGCCATCTCGGCGGCTCCTTTGCAATCTTCTCTGCAGGAAGATGGAACTGGAATTGTGAAAGTTTCATAATTTCTTTATAGTAGCAAAAACTTTAGTTGCGCAAAATACACTACATTATACGGTTTTTTGATTTTTTTGTTTCACAACTTGGCAAAAAAATCAAAAAATTACACTTTTGCCTCTCTGAATACCTCTGCGATAGAAGGATATGTGTTCAGCAGGAACGGCGGAAGGCTGGATTTGGCGACCCATGCGGCTTTTGAGATGTCCTCCTCACTCTGAGGCGTCAGATCGACCGGGGCGGTGTCGAGCATGTCGTACCACCATGTGTGTTTCAGATGCCATATCCCGTCACGACGATAGCAGTGGTCTGTGATGCAGATGAGGTCTCGCAGCTCAAGCTCATTGATGCCGGTTTCTTCCTGGACTTCCCGTAGAGCCGTGGCCTCTATCGGTTCACCCGGATCCTGATGTCCTTTCGGAAGGTCCCACATGCCGTTTCTGCTGATCAGGAGATAGTCGCCCCTCCTGTTGGATACAAGTCCGCCGCCGGCGTTCACCTCCTTGAATTCGGCACAGATCTTCCTGTATGTGTCTTCGATGTCATCTGTCGGGATGCAGACGCGTCCCAAAGAGGTGGATGTCTCTACCATCTCAACGAGAGTATGTATGTCTAAGCTGCATCCCAGCTTGAACCTTATGACATTCGGATCGGACAGGACCTGATTGTCAGGGCTGCAGATCATAATACATCTCTTTTCGAAGTATATTTTGTGCATTTGACCTATAATTTTATTAACTTTGCACGTTATGTGCATGTTAGCACACATTTTGTGCCTGCAAATATAGGCAGAAGAAGTGAAATAAATCAAAACTTATCAATATGGAATCAGTTGAAAAAGCTGTGGCAAAGTCCCTCATGGACATCAAGGCCGTTATGTTGAGACCAGATCAGCCTTTTACATGGGCTTCAGGCTGGCTGTCGCCTATCTACTGCGACAACAGAAGGATACTTTCATATCCTCAGATAAGAGAGAACGTATGCCGTTGGATGGCAGACATAATCATGGAGAAGTATCCGGAGGCTGAGGTTATCGCCGGTGTCGCTACAGGAGCGATCGCACATGGATATCTCGTGGCTCACATTCTTGGTAAGCCGTTCTGTTATGTGAGACCGAAACCGAAGGATCATGGTACAGGTTCGCAGATCGAAGGAATCCTTGAGGCGGGAAAGAAGGTTGTCATCGTGGAGGACCTCATTTCAACAGGTATGAGCAGCCTTGCAGCGCACAACGCTCTTGTCAATGCCGGAGCAGACGTGCTTGGTATGGTTGCGATCTTCTCATACAACTTCAATCATGCACGCAAGGCATTCGAGGATGCCAATGTCGAGCTTACAACTCTCTCGAACTATGATACTCTTATCGAGGTAGCCGGCGAGACTGGTTATGTGAAGGATTCGGAGATCGAGGTGCTCAAGCAGTGGAGATTTTCTCCATCCACATGGGGTAAGAACGAGTAGGCATGGCAGAGTTCAGAAGCAAGAAGGCAACGGTTTCAAAGGCCCCGTACGAACTGTACATGGCTTTTGTGGACATGCGCAATTTCGTGCAGTTCCTTCCAGAGGAGAAGAAGGCAGATGTGACTGCGGATTATGACAGCATCCATGCTGTAGTCCAGGGATTCAGCATCGGAGTCCGTGTCAAGGACAGGGTCCCTTATTCGAGAATCGAGTATGTAGATGACGGTGCTCCTTTCCACTTCTTCCTTACCTTGCATTTCGATGCCGCCTCGGATCCATACAAGACGGATTTCCAGATAGTCGTGGATGCGGAGCTCAACTTCATGATGAAGACTCTGCTCGGCGGAAAGATAAAAGGTGCTTTGGACAAGGTTGTGGATTCTCTGGTAGCTATGTCCGAGGGCAGGGTACCTGAGGGAATAGATCCTTCAATGTATCCGGAAGGTTTTGATCCTTCCAAATTCAGATCATGATTTATGGTGACGGAATCATTCAGGAAATATCTTGAAGAGGCGATAGGGAGCGGAAATGCCCTTGTCGCTTTTTCTGCTTTTGACAGCCCGGCATCTGTGGCGGTAAGGAAGAATCCGTTCAAGGACGGAACATGTCCGGAAGGCCGTGAAGTGCCGTGGTGCCGTCACGGACGCATATTGCCTGAACGTCCGCAGTTCACTCTTGACCCGCATTTTCATGCAGGTGCATATTATGTCCAGGATTCATCTTCCATGTTTGTCGGACATGCGTTCAGAGAGTTGCTCGGATCCATGGATGTTCCTGTCGGAAGACCTGTGAGGGTGCTGGATCTCTGTGCTGCTCCGGGAGGCAAGACGACGGATATAGCCGCTTCGCTGAGAGAGGCGTTCGGTGATGGATTCCTGCTGGTTTCCAATGAGGTCATGAAGGCCAGGGCCGGCGTCCTTGCCGACAATGTGGCCCTCTGGGGCGATCCGAATGTAGTGGTGACCTCGGATGATCCGTCGGCGTTTGCTGCCTTGCAGGGATTCTTCGACATCATAGTTGCGGATGTGCCATGTTCGGGCGAGGGTATGTTCCGAAAGGACGAGGAGGCTCAGAGACAGTGGTCGGAGGATAATGTCGCCCTTTGCGCTGCAAGACAGAAGAGGATCGTTGCTGATGTATGGCCTGCGCTGAAGCAGGATGGCCTTTTTGTGTATTCTACATGTACGTTCAATGTATATGAGAACGACGGGAATGTAAGGTGGATAGCTCAGGAACTTGGCGCTGAAACCTTGTGTGAGGCAGACGTGCTGGGGGCGTCAGACGGAGTATTGAAGACAGAGCTTGGATACAGTCTCGTGCCGGGACACGTGGAAGGCGAGGGACAGTACTGCAGTGCATTGAGAAAGACCTCGGAACCGGAGTTCCGCCAGATGAAGGCAAGGAGCCAGCGTCCGTCTTCGCAGAAACCGCTTCCGCTTCCGAAAGGTCTGGAGACTCTTGTGAATGTGCCTGTCAGCCTGCGCCAGAAAGGAGATACAGTGACTGCAGTGCCGGCATCGCTCGGTTCTGACATCCTGATGCTTGAACAGAATCTTCATGTCCTGGCTGCTGGATGTGCCTTGGGAACATTGAAGGGGTCTACTTTGGTCCCGGATGCGGATCTGGCCCTTTCGATAATGTTGTCTGATGACGCGTTCCCATATGCGGATGTAGACAGGGATACAGCTCTGGCCTTCCTTCACAGAGATGCGATCGTTTTGCCGGACTCTCCAAAAGGATATTTGATCATAAGATATGCGGGACTACCTCTTGGATTCGTGAAGAATCTCGGTAACCGCTGCAACAATCTCCATCCTCAGTCCAGAAGGATAAGGATGGACATCAACAGAAAATAAAAGATGAAGAAATTTATGTGTGCGGCCTTTGTGCTGCTGATACATTTCATGGCCTCTGCGCAGACTGACAGCGAGAGGTATGAACAAAGATATGATATGCTGGTTTCAAGACTGGGAGCGGCAGGAATAGGTGTGGAAACTGTTCTGGACAACTGGGCCAAGGTCGATTCTACCAATGCCAAGATGCTTTTCGGACGCTTCAGCTATTATTTCACTAAAGCCCAGACCAGCGAGGTCGTATCGAAGCCGAACAAGAGATATCTTGGAATGGAACCGCTCATCACATTGAAGGATTCCCTTGGCAATGATGTGTACTATTATCAGCACAACGTTTTCGACGATGAACTTTATGGAAGGGCAATAAAGGAGGCCGACAAGGCCATTTCTTTGCATCCGGACCGCCTTGACTTCCGTTTCATGAAGGCGAACGCATACATTGCATATGAGAAAGAGAGCCCCGACATGGCTCTGGCATATCTTTTCTCCCTCATAGATGAGGATGGAAAGGGTAAGAAGGTCTGGCTTTATGGCGAAGAGCCGGCAGAACCAGGCTTTTTCGAGGAATCCATGCAGGAGTACTGCTACAGCTTCTATTCGATAGGAAGTGAAACTTCACGTGAGGCTTTCAGGAGAATTTCCGAAAAGCTTCTCGGCATTTATCCTGCCAATCCGGAATTTGCCTGCAACATAGGTTCATACTATCTTGTAAACCATGAGTACAAGACAGCTCTGAAGCATTATGATAAGGTGTTGAAGAAGCATCCGGGCAATATGACGGCACTTCAGAATGCACTTCTGGCAGCAAAGAGGCTCAAGAATGCCAAGCTCGAGAAGAAGTATCAGGCAATGATCCAGAAGCAGAATTAAGGTCAGGATGGACGTATCACTCTTCATAGCAGCAAGGCTTCGTTTCAAAGGGAAGATTGCCGTTGTTTCCATAGCGGTGAGTTTCCTTGTGATGATAATAGCCGTATCCGTATCGTCCGGATTCCGTCATGAGATCCGCTCCGGCATCTCTTCTCTGACCGGCGATATCAGGCTGATGCCTCCTACTATGAGCATTCTTGACGAAAATGATCCGATAGAGAGCGATCCTGAATATCTTCCATATATAAATGATGTACGCGGTGTGGAAAGTATCACTCCTGCTGCGTATCGTGCGGGAATTGTCAAGAACGGGGAGAATATACATGGAGTCCTCTTCAAAGGCATTCCGGGCGGTCCGGAAGATGCTCCGGACTCCGTTGCCCTGGCTGTGTCCATACCGTTACGTCTGGCAGAGATCTCTGGACTGAAGCCTGGAGACAGGATGCTTGCTTATTTTGTAGGCGAGAGAGTGAAGGCCCGTCAGTTCAATGTGACAGGTATACATGAAACCATGGTTCAGACTGACGACAGGCTTGTGGTTTATGCTGATCTGGCCGACATCCAGAGGGTAAACGGCTGGGAAGACAACCAGGTATCGTCGCTTGAAGTGATTCTGGACAAAGATCATAAGGATGAGGCTTCAATGGAAGCAGTCAATACCGAGATCGGTATTCTGGCGAATGCATATGAAGCTGATGATGAAGCCTCTGTAATAGCCGTTTCCGCGGTTTCAAGCTATCCTCAGCTTTTTGACTGGCTCAATCTGATCGATTTCAATGTCCTTTTCATTCTGGCTTTGATGACGGTCGTAGCTGGCTTCAACATGATTTCCGGCCTGCTCATAATGCTTTTCGAAAGCATATCGAAGATAGGACTTCTCAAGTCATTGGGCATGACGGACAGAGCCATATCAAAGATTTTCCTTTCGAGCTCTGCAGTACTTGTCCTTAAGGGAATGGCCGCAGGCAATCTCCTGGCCATACTTTTCTGCATGATACAGGATATGACACATCTTCTCAAGCTCAATCCTGAGAATTACTTTGTGTCATATGTTCCTGTTCATCTTGATTTCGGCACGATACTCTGTGCTGATGTGATATCATTCGCAGCGATAATGCTCCTTCTGCTGATCCCATGTACTTTCATTTCGAAGGTCGATCCCGCAGAAACCGTAAGGGTCAGATAGCTTAGGATTCAGGGCAGATCTTGCAGAATGCTTCGTAGATTGCCATCACGTTGTCGATGTATGCGATGGTCTCATGTCCCTGGAACTTTCCAAGCTTTACAGATTCGTCTTCAAGGATAGTATCCTCTCTCATAAGAGGGATGATCTTTACGATCTCATCCCATCTGCAGCTGTCCACCTGCTGCTTTGCTGCAAAACTGCGGCAGTCTGCAACCCTGCCTTCTCCTGCATTGTATGCTGCAAGGGTAAACTTCACAAGTTCGATCTGGTCGAGGTTCTCCTTGATATAGAGTCTCTGAAGCCTCTTCAGATGGCTCGCTCCGGCCTTGATGTTCTGATCCGGATTCAGCAGATCATCTACCTTATAATATTCAGCAGTCTGCGGCATGACCTGCATCAGACCCTGGGCACCTCTGTGCGAACGAGAATTGATGGAGAACTTGGATTCCTGGTAGATTACGGCTGCAAGCATCCTCCAGTCCCAGCCAAGCTCCTTGGCATATTTCCTTATGGTATCATCGTATGGACTGATTGTGGAGCACCTGTGGCCTCTTTCTGCCCTTTTCAGCGGGTTGTACTGTGAGGTGATGTACAGACGCTTCATCTTGTCATACTCATGAGATGAAGTCATATGGCTGATCCACCTGTTGATCGGCTTGAGATTGCCGGCATCCTTTACCGCCCATACAGTCTCTTCGTCGATATTCATCGAAATGTTCAGATCTTCCGATTCTGACACATCGTGTGAATGGGTGATGACGATGTCTGCCTTATTGTTTTTCAGGGAATCGATCCAATTCTCTCCTTTCCTTGCTGCAATGACCTTGATGTTGCATTTGTTGTCATGTGCAAACTTGTCAAGGAAGTAATAGCTGAGGCCGGTCTCAAGTCCGTGTCCTCCGTACATGTCGTCGCATAGGTCTATCGCGCAGACGACATCGGCTCCTGCCAGCGTATTTTCCGAGCTGGCTCCGTTGAGCATGCGCCCCCTTTCACAAAGAGGCGTAATGCAGATCACAATCAGAGTGATCAATGCAATCTTTAATCTTCTTTCAGTCTTGATCTTCATTTCTAACCTTTTGGTCACTTATCTTCTGGCATTTGAAGGCCTACCTCCTCGGTTGCCTCCCTGTGCCGCTCCGCTGTTGCCGCCTCCCGCGGGTCCTGCAGGGCCAGTGACAGTTCCACTTTTACCCGGCTGTACATAGAATGGCCAGGAAATACCAAGCTTGACGACTCTCTGGGTGTTGATGTAGCCTGCGGCAGTGAAATAGTCTGCCTTGTCAAACGGCCATCCCATGTTGAGGTTCATCACCTTTACAAATATGCTTGCCCTCTTCCACTGTACGTTGACGAATGCGTCTACTATAGGGCAATTTCCGTATTTCTCTACATTCTGGTTATGGAACACTCCGAGTACCGGGTTGTATGCAGGCGCATACCATTTTGTTGTGAATGTTCCGTTCAGTCCGACCTGCATCTCCATGACATTCTTGACGACGTCAAACTGGAAATAGTATCGGAGATTAAGGGCCAGCAGCGGCAGAGGCATCACATCCGGATCGGATGAAAGCTGCAGCAGGGCCTTGTTATCGAAATGGAACTTCCATATTGCGAAGTCCTTTCGAAGCGATGTTGTCAGCACACTCATCGGCTTGGTGTTTTGGCGTGCTATGCCGAGAGTGTCGTAATATATGTTGTTGCTCAGCAGGGCATAACCGACAGAGGCGTCAAGCTTCCAGCGAGGAATATGAAGGCTTCCCTCTACCTTGGTGGTCGATATCTTGCTGAAGTCATTGTCCCATTTATAGTGGTTTGTGAACAGATGCTGCTGGTAGTAGTCCGGCTCTTTGAGGCTTGTCTCGAAATG
The DNA here is from genome assembly GCA_045649795.1 of Candidatus Cryptobacteroides sp. GTDB lineage: Bacteria > Bacteroidota > Bacteroidia > Bacteroidales > UBA932 > Cryptobacteroides. Next base: position 87,098 of record JAZRQM010000083.1, on the reverse strand, counting down.
GGCCCTGAGCGTAATAGGACTCTTCCTGTACCTTCTGAATGGATAGGCATTGAACTCGAGGTTTCCGTTTACTTCGAAATCGTTCATGCCGAATCCAAGGAAGTTGTATTTGCCGAATGCATCCCAGGTCATGTATTTCTTATAGCGTCCGTTTGCGCCGGCATAGAGATATACCGAGTTCTGGAGTACATTCTTGCTACCTTCGATATAGTTTACAGGGCTGAAGCTGTAATAGCTTGCGAGCTTGTCTCCGAGTCCTACGTCAATCTTGGATACGATAGCATCCTCGCTCCATGGCTGGAGGCTGATGAAAGCGCGGTTTTCAAACCTCATGACTCTCAGTGAGTCAGCACTCTGGTTCGGATTGAGATAGAATCGGTTGTTGTAGAAATCCCTGCCATAGTTGTCGCTTATCACGTCGTGATAGCTCTTGCGGAATACAGAGTATTCGCTGCTGTGACCGATGAAGGCTGTTGTAATATCCTCATGCAGGTCATATCCGAGCGTATCGGCTTCCGCCATGGCGAGACTGTCTGCTGCAGCTCTTGCCGCACTGTCCAGCCTGTTATACTTGATCTTGTTTATGAATTCGAACGGTATTCTGTAAGTCTGGTCGAGGAATACTGTGTTCTTCTTCAGATTTGATGTGGCGTTTGTGAGGTATACGTCGATCTCTCGGGCGTCGATGGTGGTGTCCCTGATGAACTTTGACTCGATGAGACCTCCGTTTTCGCTCTTGTTGATCCTGTTGTAGATGAAACCGGCGTGCATTGTGTACTTCTTGCCGAGGTAGTTGGTAGCAATGACGACGTTTCTGTTGTCGGTATCCTCGTTCCTGAGCATTCCGCGACCTCCGTATCTGAGATATTCAAGAGTGAAGTTCAGGGCAGGAGTTATGTTCTGCGTAGTAAGTATCTTGATGTCAGACTCTTCCTTCTCCTTTGTAGAGAACAAGGTACCCCAGTATGCAAGCTCTGTATGAGGAGTCTTGGTGTTGTACTGAGACAGAGTGGCAGGCGAATAAGAGTACGGAATATATGGAGTGTAGAAAATCGCGTTCTCCTCCTGCTCCCTTTTGAAATAATCGTAGTACTGCACAGGAGTACCGCTTACACCTAGCCATGTCGCATTCACATCCTCCTTGAAGAAAGGATAGTCGTTGAAATGGTAGTTGTATGTGGTGTCGATCTTCTGAAGCTCCACATCTCCGTTATACCTGTCATGCTCCCACATGATGATTCTCTTGTAATGCATAGAATCAGGTATTGCGTAAGTCTCAAGAATTCGAGGTGTTGCGCTGAGCACGCTGTCCTTATAGGCCTTTATGCTGTCTTTTCTTGCAATCTTGGCGTTCGCTTTGGCGATGAGGATAGGAAGCCTCTGCTCTGCATCATACTTCTTTCTTTCTTTCCTTGTAAGGGAAGCGTACCATGCATTGTGCTTTGCTACAGCAACTTCAGTAGAGTCCTTGATGTAGAGGGAGTCAAGCTTCATCAGCTCCAGGGTGTCTCCTGCAGCCATAAGTGAATCGCGCACCTGTACTCTTGTAAGCGAGTCCTTTACCGCGATGTAGTATTTGTAGAAGAATGGATCGGACTCTCTGAGGGAATCAGGAACCTTGATCGTATCCCTCGCTGTAAGTACGAGGGGAGCAAGAGTGTCCGTTCCGAGGGAATCTATTGCAAGAGAATCAGTTACGAGACTGTCTAACGAAAGATTGTCGGCGACAGTCGTATCGCCGAGGTTGATGAGGTTCAATGAGTCTGCAAGTCTGTAAAGACCCGCGGCTCTCTGCATGTCGATGCCGAATGACTGTACTGCAGCCAGCATCACGAGCAGGGTAGGAACCCATATTTTGGCCAATAAATCCTTCATATCAAGACAGCAAAGGTACGAATAATTATTTATTATTCAATACCTATGCCCTCTTCAGCCATCTCTTTCAATGCTTTAAGGTGTCCATCATGGTCTACGTAGGCGATGCAGTCCTTGAGAAGATGGACCTTGAATCCTGCTTTCAGAAGATCTTCGCAAGTGTTACGGACGCAGAACTCAGTGGCGATTCCGCATACATATACATCGGTGGTGTCAAGAAGCTCGAGAATCTCTCCAAGCGACTGTCCGGCGGTATTGACGCCTTCATATCCGGAGTACTGTTCCTGTGCCTTGTCACATCCCTTGTCGAATGTGAGTTCCTCTGCTGCATAAGGCAAAAGGTCTGCGTGGATTTCGCCTCCATGTGTGCCGGCGATGCAGTGAGGGGGCCATGTGCCGCCGAATCCTACGAATGAAGAATGATCGGCAGGATGGTGGTCGCGCACAAAGAGGATAGGGAAGGTATCGAGTATCTCGTGATCTTCTCCTCCCTGGCCGTTTGTCTGGCTGTCGATATATTTAAGAGTCTCTTTGACAGCGTTTTCCGCATTCTGGCATGCGAGGCTTCCGTCGATGAAATCGTAGAGCATGTCCACGACTACGAGTGCATTGTTCTTCATGGCCTTATCTTAAAGTGTGAAATTCTCGATATCGGTTACGATCTTGTTTATGATGCTCATCTTCAGGTTGTAGAGATCGTCGGAAATGTCAACCTTGTAGTAATGAGGATTTATCAGACGACGCTCGCTCGGGCTGAAATGCTTGAGTGTATTGTCATAATATGCCTTCTTTTCAGCCAGGGTGTGGTACGGAACGCATCTCTTGCCGTCTTCCATCACCTTGTGCTGCATAGGGAGTGCTGTGTATCCTCCCTCCTCGAATGTCTTGTATTTGTAGCGGTCGTACTCGTCGCGTACAGTGAAGGACTCGCCGGCCTCGATCTTTCTGCTCAGCTCGTCTCCACGCAGGCATGTCACATCGGCCTTGTAGATCTCTCCCTTTACGGGATCGTTCTTCATGATCCTGTATGTTATCTGGAAACCTGGGTTGATCAGCTTGATCTTGTCTTCGGAACGTTTCAGCACAGCCTCTCCATCGATCTCCACAAGCTTATATACGTTGCCGAAGCATGGTGCTGCCTTGCTGGTAGCGATCGCATCGCCGACTCCATATGAGTCGATGCATGCTCCCTGACGCTCGAGGTCTGTGATGAGGTATTCGTCCAATGAGTTGGTTGCGAATATCTTGCAATTCTCGAGTCCGTTCGCGTCAAGGATGCTGCGGCACTCGATGGAAAGATATGCGAGGTCACCGCTGTCAAGCCTTATGCCGAACCCTGCCTCATAGCTGTTATCTATGCCGTTGTCCTTGAATGCCTTGATTGCATTGAGCACACCGCACCTGAGGGTGTCATATGTGTCGATGAGGAGGATGAGCGGCTCGCCCTTGTGGGTCTTGATATATGTGTCGAATGCCTTGTATTCGCCTGCGACGCTGCATCCGAACGATGTTACATAGCTGTGCGCCATTGTTCCTGTAGAACCGTAATCATACATAACGCCGGTAAGTATGTTGGATGTGGCGCTGCAGCCTGCGATCACAGCGGCTTTGGCACCGTATGTTGCAGCCCATGGACCATGAGCTCTTCTGGAACCGAACTCGCTGACCGGACGGTTTGTCGCACGGCATACTCTCGATGCCTTTGTGGCTACTGCCATCTGATGGTTCATGATGCAAAGCATCGGGGTTTCAAGCACCTGAGCTTCGATCAGCGGACCTTCTACAATGATGATAGGCTGGTTTGGGAAGACGATCTCTCCCTCACGCATTGCGTATACTGTGCCTGTGAACTTCATGGCGGACAGGTAGCCTCTGAATTCAGCGTATTCCTCGCCCGGAAGGAACTTCTCAAAGAAGGAAGGATCCATGTTTCCGAGATTTTCGATCATTTCGATCACTTCGTCAACACCGCTCACGACAGCCCAGTTGTTGTTTTCCGGAGCTTTTCTGTAAAACATGTTGAAGACAGCGTGCTGATCTTTCATGCCGCTGTCATAGAAGGATTTTCCCATTGTATACTGGTACTTGTCCGAGCAATACGCAAAATTAAGCATGTCGATTCATGGTTTTAAATCATACAAATGTAATCTTTTTTGTTTGAAGTGTTTCCTAATTTCGTATTTTTGTTGACCAGATTGCCCCGAAAAATGAAGGAATTATACGGATTATTCAGAAAACATACAGGTGCCGAGCCGGAAAATGCGGTTGCGCTAACCGGATCAGGAAGCAACAGAAGCTATTTCAGGCTTCATGGAGGAGGTACGTCTCTGATGGGAGTGACCGGAACCGATGTGAAGGAAAACAATGCGTTCATCACTCTGGCGGCCCATTTCCGCAGTCAGGGCCTGCCGGTCCCAGAGGTCCTCGCTGTCAGCGAAGACGGGATTTCATATCTTCAGGAAGATCTGGGAGATCTGCTTTTGGCCGACCTTGTCGCCGCTGCTCATAAGAACGGAGGAATAGAGGAAGGGGGACAGCTTGAAGCCCTTCTGTGCCGTACGACAGGACTCCTTCCGAAGATTCAGTTTGAAGGTGCGTCAGGACTTGATTTTTCGGTATGCTATCCGCAGCCTTCGTTCGACAGAAGGATGGTGATGTTCGACCTGAACTATTTCAAATACTGCTTTCTGAAACCCTCTGGAATCGAATTCAACGAGATCGATCTTCAGGATGATTTCGAGAGGTTCGCCGATGAGCTCCTCAAGGATGAGGGAGAGACCTTCCTGTACAGGGACTTCAATGCCCGTAATGTAATGATAAAGGACGGCGAGCCTTATTTCATTGATTTTCAGGGAGGACGTCGCGGTCCGATATATTATGATGTGGCTTCATTCATATGGCAGGCAAGAGCGCGTTATCCTCAGTGGCTGAAGGAGAAGATGCTCGGGAGCTATCTTGATTCATTGGCTTCATACGTGGAGGTAGATCGTGATGCTTTCAAGGAAAGACTGAAGATGTTCAGGCTTTTCAGAACGCTTCAGGTGCTGGGCGCATATGGCTTCCGCGGGCTTGTCGAGCAAAAGGCACAGTTTGTGGTCAGCATACCTCAGGCCTTGGCCGATCTTAAGACACTCCTTGCAGAGATGTCGGATGATTATCCATATATGTCCGAGGTCCTGAGAAAGATGACGGTCTTGCCACGATTCGCCGTACAGTCGGAAGATGGCAGGCTAGAGGTCAGAGTCAGCAGCTTCTCATTCAAGAAAGGCATACCTCAGGATATGTCAGGAAACGGCGGAGGATATGTCTTTGACTGCCGTTCGATTCATAATCCCGGCCGTTATGAGCCGTACAGGAAACTTACCGGCAGGGATGAACCTGTAATACGTTTCCTTGAAGATGACGGAGAGATAACCGGTTTTCTTGAACATGTGTATGGAGTCGTCGATCCTCATGTCGAGACATATTCGCGACGTGGCTTTACGAGTCTGATGGTAAGCTTCGGCTGTACCGGAGGCCAGCATCGTTCGGTTTACTGCGCGGAACATCTTGCGCATCATCTTGCGGAAAAATATCCTGAAATACGTGTGCGCCTTATCCATAGGGAACAGAATATTGAAGAGATCTTATGAAGACATTGATATTTGCAGCAGGGCTTGGAACCCGTCTCAAACCCCTGACCGACACCATGCCGAAGGCTCTTGTGCCAGTGTGCGGAAGGCCTTTGATCGAGCATGTATCCCGAAAGCTGAGGGCTTCAGGAGTGGAAAGTGCCGTGGTTAATGTCCATCATTTCGCGGATATGATTGAAGAATGGGCTGCAGCCCAGGACATCATGCCAATGACGGTATCAGACGAGAGAGAATGTCTTCTGGAGACTGGGGGAGGAATCCTTCATGCAAGGAGATACCTGGAAGGATGCGGACATTTCCTTATCCATAATGTAGATATCATCTCGAATCTTGACATACCTTGGTTCGCTTCGCAGATCAGGGAGGATTCCATGGCAACTCTGCTTGTCAGCGACCGCAAGACCAGCCGTTACCTGCTTTTCGACCCGGACACGATGCGTCTTGTCGGCTGGACAAATGTCACGACTGGCGAGATAAAGAGTCCATATCCGGACCTGGACATGACAAAATGTCTGAAGATGGCCTTTTCAGGCATACATATGATGTCTGACACGGTTTTTGACGTAATGGATTCATATGTCCGTGAAAAAGGCTTTGATCCCGTATCTCCACGTTTTCCGATAATGGATTTCTATCTTTCCGTATGTGCGGAGAAAGGCATTTACGGAGTAGTGGCAAATGAATTGGAGCTTGTGGATGTCGGCAAGCTAGATACTTTGGAAGAAGCTCAGAAGGCTGTGGAAAGAATGAGTTTAAATCGCTGAAATTGACTATACTATGAAATTTTTAGGAAACATTCTCTGGCTTGTGCTTGGCGGACTTGTGGTCAGCCTGTACTATTTTCTTGTAGGAGTTCTCTTCTGCATTACCATCATCGGTATTCCTTTCGGACTTCAGCTCATCAAGATAGCCGGACTGGCGCTCTGGCCGTTCGGTCATGACATTCAGCCGGATACAAATGACGGCGGCTGTCTTGCCATCATCATGAACGTGATCTGGATTCTGGTAGGAGGTATAGAGATCGCTTTGTTCCATGTTACAATGGGAGCCATCCTGTGCCTTACGATCGTCGGTATTCCGTTCGGTCTCCAGCATTTCAAGATGGCCCTTCTCGCACTTATTCCTTTCGGAAAGAAGATAAGCTAATCGATAGATAAAGCATCGACTTCGTCGCATCCTCCCATCTTCGCGTCCTTGACAGGGATGCCGGTGAGGAGGATTATTGCGCTTACAAGCATGAGGACGCAAGCGATGTATATTCCTGCATATGCCCATGGGCTGAGGATGTCCATGAATGTCTCGGCATCTTCAAATGCAGGTATTCTGGTGAGGATCACAGAGAGCGTGTTGTTTACACAGTGCATAAGCATGGTGAGCTTGAGTGATCCGGTCCTGTAATATACATATCCGAAGAGGGCTCCGATTGCGAAAGCAGGGATGGCCTGCCATGGGTTCATGTGCAGCACGGCGAAGAATGCCGAAGAGACAAGAATCGCCCCTGTAGGATTCATGTGTTTCATCAATCCTCTGAGTACCAGACCTCTGCAAAGCCATTCCTCGAAAAGAGGTGCGAAGATCGATACTGACAGCAGAGATGCCCATAACGGACCCTTTGTCAGCATTTCAAGACTGGTCTTCAGATGTTCCGGCATGTCCGGAAGCATTGCAGACAGCGGCTCGCATACCAATGCAGCTGCGATGGTCGCAACCGAAACGATGAGAGCCATCCCGAATCCTCCCTTTGGGCCGAAGTTGTTGCTGTCCAGGGCGTAGCCTTTGTCAAAAAACTCGTTTCTTCTGCTTTTTGCGGACGCGTACAGCAGAGGTGGAATGAATGATACAGGGTATGCTATCAGCATGCTGTACTGCATCACTGATTCTGAAGAACCCATCATGAAGACGAAGACTCCACTGATGATACCTCCCAAGAGCGAACCCAGCAGGAACAATAAGAACAGTCCGACCATTCCACCGAATCCGGGGAGATAATGTGAATAATTAGAGAAGAGATCGTATGAAGCTCTTCCCTGATGTCTTTTGAAGAATGCCATAGTTTATCTGTATAAAGGGGTAGGATAGATACCCTGGTCAGCGAATTCCTGGAATTTTGCGACGACTCCTGGACGGTCTTCCTTGAATGTCACTCCGAACCAGCGGGATGGAGTGGAAAGCAGTCCTGTCTTGCCGCTTCCGTCCTTGATCATGCAGTCTATTGCATATGGGATGTAGAATTCGGCCTTGAGCTCGTCGATGTTCTTCTCGAGGAAACTGTCAAAGATTGCTGCGCTCTTTTCGAAATAGTCAGGAGTGAAGCCCCACATGTTCATAGAGCAGAGGGCCTTGCCGTCAAGCTCTACCTTTTCGCCGGTTATGCTGTTTTCTCCGTAGATCTTTCCATCCTCCTCGCGAGCGATCTTGTGGTGCTCCACTACTGTAGTAAGTGTTCCTTCGGCGTCTGCTGTACAGATTCCTCTTGATACTCCGCCAGACTCTGAAAGTGTGTTCTCAAGCTGGAAGCCTACGAGGCAATATTCTCCACTCTTTCCCTCATGTGCCCTGAGCCAGTCTCCAAGGACGCGGAACGACTCTTTTCCATAATAGTCGTCGCCGTTGATGACAGCGAAAGGCTCATTGATGACCTCAGCTCCCATAAGCACTGCATGAGCTGTTCCCCAAGGCTTCACACGCTCCGGATTGAGGTTGAAACGCTCTGGAATCTTTGTCAGCTCCTGGGTTACGAACTGGAATTCAAGTGGCTGACCATCAGTGCATTTTACGTTGCTGTATTTCTCTTTTACGACCTGTTCCATCTGCTCCTTGAAGTATTCGCGTACGATGTATACGACCTTGCCGAATCCGGCTTCAACAGCGTCGTAGATAGAGTAGTCGATGATGGTTTCTCCATTAGGGCCGAGGCCGTCCATCTGTTTGAGTCCGCCATAGCGGCTACCCATTCCGGCCGCAAGAACTAATAAGGTTGGTTTCATGATATTTTAGAGTTTTTTATCGTTTATCTGCAAAAATCTCTCAAAAGTAACTATTTTTGTCGAGACATGGGAAAGATTAAGGACATTTTTACCGGCGAGCACAGGAAGTTCGCATGGTTTGTGGTCGTAACGACTGCATTGTTTCTCGGTTCGTGGCTTATAGGACCGGGAAATACGATCATCAAATGGATCAAGGCAGGAAACGAGATCTCCGATCAGAAGAGGCAGATGGAAATTTACCGTCAGCAGATCGAAGATATGGATGAGAGCATCGAGGCTCTCAAGACTGACAAGGATTCATTAGAAAAATTCGCCAGAGAACGCTTTAATTTTGCGGCCCCTGGCGAAGATGTGTATATCATTGAGGAATAAGATCCCCGATCTGGTCGGGATGATCTCCTAGAATCCTGTGTATGTCCAAGGAGTGATGACTCTGAGCTCCTCCTTTACTGACTCTGATACTTCGAGTGTCTCGATGAATTCAGCGATGACCTCGTGATTGATGCCCGCACCTGTACGAGTGAGCGCCTTGAGCGTCTCGTAAGGGTTCGGGTAATTTTCTCTGCGGAGGATGGTCTGGATTGCCTCTGCAACAACAGCCCAGTTTCTTTCAAGGTCTGCACGGAGAGCGTCCTCGTTGAGGATGAGCTTGCCGAGTCCCTTCTTGAGGGAGTTGAGGGAAATCATTGAGTGTGCGAGCGGCATTCCGATGTTGCGGAGAACTGTCGAGTCTGTAAGGTCACGCTGCAGGCGTGAGATAGGGAGCTTCATCGAAAGATGAGTGTAGAGAGCGTCTGCTACTCCGAAGTTACCCTCGGCGTTCTCGAAGTCGATAGGGTTTACCTTATGAGGCATTGCAGATGAACCTACCTCTCCGGCCTTCACTTTCTGACGGAAATACTCCATCGAGATGTATGTCCATATGTCACGAGCGAAGTCGATGAGGATGGTGTTGATACGACGGAGACAGTCGAAAAGCGATGCGAGGTTGTCGTAATGCTCGATCTGAGTTGTAGGGAATGATCTCTTGAGGCCGAGTGAAGCTACGAAATCATTGCCGAATGCGATCCAGTCTATTGCAGGATATGCTACCTTGTGAGCGTTCATGTTTCCTGTAGCGCCACCGAACTTTGCAGGGTAAGTGAGCTGCTCGAACTGACGGATCTGCTCCTCAAGACGTACTACGAACACATTGAACTCCTTGCCAACGCGTGTAGGAGAAGCCGGCTGGCCATGAGTCTTCGCAAGCATAGGAATGTCTTTCCAGTCTTCAGCCATTCCCTTGATGAGGCCGAGGACTTCCTTGAGAAGAGGCATGAAGCTTTCGTCGATGGCTTCCTTGAATGAGAGTGGAACCGATGTGTTGTTGATGTCCTGCGAAGTGAGACCGAAATGTACGAATTCACCCCATTTGAGGATGTCCATCTCCTTGAAACGGTCCTTGATGAAGTACTCGACAGCCTTTACATCGTGGTTTGTCACCTTCTCGATTTCCTTTACCTTCGCAGCATCCTCAGGAGTCATGTTCCTGTATATGTCTCTGAGTGCCTCGAACTTTGAAGAATCGAAATCAGCAAGCTGAGGAAGAGGAATCTGGCAGAGTGCGATGAAGTACTCGATCTCTACGCGAACGCGGTATTTGATGAGTGCATATTCGCTGAAATATTCTCTAAGTGGTTCAGTCTGACGCGAATAGCGTCCGTCGATAGGCGAGACCGCCAAAAGTGAATGATTGTCCATTTCGTCCATTGTTAATAATTGCGCCACAAATATAAGAAAAATAGCTTAAAGGACAATCTTGAAGAATATCTCATTGGAAATCAGCTAAAAAAGTTTATCTTTGCGCCCGACTGTACTGAAACGGGTAATATTAATCAAAAATCAATATTTTTTAATGAAAAACTTATTAACCAGATTGTCCAGCTTCTGTCTTGCGATGGTGGCCGGATTTTTATTTTTTGCCTGTGGCCCTCAGACTGAAGGCCCGGTAGAGCAGAAGGGCGACTTCACAGTCAAGGTGCATGCTGTAGGAGCTGATTTCGTTGAACTCGAAGTGACAGCTCCGTCGGAGGTTGAGATGGCTTATGTCATCGATAAGGAACCTCTCGCTCTTTCTCCAGCCGTTCTTTTTGCTACAGGTACTTCTACAAGAGTCTCTCCGGGCGCCATCATCAAGATAAAGGATGGAATCGTGCAGGAGACCTCATATTATCTCTACGCTGTTGCAAAGCTTGATGCGCAGAATTACTCTAAGGTTATCGAACTTCAGTTTGAAACAGAGGCTTATGAGTTTACCGATCTGGTTAATGTCGTTGAGACATATCTTGACGGATACAAGGTTCACATCGCAGTTCCGAAGGAAACAAAGGAGAGAGGCAATGTGATCCGTTACGGTTCTACCAGCCTTGCATGGTATAACCTCCTCAAGAATTCAAAGGGTGGTGACGCAGTTGACGTAAATGCAGTGGTTGCAAACGGAAACCCTTATGGAAATTACGTGAAGAACGACTCTACAATCGTAGTCAACGATGAAAACGTAGTTCTCATGGGACCGGACGGTGAGCCTGTGATCGACGAGGACGGACAGCAGATCGATCTCCATGACCCTGTATCTCCTGGCGAGCCTACAATTTTCCTTGCAGGAGAGTGCCGTTGGGGAACTCCGGATGAATATGCTGCAATCATGGGATTCCATCTCCCTGAGTCAAATTCTTATTCGATTCCTCTTTTCAGCTGGAATTCAGGCTGGACAGGAGCTTTCCAGAAGGTAGAGTTCTTTGCGAAGGAGCCTACTCTTTGTGATGCGACAGTTAACGTGGAAATCCCTGAGGATGAGATCACTGTAACTGATGCAATGATTTATTTCGATGCTGATGATGACGTGTCAAGATACTTCTACATGGTACTTGACAATGCAACATACAATCAGGTCCTCGCAACTTATCTCGATGGCCATGAGGAGTGGTACCAGTGGTTCCTCACATCTTACATCGCATTCTACGAGTGGGGCGTATACCCTGAGACAGAGGATACATACATCAATGCGGCGGCAAACTTTGTGGAGCCTCTTACAGGTGGCGAGACATATCATGTCCTCGTGACTGTTATGGGTGACAACGAAGGCGCTACTCAGAGATTCATCCACAAGACATTCACTGCAAAGGAGAAGACAATGCTTCCTCCTGTGATTGAGGTTAAGGCTGTCCAGACAGGTGACCCATATGTCGCTACATTCAACATCAAGGCTCCGGGTAAAGACGTTGTCGGCTCATATTGGGCATGCAATTATGCAAGGGAGTTTGAGGTTATGTTCAATGCCAAGTATACATATCCGGACCTTCTTAAGGGCAACTATACTTTCTCATCAGAGGAGATCAACCTTATCAACTCAGACGAGGGATATACAGTTTCATTCCCTACACTTGACGGTGAGGTTACCCGTTTCGCTGCTTATGGCTGCAACGAGGAGTATACATTCAATAATATCAGCAGAGATGTTGAGGGCGCAGGTTGGGCTGATTACAAGGCTCCGATGGCAGAAAAGAAAGCACCTGTGAACTCACCTTTGTACGCAGCTCTCGAGGGTGATTGGACAGCTACCGCTACAATCGTTGCAAAAGAGCAGATTGATGATGAGACTGTCGTTTCGCATAATGTAAAGCATAGCTCGAAGATCACTATCTCAAGCACAGCTCCATATGTACCTGAGGTTATGGATGAAAGCGTTTATGGCCTTTATTCAAAGAATACAAGGGATGATGTTGATGGTATGTTCGAGGAGCTCCACATTCTTTCAGACCAGTTCTCGGAGTATCGTCTCGAGGGTCAGAACAGAATGCTTTGTACAGGATTCCTTGACTTTGATTACTTCAAGAATCCTGGACGTATGGATACCAGGACTCCATATGACCTCTTTACTGCGACCGATTATGGTTCAGTGGATGTCCCTCAGATCATGTACGACTTCGGACCAAAGTGGTTCCTCGAAGTTCTTGAGGATGGAAGCGTGATCGTTCCTTTCAGCTCAGTATATCTCCCGCCAATGCACAACTGGCCGATGTATGCAAAGTATGATTGGGATGCATGCACATACTATGTAGGTGGTGTTGGCTCCGGAATGGGATTCTATGATACTACCGATCAGATCAAGGGCTTCCCTGTAGAGGTTTCAGAGGATATGAATACAATCACAATCAAGCCTATCGTTCTTACTGACGGAAACGAGAAGCAGGTGTTCTATATGAATGCAATGGGTGTGAATCCTCAGGATCCTTCAATGCTTGATATCGTTGCTACAGTTATCTCTGAAATCACTCTTACAAAGGGATGGAACGAGTCTGGAAAGACTGCAGCGGCTCCAAGCGCAGTGCCTTCAAAGGTTAAGGCTGTGACAATGGACGGAGCTCCTGTAACCAAGGCTCCTGCCGTACGCCGATACAAGTCAATGACTAAGCTTGAGGTCAAGCCGGCTCACGAGTACAGCTATGATGAAACTCCAAATGTCGTAACCATGGATATGGTAGAGAAGACTTCTGCCAAGATCCTTAAGCATTTCAATGTACAGTAATGAAGAATCTTTTTAAATATGCATCGCTGCTCATGGCAGCAGCGATGCTTTTTTCTTGTGAAGGAACAGTAGACCCTGATGGCCCGACCCCAGGTCCAGAGCCAGGTCCAGGTCCGGAACCGGGAAACCTTGAGCTCAAGATCTCGAGCGATAAGAATCTTGTCCAGACAGGTGTGGATGAGGCGACAATTACCGTCACTCTTGGCGAAGAGGTCATCACAAAGGATGTTACTTTCTTTGACGGAAACAACAAGGTGATCGATCTTCCTGGATTCAAGTTCAAGGCAAGCAAGTCCGGAGAACATAAGATCTGGGCAAGCTATGGTACCTATATATCGGAGAAGGTTACCATCAAGGCCATTGATATGGCAATTCCTGCAACTCCAAATGACCCTAAGCCATCCAGCACAGACTTCAAGGCCAGGGTCCTTATGACAGAGTTTACGACTGTAGGTTGCACATATTGTCCTAACATGAAGCTCGTTCTCCATGATATCATGGCTGACGAAGCAATCGCTGATAAGGTTGTGTTTACGGCATGCCACTCAGGTATCATCGAGCCTACTGCAGACCCTGCCTATATCAAGACCACGCTGGATGATTTCTGCCAGTCGACAGGTTTCCCAAGTGTGAATTTCGACTTCTATTACACAGAAGGAAACTACACCAAGCCAAGATCTGAGTTCAAGGCAATCGTGAATGACTGCCACTCATTTAAGGAGGAAGTGGCTGCAGGTATCGCAGTGAATTCGCAGGTGATCGATGGCAAACTGGTAGTCAAGGCTACGGTTAAATCTGCAGAAACCGGTGAATATCGCATCGGAGCCTGTCTTGTTGAGGATGGCATCCAGGCTACTCAGAAAGGTGGTATGGCCGAGCCATGGATGGATACACATGACGGTGTCATGAGATATATCGACTCAAAGTATGGCAACAATCTCTATTATGGACATTCTCTTGGTAAGATTGAGGCAGGAATGACAGCAGATTATCTGTTTGACTGGGATCTCGATACCATCTGGTCTGAGGGTGACCGTGCCGCTCAGATCTATGGCAAGACTAATTGGAATGAGTTTGTCATGGAGAATCTTCATCTTGTTGTGTTCGTATCCGCAACAGGAACCAATAACAAGGGTGAGCAGTTCTATTATGTGAATAACGTAATCGATTGCCCGATCAACGGAGAAACTCCGTTCGAATATAGGTAATGTACCTTAAGTACACTATGAAAAATTTGATGACTATATTTTCCAGCTGCTGTCTTCTGATGGCGGCTGGAATCTTTTTTACGGGCTGTGGACCTCAGTCCGGAACGGATGAAAATGTTTCCGGCAAGGGCGATTTCGCCCTGGAAATCAAGGAGGTAGGCGCCGATTTCGTTGAACTTGCGGTGACTGCACCTGCAGAGGTCGAGATGGCGTATCTGATAGACGAGGAGCCTTTGGTATTATCGCCGGCGGTACTTTTCGCGACAGGAGAGACAATGACCGTTTCTCCCGGCGAAGTCATAAAGCTGACCAAGGGCTTGTTCCAGAATTCATCCTACCGCCTTTATGCTGTCGCCAAGCTGGATGTAAAGAATTATTCCAGACTTGTGGAGCTTGAGTTTGAGACGAAAAGCTATGAATTCGACGATCTCATTACCATCGTGGAAACATATTATGATGGATATAAGGCCCATATCACAGTCCCACAGGAGACTATCGACAGAGGTCATGTGATACGTGCCTCGTCGATGCCTCTGGCTTTGTACAACCTCAAATCCAGCGCAATGGGAACGGAAGCCTTTGATCTGCAGATGATAGGCTCGATGGGTGATCCGTATTCCGGACACATATTCAAGGACTCGACCATCGTTATCGGAGGAGACGGGTATGCGGCCGGTGAACCTATCGCTCCGGGCGAACCTACCCTCATTTATGCAGGTGAGTGCCGTTATGGCTCGAAGGAGGAATTCAGCCAGGTCATGGGCTATTATCAGCCAGAGAGAGATTCGTGGTCCGTACCTTATTTCGACAGGTCTACCTGGTCTTGGCTCGGAGCATTCCAGAAGAAGGAGTTTTTCGCAAAACAGCCGTCTCTGTGCGACTGCACCGTTTCGATAGACATCCCTGAGGACGAGATTTCCGTAACGGATGCAATGATATATTTCGATGCGGACGACGATGTGACAAGGTATTTCTACATGGTACTGGACAACTCGACATACAATCAGATCCTCAGCATATATCTTGACGGCAACGAAGATTGGTTCCAGTGGTTCCTTACTTCATATATCGCATTCTATGAGTGGGGAATCCATCCCGAGACTACTGATACATTTGTAAATGCAGCGGCAAATTTCATAGAACCTCTTACCGGAGGAGAAACCTACCATGTCCTTGTTACAGTAATGGGAGATGAGGCTGGAGCTACCCAGAGGTTCCTCCATGAGACATTCGTGACAAAGGAGAAGACCAAGGTTCCTCCTGTGATCGAGGTCAAAGCTGTGCATACCGATGACCCATACAACGCTTCCTTCAACATCAAGGCTCCGAACAAGGATGTCGTAGGCTCATATTGGGCATGCAACTATGCAAGGGAGTTTGAAGTGATGTTCAACGCAAAGTATACATATGCCGACCTTCTCATGGGTAATTATACCTTCTCGTCGGAAGAGATCAACCGCATCAATTCTGACGAAGGATATACGGTTTCATTCCCGACTCTTGATGGCGAGGTTACCCGTTTCGCTGCATATGGATGTAATGATGAATATACGTTCAACAACATAGATCCGGAGTTGGAAGG
The DNA here is from genome assembly GCA_045649795.1 of Candidatus Cryptobacteroides sp. Taxonomy (GTDB): domain Bacteria; phylum Bacteroidota; class Bacteroidia; order Bacteroidales; family UBA932; genus Cryptobacteroides. The sequence goes on along the minus strand of JAZRQM010000083.1, from coordinate 71,247 downwards.
CCGAGGCTGGGCTGACTACAGAGCTCCTATGGCTGAGAAGAAGACTCCAGTTTCCTCAGATCTCTTTGACGCTCTCAAGGGCGATTGGACCGCTACAGCTACAATTGTGGCCAAGGAAATTCTTGAGGACGGCACTGAAGTTTCACATAACGTAAAGCATAGCTCGAAAGTCACGATTTCATCATCAGCTCCGGCAGTACCTGAGGTAATCGAAGACTACGTATATGATATCTATGCGGACAATCCGAAGGATGAGGTCGATGGTATGTATGATGAACTTAAGTTCCTTACGGACCAGTTCACCGAGTATCGTCTCGAGGGACAGAACAGGATGCTTTGTACTGGATTCCTTGACTATGACTACTATCGCAATCCCGGCCGTATGGATATGAGGACTCCATATGAACTCTTTACCGCAAAGGATTATGTGAGTATCGATGTGCCGCAGGCAATGTACGATTTCGGCCCGAAGTGGTATCTCGAGGTACTTGAGGATGGCAGCGTCATCGTGCCGTTCAGCTCGACATTCCTTCCTCCGATGCACAACTGGATAATGTATGCGAAGTATACATGGGAAGCATATACATTCTATCTTGGCGGTGTCGGTGACGGAATGGGTGTGATAGATGCATCTGATGCCATACCAGGCTTTCCGGTAGAGGTGGCTGAGGATATGAATTCATTTGTTGTCAAACCGATAGTACTCAGTGACGGTGCGAATGAGCAGAAACTCTACATGAATGCATTGGGCGTGGATCCAAGGGATCCGTCAAGCCTTGAGGTCATCGCTACGGTTGTTTCTGAAATAGTCTTTACAAAAGGCTGGAATGAGCCGTCAAAGGCCTCTGCATCACCATGTGCGGTACCTTCAAAGGTCAAGGCTGTCTCTATGGATGGCGATCCTGTGTCTAAGATGCCTGTCGTACGCAGGTACAAGTCAAGGACGAAACTTCAGGCAAAGCCACGTGTGGAGTACCGTCGTGACGAGACTCCTAATGTGGTGACCATGGAAATGGTAGAGAGGACTTCTGCAAAGTATTTAGAGCAGTAGCATTACGGCAAATACATATAACAGGAATCCCTGGAAGGTCAGGTCGCCGTTTGTGCTACGTTCGATAAGTGCTTCGGTCTCATCTGCATGGGCGAGTTCTTCAAGACTTTTCATGTCTGGGAGGGCTCGCCTTGCCCATTTTCTTATAAGGTAACCGTCGCAGAAGAATGTTGCACCTCCATTTGAACGGTTCATGCTTATAAGTGTCTTGTAATCAGAGAAATAAAGGTTGTTTTTTAGCGTTGCAGCTACGCTTGGGTCAAGCTTTGAGACCATTTTCTCAAACTGCTCGTCAGTAGAAGAAACCAGAAGAATCGCATTGAATCCAGCTTTCTCCGCGTTGTCTATGAAACGTGCGGTCTGGCTCCATCTTCCTGCTTTTCTCTCTATGTCGTATACTGAAATGGCTATTACCTTTCCTTCAGTTGCGATGGCATCGTGGTATTCGCCATAAGCGTCGCGGATCGACAGGCTTACCGCTGAACTTCCTTCTTCCTCGATCAGGACTGTTTCCGTGTCAACGAATGTCCATGTCGAATCAGGAAGATGCCCAAGGGTGAATCTCTCGGTCTTTCCATCCTTCTCATAGATGAAGACAGCCTCGTACATTTCGCTTCCTGCTCCTTCTGTAGCCATAAGAGGTGCGGCTGGCTTGAAGTCAGTGTAATCAACAAGGGGGATGTACATGAGAGAGTATGTGGTGAAGACCAGAACGGAGGCGGTCACGATTGCAAATGAGGCATACTTCCGTTTTTTGTTGGCCCCGAGTGCGTTTGTCGGGAAAATGTAGGCGGTCAGCAGCAGACAAAGGATGATATTCTTGATGAAAGTCTGCATGTGGGTGAGGTGGATCGCTTCGCCGAAGCATCCGCAGTCCATCTCCGGATTGAATATGACCAGCAGCAGGGTCAGCAGAGTAAAGAAACCCTGAAGAATCAAGGCTGAAAAGGCTACGGTCTTTCTCCATACTCCTGTAATGAGCGCTGTACCGATGATGGCTTCGCCAAGTGCAAATGCAACTCCGAAGAACTTTGATGCCGGCTCCATGAAGCCGAGATGGAGGAAGTCGAAATAACCGTCCATCACAAGTCCCGCTCCTACGGGGTCAAGGAGCTTGATGATGCCGGAAAGGAAGAATACGAATCCGGTAGCGAATCCGCAGAATCTCTTTGTGCGCTGGAGTATGTATTTCATATGCTTATCTGCTGATGTTCATGTCCACAACTTCCTTGACCTTGGCAAAGATTGCACCCGGAGAAAGCATCTCGCCGTATTCGTCTGAGCAATCTATGCGTATGAACTTAGGGTCGAGTTCACACTGCTTTCTGTAGATGTCCCTTACACGGATCTGGAACTTTATGTCGGCCTCATGGATGTCCTGGCCTCCTTCAAGGTAGTCTCTGTCATCTCCTCCACGTTGGCTCTTGAGTTTGGATTCCACAAATCCGATCGGAACATCAAGGAATATGTTCAGATCCGGTACAGGAAGCTGGAAATTGCCATATTCGGTGTTGAATATCCAGTCTCTGAGCCTTTCCGCCTCTGCCGGGTCGCTGACTTTTGCGCATTGATAAGCTATGTTTGAATACACGTACCTGTCCAGAAGCACAGTGCCTCCCTGGGAAAGCGTCTTTTTCATTTCAGGGGCTGCTCCATGGCGGTCTTCCGCAAAGAGAAGAGCCACCAACTGCGGGTGTACAGCCTCGTTTGAGCCGAAGTCTCCTCGAAGGAAACGGCTGATCAGATCTCCGTAAACGGGGGAGTCGTAACGAGGGAAATGTATGTATTCGAGTTCGCCGAAAAGGCTTTCAAGATAGCTTCTGAGCTTTTTTACCTGGGTTGATTTTCCTGCACCGTCAAGGCCTTCAAGTACTACTAGCATGTGTGATTGTTTTGGTTTAAACTACAAATATAGCAAAAAGATGTTTCACTTCGTTCAACATGACAATTGGATTATTTTTCCTACTTTTGCAGTCATATATGAACAAGGACAGACAAATAGACATAATGGGTATCGTCAATCTTACTGATGACTCCTATTTTTCCGCGAGTCGTTGCGAATCACCCTCGCAGGCCCTTTCCCTGGCCTTCAGGCATGTTGAGGAAGGTGCGACGATTCTTGATTTCGGAGCATGCTCGACTCGTCCGGGTGCAGATCCCGTTGGGGCAGAAGAAGAGTGGAGGAAGTTGAAGCCTGCCCTCGAAACTGTCAGGAGAGAACTTCCCGATGTCCGCATTTCCATTGATACATATTGGTCGGAGGTGGTTGAAAAGGCCTACGATACCATAGGGGACTTCATTGTCAATGATATTTCGGCAGGCGAAGATGATTCCCGCATGCTATCCGTCGTCGGCCGCCTCGGACTCGCTTATGTCGCCATGCATAAGAGGGGAAATCCTCAGACCATGCAGTCCTTGACCGATTATGATGACGTCACCTCTGCGGTGATGGATTATTTTTCCCAATTCTCAGAAAAAGCGCAGCAGGCCGGCATAAAAGACTGGATCCTTGATCCTGGCTTCGGTTTTGCCAAGACCATTGACCAGAACTATCAGCTTATGCGTGATCTGGGCTGTTTCAAGTCCTGTTTTTCTACCCGCAGACTGCTTGTCGGCGTCTCTCGGAAAAGTATGGTATACCGTTTGCTAGGCATAAGTCCGGAAGAATCTCTCCCGGCCACGCAAGCACTTCATTTCCATGCTCTCAACAACGGAGCAGATATTCTTCGCGTACACGATGCGGCAGAAGCGGTGCGTACGGTGTCGTTATATCGTATGCTGGCATAAAAAATAATTGAAATAGTGGTTTTTTTTCCGTATATTTGCCCGAATATTTTTCTTTTAATCCATAGACAGAAAATACAGTAAAACTTATTGAATATGAGAACATTCCTTTTGAGTATTGCACTCTTTATCTCAGCAGTATGTGCTGCTCAGGTGCCATCTGTAACAGTTGAGAACGCTAAAGGCGAAGCATTTAACACAAAGACACTCCTTGAGGAGGGAACACCGATGATCGTGTCTTTCTGGTCTACTTCATGCAAGCCATGTATCCGTGAGCTTGACGCTGTATATGATGCTCTTCCTGACTGGCTTGAGGAGGCTGATTTCCGTGTTGTAGCTGTGTCTACAGATGACAGCCGTCTTCTTGCAAAGGCAAAGTCTTTTGCCCAGGGCCGTGGCTGGGGTGAGGATTTCACTCTTCTTTTCGACAAGAACCAGGACTTCATGAGAGCTATGAACGTATCTGTGGTACCTCACGTGTTTGTACTTGACGGTAAGGGCAAGATCGTTTATTCTCACACTTCTTATGTGCCTGGCAACGAGCTTGAGCTCTTCGAGGCCATCAAGAAATGCTCAAAGTAATTCCGAACAACTAAACTGACCGTAACATTATGAAGAAGATATTGGTGTTCAGCCTTTTGGCAGCTGCCTCTCTTTCCCTTTCCGCACAGGAGAATGGTTATCTTACAGGTAGCTTCGAGACCACCGACCATTTTTATGTAGCTGACAAGGGTAACAAATTCACTCCGGATGATGATCCGTTCGGTTCGAACAACTACCTTAAGGTCGATTATTACAACGGAAATCTTTCTGCAGGTCTTCAGCTGGAGTCTTATATGCCTGCTGTGATCGGTTACCCGGACGATCTGAACAAGTATGCTCTCAGCAACATGTATGTGAACTGGACCGACGATGCATTTCAGATAACTGCAGGTACATTCTATGATCAGTTCGGTAGCGGACTTCTTTTCCGTAGCTGGGAGGACCGTCTTCTTGGTCTGAACAATGCGATCATGGGTGCCCGCTTCGCTTACAACTGGGATGATAAGATCGCATTCAGAGCTCTTTGGGGTACCCCTCGTCTCGGAATGGAATTTACTGATACTCAGGTGCGTGGAGCAGATCTCAGCGTGTCTCTTGCAAACATCATAGGACTTGACAATGTGGTTCTTTCTGTTGAGGGATCAGTCCTTAACAGATATTCGAGAATCAGCATTGATGCGGAAGAGGCTGGCGGAAAGCCAAGTACCTATGGATGGTCAGGACGTCTTAACTTCGATTATGACGGCTTCTTCCTGAAAGGAGAATACGTGGACCTGGGCAAGAAGCTTGTTGCAATGACTCCGAAGAGAGGAAATGCTCAGCTCATCGAGACCGGATATAATGCCAACGGTCTTGGAATCACCCTTACTGGCCGTCGTCTCGAGTGGATGGGACAGAAGATCATGACAAATTCTCTTTCTTCTGCCAACCTGATTTCTTATGTGCCTGCAATGAGCACCCAGTATACTTACATGCTTACAACCCTCCATCCATATAATCCGCAGGTTGGTGATGAGTCTTCATTCTCATTCAACAGCGGTGAGATCGGCGGACAGCTCGATGCATTCTACAATTTCCGTCGCGGAACAAAGCTTGGTGGCAAGAGGGGAATGAAGGTTCATGCGAACTTCTCGACTTACTATACATTGGCTCAGGAAGGCACCGCTCAGGCTGGCAACCTCCTTTTCAGAGACTTCAGTTTCGATCTCGAGAAGCAGTGGACAAAGGAATTCAAGATGGTCCTCCTTTACTCTATGCAGGAGTATAACCCTACGTACGGTAACTACAAGACCACATGGCTTTCAAATATCGTTGTTGCCGACCTCCTTTACAAATGGACTCCTAAGTTCTCTACAAGACTTGAGCTTCAGTATCTTGCAACCCATGAGGACAAGAAGGACTGGATGGCTGCACTCCTCGAGGTCAACTTCGCACCACATTGGAGCGTATGGGCAAGCGATATGTACAATCACGGCATGACCAAGGTACATTACTATAATGCCGGTGTCAGCTATACCAAGGGACGTACACGTCTTGCAGCAGGATATGGACGCTATAAGGATGGATTCATCTGCTCAGGCGGAGTGTGCCGTACTATCCCGCAGTATACTGGTGCAAACTTCAGCATTACAACATCATTCTAAATAAAATGAAAAACTTCCTTTACCTTGCAGCCGCCATGTTGGTGGCTGCTTGTTCCGGTCAGATAGACCCAGAGAACCAAGAACCAGAACAGCAGATTCCGGACGAGTACACCGCGCCGTTCACACTTTCTGTCGACAAGACAGAAGTCGAGGCCGATGGAAAGGATGTGGTGACATTCTCGCTGAAGGATAAGTATGAGCGTGAGATGCTTGACGATAAGAAGGCGCTCCAGAGCATTAATATTGTCTCTGAAGAGGGCACGAGAGTGCCTAGAATGCAGAATACCACCTCATTCATTGCCAACGGCACATATGAGTTTTCTGCTACTTTTAAGGGAGAGAAGTCAGCAAATACGGTTCTCGTTGAGGCGAAGAACAGGGCATCTTACGAAAAGTACCATAAGAATGTCGGTATATATAAGGCTACTGCTACATGGTGTGGCCCTTGTGCCGTAATGACGAAGGTCCTTGAAGGACTCAATGAAGATGCTAAAGCACATTCGGTCGAGCTTTGCTGGCATGGTCAGGACGAGCTGGCAGTCACTCCTGGTGGCTGGGATAATGATTATGGCTCATTCATCATCTCTTATTTTGGTGGTTCCGGTTTTCCTACAGTCGTTCTTGACCTGAAGGAACTTACCATTGAGAATACTTCATCTGCCCTTGAGAAAGAAATCTGGAATCTTCGTGCCAAGTATCCTGCTACCTGCGGAATCAAGCTTGCTACGGAATACGATCCGTCTGCGAAGGAAATCATCGCGACAGCAGAATTGACTTCTTCAACAGGCGGAAACTATGATATGGGTATGGTCATGCTTCTGAATAACCAGACAATTGCCGGAGGTACGAACGAGGGTGGCAGATACTCTCATATCGTCAGAGCTTCGACAGGAAACTTCTTCATGTACTCATCTGAGAGTCTGACCAAGGTGGAGAAGGATGGCAAAATGACTTTCACTCAGAAAATTCCAGTTGGTAATCATAAGGTTGAGGATCTTTCAGTCGTTGCTTTTGCGCTTGTTCCGGATGGAGACTATGCAAGGATGGACAACATTGTTGAGGTTAAGGCTGGAGAGTCTGTCGATTACATTCTGAATGACTGATATGTTAAAGAAGATTTCATATATTTTTCTCCTTCTGGCAATGGCTGCATGTTCGGGTACGATTGACCCTGATACGCAGGATCCTGATGTGCCTTCAGGAAATCCCATGGAGGAAGTTCCGGAAGGAGTGCTCCGTATCTTTGCTGACAAGACAGAGATCGACGCGGACGGCAACGACATGGTTACCTTTACCGTAATGTTCGGAAAGGAAGATGTCAGCTCAGCCCAGACACTGGTACTCATCAGAGAGTACGAGGGTGAAGAAAAGCGCATGAAAGCTGCAAATAAATTCTCTACTGTTACAGCCGGCACCTACAGGTTTACAGCCGAGTATTATTATGGCGGTAAATACTATACTGACAACTCGGTGACTGTCCAGGCCAAGCCTTATTTCTCAGGTGAAGCCAAGGCATATCAGCAGAGAGTGCTCGGAGTGTACTTCACATCTACGGGATGTACAAGCTGCCCATCCGCGACCAAGGGGCTCAAGGCAGTGCAGGATGCAAATCCGGGAATGGTTTCAGTCGTGGCCTTCCATTCGCATATGGGCGTAGTGGAAGACCCTATGACCATCCCTGCGACAACATTGTTCAATGCGGCTCTTGGCGGTTTTGACGGCCTTCCAAGGCTTTTCTGGAACATGCGTCAGGGCACTCACCTCATCGGCCCTTCATTCGGTGAAAGCTTTGCAGAAGAGATCGGATCGTATCAGCCTCAGTGTGGTGTGGCCCTCTCGACAGGACTTAGTATCTCTGATTATGAAGGTAAGCCCGAAGGTGCTGACGTCGTGTATGATATAAATGTCGGCATAACTTCAAATGTGCCTTCGACATATCGTTATCTGGTATTCGTTGTGGAAGACGGTATCGTTGCAGAGCAGACAGGCGTCAAGGACTATGTCCATAATAATGTAGTCCGCGCGGTTCTGACAAGCGAGAAGGGTGACAAGATCAACGACAACCTTCCTCTTACTGTGGGAGTGGAGGCAAGCGCGACAAAGACTTTGGTTCTTTCGCCAGAGTGGAACAAGGATAATCTTCGCGTCATAGTTGCAGCGAGTACATCCATTGACGGAGGTTACACTTTTGTCGTGAACAATGTGGCTGAGTGTAAGCTTGGAGAAAGCGTAGACTATCAATATGCAGAGTAAAATTATGAGATTCAGATATTTTCTTACTACCTTGTGTGCAGCTGGCCTGATGGCTTGTTCCGGCACTGTGGATGATTCCTCGCTTCCTGTACTGGAAGTCAGCGACACGGAGATAGATCTTGCTTCCGAGACCGAGGCAGAGTTTACTGTCACATACAATGGTGCTGACGTAACAGCCAAGGCAGAGATAATCTCTACTTCGGCGGATCTGGTCGGAAATGTATATGCTCCTAAGGCAGAAGGCACAGCAGTATTTCATGCCGTATATAACGGTTTGAAATCCAATGAGGTGACGGTCAATGTAATAAATACAGCTGTCAAAATCGAGTCCAAGTATGACCGACATGTACTCGTTGCAGAATTTACCGGAGCCTCATGCGCGTTTTGTCCTGAAGGATACGACAATATGGCACTTCAGCTTTCTAAGCCTGCTATGGCTTCGAAAAAGTCGAATATACATATCTGTGCCTTCCATTCGGAGGAGATGGGGCCGGATTCACTGGCTATCAAGGAGACTATGGACCTTAAGAACATGTTCATTGGTCTGGAACTTCCGTCCTATACCGTAGACTTCAGAGATGCAGGAGGACTCAACACTGATGGTCTGGCAGGATTCAATGCCGCTCTGAAGGCTTCTTTCCAGGATTATGACCCTCATTGTGGAGTTTCTGTTACATCGTCCCTTTCGTCTGACCGTCAGTCTGCGGAAATCCAGGTTAAGGTGGCGTCGGAACTTACATCCGAGTATCGTGTCGTGGTACTGGTCGTTCAGGACAGGATTGTCGGCTATCAGAAGCACGGTACATACGGCGAGCTTGATGATTATACACATAAGCATGTGGTCCGCCAGGTAGTGACAAAGTACGCCGGTACATTTACCGGTGAGAAGGTCACTGATGACGGAAGGATCGCTGCAGGCGAGGAAGCTGTCAAGACATGGACAATTCCGGTGGACAAGAGATGGAATCTCGAGAATACGGAAATCTATGCAATCGCCCTGGATAAGGAGGGATATGTAAACAATATGAATGTCTGCGCTATCGATGGTGGAGACTCAGGATATGATTTTAAATAAATAACACATAATACTATGAAAAAAATTCTTGCTTTCTTAACAGCAGCGCTTCTCGCCTTTGGCTTTGCCTCTTGCGACAAGCCACAGCCGGATGACACCAAGGATCCCGACAACAATACCGAGACTCCAGGTCCGGGCGGTAACAACGGTAACAACGGCAACAACGGCGGAAGCGTCGATAAGCCGCAGCAGTTTGAGTTCCCATTCGTTGATGAGTTCCCTATTGAATGTGGAAATCTTCTCGTAGAGGGATCTGAGGTAGGTGTATCGATCGAGGTTACCAAGGTTGAGGATATGAACTTCGTGTTTGAACTTCGTCCAGGTCCGCTCGTACAGTCTTTCAAGCTTGATGTATATCCGCTTGCACAGCTGTATAACAACCTCTTGAATGATAAGGCATTCGGAAATCTTTCTTCTTCCGAGTCATGGGAGGTGAACGAGCGCATTCGCGAATATCTTTTCAATGAAAGCGGTAGCGGTGGATATGCGTTCAGCATCAATGATTTCGAAGATGCCGACGATTTCCTCCAGATCGAGTTTGACTGGATGAATACATCTTATTCAGCTGCTTCAGCAATCGCTATCCCAGATTGCGGATATCTCATTGCAGTTGTTGCAAGTACTGAGGAGAACATCAGCAGCGTGACTCAGGAGGACCTCACACTTTGTTATGTACATACTACAAGCCAGCCGCTTATCGGAGATCCTCAGTGTGAGATTGAAGTAAATGCAGGATATACATCATTTGGTGTACAGCATTACCTTAACGCAGATGCAGCTGCAGTTTATTTCTTCGGTTACCTCACATCTGAGATCGATGCATATATCGATGCTTTCGGAGAAACTATGTTCCGTGACTTCATCCGTACACGTGTGACAGCACCTTCGTTTGAGAATGACCCTAATAACCCGGAGAGCCTCTATTATTCAGTTAAATACGGTGATGAGGCAGATGCTTCCATCCTGAGCACAACCTGTGCTGTGGCAGTGGATGCAAACCTTACTCCGCAGGAAGGATTCAGCCGTCGTGACTTCCATCTTCAGGAGATTCCTGAGAATCTGCCAGAGGCTGAGCTTTCAATCGATATCGTAGAGGAAAGAGTGGCTGCTGCGTATGTGGAGTTTGACGTGACATTCAGTGTAGATTGCCAGACTGTTTTCTACAATGTGTTCCCAGTTTCATACGTTGAGCAGATCAATGCAATGAGCGCGAAGGATAAGAGAGAGCTTGCCCGTTACATCAGAGATTTCGGATACGGATGGCACAACCCTAATTTCCTTTGGGATGCAGAGGCAGGTGTTGCTACAGGAAGCAGCGCGGTTGAAAGACGTGATGCTGTAAGTGCTTTTGCTGCAATGGGTGCTGCGAATGTTCCTATCATGCCAGGCAACACATATGCTGTCGTATACGTCGGCCGTAATGGTGCTCAGCAGCTTACAGATCTGAAGATTTCAGAGACATTCACTACCGATGAGAGAAATCTTACTTCACCTGACGGATGTAATGCAAAGGATCTCAAGCTTGTTCTTGACAATCCTGGCAGAACTCAGTTCAGAGGTACAGTTACATACGATCCTTCTACAGTTTCCATGGTGTACATCCAGTACATGACCGCTGACAACAATCCTGGTCTTGACCAGAACAGCCCTTGGGAGGATTGGGTCAACTTCATTCTCGGTTCAGGTACGACAAACATGATGGTCAACGAATGGCCTACTGACAGAAGCGGCCGCGACGGTCTTACATGGACAGGTATGTCTCCTGACACAGACTACACAGTCTTCATGTGTGCCGAGGACTTTGATGGAAACATCAGCCCAATGCATTTTGCTACAATCAGGACTTCGGAGATCCAGGTAGGTCCGGATCCGACAATCAACATGGCACTTGTACCTTCTAAGTATGACCAGTATGATTGGACAGTGACATATAAGATCGACCATGACGTAGAGTACTTCCTCTATTGCTATACAGACAATCCGGCTGATCTTTCTGCATTCATGCCAAATATCAACAAGGGCCATTTGAACAATATCAAGGATTCTGGCTACAGCTACGAGGAGTGGCTTAACGGTATCTACGAGTGGGTAGCAGGCGGTTTTGAGGAAAATGGTGGCGGTATGCGTGCCGAGAGCGACACATCGCAGGATTGGGCTGGTTCCCAGACAGTAATCGCTGCTTGTATCGCTGCAGGACGCGACGCTGACGGAACTCCGGTCTACAAGCTCTATCACCTCATCTGTAAGGATGGTAAGGCTCAGACTCTTGAGGAGATCTTCGGAATCGAGTAAGAAACATACCGAATAATTCAATAACACATAACTACATTATTATTTACTAACTAAAATCTATTAATTATGAAAAGACAGTTTTTGAAGGGCCTTATGGCTCTTTGCGCAGGTGTCATGACACTTGGTGCAGCGTCTTCTCTCTTCGTGTCTTGTGACAAGTACGATGACACTGATCTCAGAAATCAGATCTCGCAGCTTGACCAGCGCGTAAAGAACCTTGAGGCTCTCAAGACTCAGCTTGAGGCTCTCACAGCACGTGTAGATGCTCTCTACACACTTAAGTTCCAGGTGACTGCTGAGAATGAGCTTCAGTACTCATTTGACGGTGGAAACACTTGGATCTCATCAGGTATCGTTCTTGCGACCCAGTGCGATCATGAGTGCCCTGAGGTTGCTCTCGTTGACAACGGCGACACCGTAACCATCAAGGTAGGTGACGAGGAGTTCACTATCGAGAAGCCAGAGGAAATCGTATTCGAGATCCGTGCAGGTAAGGTTTACTTCGAGTCAGAGAGCACAATGAAGGTTTCTATCAAGTCTGTAGGTATCGAGGACATCACAGTTATGTCAGCACCTAAGGGCTGGTTCGCTGAGATCAACTCAGAGGGAATGGTAGAGATCACTGCTCCTAACTATGAGGATTGCCAGGAGGGCTACGGCTGGGATGAGAACGATGAGTATTATGAGATCCCTGCTAAGTACGCAGCTTCAGGTTATGTGAAGATCCACGCTTGCTCAGCAGATGGTAAGTGCATGGTAGGTAAGCTTCCTGTAGAGGTTGCTGGCCAGCCTCTTATCCTCAGAGCTTACTCAGGCAATGCTTATTTCACACTCGCAGGTACTGCAAGCTGGTGGAATGCAACATTCTACTATGGCGTTTCTGAGAAGGCAAACCTTGAGGCTGATACAGCTGACCTTCTCGCGAGAATGAATGATGGTGACTGGTCGCTTACTGATGACTATCCTTCAAACTACGGTGAATTTACTGAGATCACTGCATCTATCGCAGAACTCCTCGGTGAGGAGCCACAGGTAGGTAAGGAGTATGTTGTATGGGCTGCTGTTGAGAATTCTAACGCAATGCCATATGACGTAGAGGACCTCGTTCTTGCATACTACTCACCAGTTAACGTTGATATCACAGAGAATGTGGCTGCCAAGACAGCTTACAATGTAGAGGTGACTGTTGAGGTTCAGGGTGCTGACTCATATGTTGCAGTAGCAATGCCTGAGTCACAGCTTCAGTGGACTTCAGTTGACGATATCAAGGAGCAGATGGCTATGGCTATGGCTGAGGGAATGTACTATGGTAAGCTTTACACAGAAAGCTACACTGGTTCAGCTCTTGACATTGCAGCAGGTACAAGCTACTCGATGAGCGGCAACTATTCACCTGATTCAGATGTATACGTATTCGTACTTCCGCTCGACGGACGTTCTAAGGAGGATTATACTCCAGCTGACGTGGTTTACGCTCAGTACTCGACTGCGGCTCTTACATCAGGTGGTTCAATCGACCTTACTGCTAAGCAGATCACTTCATACATCGGTGAGGTTTACGACTATGATATCTGGGACTATGTAACTAAGGAAATCGTTCTTGATCGTTATACAGAGCTTGGAGCAGAGGTTACACCTTCATCAAACGGTGAGTGGAGCGCATTCTATTTCACTTGGATGGACGAGGCAACTTATGCTGACTACAGCGCTTACGAAGAGGACCTTGTTGATTACCTCCTTGATAATACATATGGCAACTCTCCAGCAGAGCTTAAGTCATGGCCTTACTATTCAGTTGAGAAGGTTTCTCCAAACACAACAATGCACTTTGTAGGTTTCATTGTAGACGCTGACGGCAAGTATGGTAAGCTCGCTCACGTTGAGGCTACTACAGATGAGCTTGTAAAGGCTGACCTCGTTTGGGCAGAGCCTTACACTACAAACCTCCAGGATGGTATGCTTAAGAATACCAAGACTCTCCAGTTCACTCCAGTATTCGAGGATGGCGCAGAGGCTGCTTCTTACAAGTATGTTCTCGCTCAGGTTGCATACTACAATCAGTATGAGGGTATGGATGATGCACAGATGGCAGAGGAGCTCTTCTTCTCAACTTCATCATCAGTAAAGACTGTTTCTGCTGATGAGCTTGCAAACGGTGTTCTCTATGTTGAGGATCATGCTTATGGCAACCCTTACTATTTCGCTATCGTTCCTATCGATGCAGAGGGTAATCCAGGTGCTTCAGCAGCTATCCTTGAGTATGACTGTGTATTCGAGATGGATAACGTAGTGACTGAGGGCGCAGATTTCGAGGCTACAGCTCCGCAGATCAGCGTTAACTTCCCAGAGGAGTCAGAGTGCTATCCAGACAACGGTTGGGGTGATGCTTCATACTATGGATATTGGTACAGCGACTATGACGAGCTGTATCAGTTCTACTATGAGATCAACTTCGACGTAACTCCAGCAGAGGGTACTGAGGTTTGTGCAGTTCTCGTTGATGCTGAGAGCTATAACCTCGACGCAGCTGCTAATGTTAAGGCAGGTAGCGCATGGGCTGGTTCTTATGGTTCATGGAATACTATCACTACTACTGAGCCTACATCTTCTTCATACAAGTACTGCTCACACTATGAGGATCAGCCAGCTCCAAACATCGTTCTCGTTGTAAGCTGGGTTGACGCAGCAGGTACATACTACTACAGAGAGTATCCGCTTCAGTCACAGTTTGAGTACTATGCTGGTCTCATGAAGGAGTACATCGCTGGTACAAAGGAGATCCCTACTAAGTAACTCTGTTTTTTAGCAAGAGACTTTTAGACCATATTAGGTCCGGCAGATTTCTGCCGGACCTTTTTTGTTGTGTAGATGAATGTGGGCCATATGCTGTCAGGTGCTGTAAAAAATAGCCTCTGGATGTGCTGCGTTATGAAGATTTTGATTATTTTTGTAAGTTAAAATATTCAATATAATTATGAAGAAAATCAATTTATTGGCATTTGTTTTTGCTGTTCTATTCTCTGCATGTCACGGAACTTCTCCGGAAGACGATACTCCTGTAGGACCGACTCCGGGTGGCACTACCGAGGAACTGGAAGGCAACATCACTCTATATGCCGACAAGGATGTGATTGAGGCAGATGGCTCATATGTATCAAAGCTTACCGTAATCTTGATGGATAAGCACGGAGTCGAGCATGATGTAACTTCGGATGTGGAAATTTACATAGAAGGCGAAGATGTGCCGATAGATGATCCGGATTTCAAGACCACTGAGGAGGGCGTGTATACTTTTTATGCCATGCGTGGTTTCGACATGTCAAACTCAGTGTCGGTAAAGGCGTTCAAGGGCGTTCCTGCGCTTCCGGCAGATACCGATGTGGCGAACACTTCATTTTCTCACCGTATGCTCTTGGTGCAGCATACCGGAAACGAGTGCCCTAACTGTCCTAAGCTGATGGATATTCTCAAGCATATCGGTGACGATGAGCAGTATGCTTCACGTTATCTCCATGTGGCATCACACTCATATAATGCTTCAGATGCGGCATATTCATCTGCATCGCAGACTTTGTCGAAGAATATGGGAGTTACCCTTTATCCTATGCTGACATATAACCTTACAGATGAGCAGGGTTATTTCGAGGAAGAAGTGAAGGAGGCCATCATGACTCTGAGCAAGGAGCAGGCGGACGCGGGTATTTCAGCTGCAAGCGCTGTCGTTGGAGATAATATTCTTGTTAACGTAAGCCTTAAGTCAGCAGTTGATTCAAAGTATCGCATCGCTGTATGGGTACTTGAGGATAATATCCACTCGCCGCAGTCAGGTGCGACATCTTCATGGCATAACATGCACAGCAATTGTCTCCGTCTGATGTATGGATCGGAGAAGAACGAGCAGATCTATGGCAAGCATGTCGGTATGGTAGAGGTCGGTGAGTCTGTGGATATGATAGCTGCCATTGCACTTGATCAGGACTGGATCGCCGAGAATTGCAAGCTTCTCATTACGGCTGTTGCCGGTAATGGAAACTATGATCTTGTAAACTGCATATACTGCCCTGTCAACGGAGCGGTTTCGTATGACTATATCTAACTGAAAATACATATATTATGAAGACGATGAAATATATCCTGGCAATGGCGGCGGCTCTTATCGCCATTGCATCATGTAAGAAGATGCCGGATCCGCAGCCTGAACCAGAGCCTGAGGTAAAGGTACCTGTAATCCAGCTTGCCAAGACAGAAATCACCCTCGCTTCAGACGGTGCATCGGTTGATTTGGCTTATATGATCGACAATCAGGTTGAAGGACAGAGGATCTCTGTTCATAATGAGGCAGATTGGCTGACTGTCACTACTACGAAGGCTCGAGTTCTTTCATTTTCAGCAGATATCAACGAGACAGGAGCTGTACGTGAGACTCAGGTTGTTGTCAGTTATGAAGGCGCTGAGGATGTGGTCGTAAAGGTGAGCCAGGAGTTCTTCGTGAATCCACTCAAGGTGACAGTATCCGGAGTTTCAGCTACTGGTGTGACATTCTCAGTGATTACATCCGATCCGGAACTTGCATGGATCCCGATGGTTACATATAAGGAGAGTTTCGAGTATTTTGATACTGCCGACGAACTTTTCCAGAATGATCTTGAGTATTTTGCATATCTCGCGGATATCCAGGATATGAGTCTTGCCGAATTCATTGACATGATGTCGGCGAAGGGATCGATGGAGAATGTGACCTTTGACGGTCTGCAGCCATCAGTCGATTATGTTCTTTATGCATATGGTGTTACAAGAGAGGGAAGACGTACGACAGACATCGTGTCTGCACCGTTTACAACAGAGCCTCCATATGAGGGTGACATTACCTTCACCTTCACTGCCCAGGAGAATGATTACGTCCTGGACTACACCATCACACCTTCGCATACCGGTGTGCCGTTCTACTATGACATTGTGCCATGGACAACTCTTGAAGAGTGGAAGGTGAAGCATGGAGGAAACCTTCGTGACGCTATTCAGGCAGAGGAGATCGATGCAAGAATAAACGAACTTATGGATCTTGGAATGATCAGTGGTCCGGAAGACTACTTCGCCATCTATAACGAGTCAAATGTCGTGGATTGGGGAAATATGGAACTGAAGGCATCTACAAAGTATGTGATCTATGCATGCAGATGGGATGAGCAGTGCCGTCTCGCCGGTCCGGTTTCGACATACGAGCATACAAGCCAGGGAATCGCACAGTCTGCAAATGAGATCACCTTGTCCATTGACAATATCACGCAGTCTTCTGTCGATGCTATGGCAGATGTTACCAATGATGATCCATATGTGATCATTCCGTTGAGAAAGAGTGAGATCGAAGGAATGACGGATGAAGAGACATTTGTCTATGTGACAACCAAATATGATTACCTGATCAGCGAGTACACTTTCTCCGGAGACAAGACAAAGACTTTCTCGCGCATGCGTCCTGATACAGATTATGTAGTCCTCGCTTTCGGTTACAAGGCCGGAACCATGACTACAGAGCAGATGGATAGGGTAGAGTTCAAGACATTGACTGCAGGTGATCCTAAGGATTGTACTTTCGAATTCAAGGTGACTCCGGATGTGGATTTTGCATTCGTTGAGGTAACTCCTTCCGATAAGGGACAGTTCTATCACTGGATCGTCTATCCTTCATATTATACAGCGGAGAACGTGAAGGACTACATCAGCAAGACAATCGAAGTATACTACGAGGGTGACGTGGCAACCTTCTCTTCATGGGAACTTTCACTTGGAGATGACAGTGCCAACGCATGGGATCTCTATCCTGCGACAGAGTATAAGGTAGGTGCGGTTGTAATGGACTACGATACAGGAGAGTTCCTCTCGGAGGTTGCTTTCAGTGAGCCGTTTACTACGCTTGAGAAGACATATGCAGATATCGAGTTCGATTTTGAGTATGGACCATATTACGATCTCGGTCAGCTGATCAATGCCGGACAGAAGCAGTTCGAGTCCCTTCTCCGTGATGGTGATGCACTCATGCCTATCAAACTTAATGTCAAAGGAAATTGCAGTGCTTACTATTACGCAGTATATGCCAACGACCTGACAGATGAGGAAGAGTATCCGGATGAACTTTTCTATGCTGGTCTTGAGGGTGGCGGATATACAAAGGCTTCGACCAACTTCATCGTGAAATATGATACCAAGATGACTCTTACCGCCATGGCTTACGATTACGATGGAAATGTGACCAGGATATACAGAGCTCCATTGTTCTTCACTCAGGATGGAGCATCACCTGTAAAGGATTTCATTGATTCAATGAAGAAGTCAGGCAAGGTTATGTCGGCTCAGGATCTGTCCGCTTCCGAAATCAAGGTGGCGACGAAGAAGAGACTCTCTGATGGCAGACCGAATGCCATTCAGATGCAGGCTAAGCATGATGAGGCTATGATGAAAGTAAAGGATCTTCGTCGCGAAAAGGCTATGGCTGATATTCTTCAGGCGAAGACAAGAAAGGAAAAGCAGATTGCCAGATAATTTTAGATAAAAAGATAATTATGAGATTTTTCAGACTTGCTGTTTTATGCATGTTGACTCTGTGGGGTGCAGCATCTTGTGGTGAACCTGCATCTCAGGGACCGGCTCCTGTTATTTCAGGACCTGTCACCCTGGAGTGTGACAAAGATAAGTTGAGATGTGATGGTGCGGATGCCGTGTCATTTACCGTGACGGTAACGGATGAGGAAGGCCGCCAGCATGATGTTACCGAATATGCGGAAATTTATGATAAGGCTACCCATGACGTTGTGACTGAAGGAAAGTTCAGCACAGAGGTGGAAGGTGTATATACCTTCTATGCGGTTTATGGACTCAGCCTCTCTAATGAGGTGGTTGTCAGGGCGGTAGATGAAATTCCGGTTCTCCCTGCAGACCCTCAGGAGAGCAATCTTTCATTCAGATACAGGATGCTTCTGGTGCAGCACACCGGAACCGGATGTGTAAACTGTCCGAGAATGATGGAGAGCCTCAAGACATTGTCGGCAGATCCAGCATATAATGAACTTTATCATCATGTTGCATCGCATTCATATAATGACGGCGATGGAGATGCGGCATATTCAGAGGCTGCACGCAATCTGTCGATGGTATACAATACATCCGGAAACTACCCGTCATTGACATTCAATCTGACGAATGTTGCTACCGGTACGGATCTCAAGGAGATCAAGTCTCAGATAGATCAGCTTGCTAAGCCGACTGCAGATGCAGGTATCGCGGCGTCTGTGATTCTTTCAGGAGATGACATTCTCGTAAATGTTGAGGTCAAGTCAGCAGTGAAAAATAACTATCGCGTCGCTGCATGGGTTCTTGAGGATGATATATATTCGGTACAGACCGGTATGTATGAGTCTTGGCATAATGTACATGAGAACGCCCTCCGATATATGGCAGGAGCGATTTCACAGTTCTCATTTGTCGGTGAGAAGGTCGGAACTCTTGAGCCAGGCATGAAGGCCCAGAAGATGTTCGTCATTCCATCTGAAGATAACTGGGACATAAACAATTGTGAGATCCTTGTTTTCGTGACAGCAGCCGATGAGAATGGCAATTATGATATTACTAACTGTGCACTGTGTCAGATCGGTGATACTGTGTCTTATGATTATAAGTAAAGCATTATGAGAAAATCGATATTTTTTGTGATGGCGGTTATTTTCGCATCACTTTTCTACTCTTGCGAGGAGCCTGTCCTTGAAGAAAAGAAGACTATCAACATTGCCCAGACTGAAGTCCATATCGGTGCCCAGGGTGGTACAGCCAATGTCGTCTATCAGGTGACAGGTGCTGAAAACGGAGCAGTCGTGTCTGTTACAACCAAGGACGAATGGGTAAAAGTGAATACGGATATTCCTCGTATCATTGAGATTACAGCAGATAAGAATACGACAGGACAGACCCGCCAGGCAGAATTGGTGGTGTCTTATCCGTCTTATGAGGATGTGACCGTTACTGTATCTCAGACTGCATGGGAGGATCCGATCAGTTTGACAGTCGTAGGTACAGAGGCTACTTCAGTGATCTTCTCTGTAAAGACAGTTGAGGACGATTTTATGTGGGTAGGTCAGGTTGTCGGCAAGGATTGGTTTGATAGCATGGAGTCTGAAGAAGCCATATTCCAGGAGGATCTGTCATATTATTCGATGGAGGCAAGCAACAGCAATATCTCGCTTAAGGACTATCTCAAGACAATCATCAACAGAGGTTCATATGAAAATCTGATGTATAAGGGCCTTGATCCTGAGTCTGAATATGTGGTTTATGTGTATGGTATCACAGAAGAAGGAGTGCGTACGACTTCCATCTATTCCGCATCTGCAACCACACTCCCTCCATATGATGGTCCTGTTGCTTTTGATATCAAGATCACCGAGGAGAACAACATAATGGATGTCGTAGTGACACCGGATCATGAAGGCGTTTACTATTATTGGAATCTTATGGATAAGGCCACATATGATCAGTATGCATCTGTGCATGGTGATGATCCAAAGGCCGTTTTCCAGGCATATGTAGACTGGGATATCCAGGATCTTATCGATTATGAGTACCTTACTACAAGGGGAGAGTACTATGAATGGTATAGTGATATCAACGAGGTGAACAGCCAGTTCGAGTGCATGGCTCAGACAGAGTATATCGTGTTTGCATGCAAATGGGACGAGAATTGTAATTTCACAGGAGAGCCAGCATACAAATGGCATGTTTCTTCTGACGTACTTCCTTCTTCGAATCAGATAGAAGTGACTGTAGGTGAAGATGTAGACCAGTCGTCTTTCTATGTGGAGATAACGACAACCAACAACGATCCATATGTAATGCTTGCAGAGCCTTCTGTATTCATGGAAGGAATGGATGACGAGCAGATCTATGCTCATCTTATGGAAGACTACGGTACATTCGGACTTCTCAACTATGTGTACGAAGGCAATGTTGCGGGTAGAATGACAGGTCTTCAGCCGGATACTGAGTACACAATGGTTGTATTCGGATACAAGGCGGGCAAGCAGACTACTCCGATTCAGAAGTTTACTGTAAGGACTGCTCCGGCAGGACCTGCTGAAGACTGTACTTTTGAATTTGTCCTTAATGGTGCAGGATCTAATTCGTTGGATATTACAGTGACTCCATCTGATGCAGCCCATTTCTACTATTGGTATGTTTACTCTCCGGAGACAACTGCGGATGAGGTTAAGCAGAACATCACAGCCCTGATCAATCAGTCTTATTATGGCGATATGTATGAGTTCAGTTATTATGAACTTTCTCAGGGTAAGTCAACAGGTAACATTGATTTCCTTGCACCAGAGACCGGTTATAAGGTTGCAGCTGTGGTGATGGATCAGAACACCGGTGAGTTCCTTGCGGACGTTGTCTTCAGCGAAACTTTCATGACAGGTGAGGCAAACTACTCGCCGACTACAATCACGGCAACTTTTGATAAGTTCTATGATGGTGACGATCTTTACGACCTCAATCCGGACGCAGGAGCTCAGTATCGTGGCTATGCGATGGTACCTGTTTCCATTCATATCGACGGAGATTACAGGTCATATTATTACACCATCTTTGAGTATGTCACAGGCCTTGAGGACCCTGAGGTGTATCCGGATGCAATGCTATATGAGACATTGGTTACCCATGGAGTCTATTATGCTGAGACAGTAAACTTCAGGGCACCATGGAATAAGGCGGTTGTCATTGCCGCCATGGCGATTGATAATGAGGGCAGATACAGCAAGGTGTATAGAGAAAAGTATACCTTCAAAAAATATAATGCATCAGACATCAAGGATCTGTTGACCAAATCTGTCCAGCCTGATGCTGTTAAGGCTGTGCCGGCACAGATGACTGAGGAGAAGATCAAGAAGTTGAAGTCTCCTGCAAGTCGAAATGCTGACCATACAAAGAAGCATTGTACCTTTATTAAATCGACTCAGAATTAACATTCTATGAATATAAAGTACTTTATCTCTTTGATTTTGGGACTTGCCCTCATAAGTGCTGTTTCGTGTACTGAGGACCCTGTTCAGCCAGAACAGCCGGAGCAGCCGGGCCAGACTGAAGCGGGAATTTCCAATATAGATAATTCATATTCAGGCAGGGCGGTCTCATACCGTGGAGCAACTGTTACCATCAAGTTCGATGTTTTGGCTTCATGGACAGCTGAGCTTAAGCTGAATACAGATGCTGCTTCGGAGTGGGCTTCCATCAATGCCAATACCGTAAGCGGCGAGGCCAAGAAGCAGGCTACCGTACGAATCGCTTTTGAAAAGAACAACGGTTCTGAGGAAAGATCAGCCGAACTGTGGGTTACTGCAGATGGATATGACCCGGTCTGTGTCGCTACATTGACTCAGGCTGCTTCGGGTACGAGCGCAGATGCAGAGATCAATAAGGCTTTGAATACATACATGCATGACATCCTTAAGAAGGATTACCTCTTTGCAGATGCATACAATGCCCAGGAAATTGACCTTACGGCTCCTTATTCTGAGTTCTTGTCCAAGCATCTTCTTTCTCTGGGTGATGTGAATGTGGCGGATGGAGGCTATTATAGGGCGACCCAGCCAAATCCGGGAGAAAGGTTCATCTACACCAATCTTGTAGAGGTCCAGTATGCCGGCGAATCTTCTGTAAATGCCGTAACAAAGGCAGTGCAGACAGGTGGCCTCGGCTTTGGCCCTTTCATCTCGACAGCTTTGGCAGACAATTCGATGGAGATGGGACTTGCACCTTCGTATGTAAGACGAGGATCGCCTGCAGAAGCGGCAGGTCTCAGAAGAGGTGATATCATTTTTGCAGTGAACGGTACTCCTCTTACCACATCGAATTACAGGAATTTCATGACAAGCCTTTATCAGAATCCGTCAGGTTCATACGTGTTCTCTTTCCTCAGATTCGAGCAGAACGGAAACGGAGGTTATGTCTTGAACGCCTATGAGTCTGGCACTGCAACTGCAGGCCCGCATGTATATGATCCTGTTCTGCATGCTTCTATCCTTACTGATCCTGATAATGAGGCTGTGAAGATCGGATATCTCGTATACGAGTCTTTCGACCTCAATTCTCAGGAGTTCCTGGAGGAAACCATTTCTGATTTCGCCGCAGCAGGCATTACGGACATGATCCTTGACTTCCGTTTCAATGCCGGTGGAGCAGTTGCGCAGAGCAGATGGCTCAGCGGATGTATTGCCGGTGAGGCTAATGGATCCAAGACATTCACCAAGGTGGTTTATAATAATGGACAGACTGAAAACTGGACATTCGATTATGGATATAACAATGATACCGACCCTCTTGGAAAGCCTGACTATCTTGGTCTGGAACGTCTTTTCGTAATTTGCTCATACAATACGGCATCAGCTGCTGAACTTGTGATAAATTCGCTTCGTGGAGTTGACTTCCCTGTGAAGCTCATCGGTTGCAAGACAGAGGGCAAGAATGTGGGTATGACTGTGTCAGAGACTACATTCAACGGCAGAAGATTCCAGTTCTCTCCTGTTACATTCTGGGTGAAGAATGCAAAGGATTTCGGTGATTATCCTGACGGAATCGAGCCTGATGAATATGTCAACAACGACAATACCCTTACTACGGATGACGCGGATAATGTGTTCCCGTACTCATTCTCAGATTGGGGAAACATGGACTATAACATAGCGCTTCAGTGGGCATACTGCGATATTACCGGAAAGCCTAGGTGGACTCATGATCCAAATGCCAAAGCAACCATGGCTGTGGAGGCATGCTCTATTCAGCCGATGAGTGTCTCAAATGGCAGATTTGGCAACCTTATATATTGATACTAACGATAACACAAAACGATATGAAAACTTTTAAAACAATCGCGAAAGCATTGCTTAAGGCTGCTTGCCTTGGAGCTGTTGCTCTTCCAATGGTGCAGTCTTGTACTGAGGTTGCTCCATATGATGATACTGAGATCCGTGACAGGATCGACCTTATCATCGACCGAATATATGATCTCGAGCAGAAGATGAATGCTGAAATCAAGACAATCAAGGACCTTCTTAATGGCAAGGTATTCATTACTGAGGTATCTACGGATTCGGCAACCGGCATCACTACAGTGAAGCTTTCCAATGGCGAGGAACTTCAGCTTCTTCCGGAAAAAGATCTGAAGTCTTTCGTTACATACATTACACTTAGTGACGGAGTCAGCTATTGGGCATATATCGATGAGAATGGCAAGAAACAGCTTTTCCTTGATGAGAACAGTGAGGCAATTCCTGTAGCGGCTGAGACTCCTGAGGTGGTAGTAAGAGATGGAGATTCATATCTCGTGATAGGTGGTGTTGAATATCCTCTTTCCGGAAATTCTGTATTCTCAGATTATGAGCTTATCGCAGACGAACTTACAGGAGAGGTCTATGCAGTTACCTTCACTTTCGGTGAAGATATGTCTTTTACCGTGACTGTAGATGGCGCAGCTGGTTTCCATTTCGTAAAGCCAGCAGGTTGGTCAAGCGTGATCATCTCTGATTATTATGTTCCTGTAGGATCTACTGAGAGAATCCAGGTCGATGCAAGGGGAGTTGTTGACTATGTACTTCAGATTCCTGATGGCTGGAGAGTCAAGGAATATGAGGATCCATACCTGGCTACCAAGTATTTTGATGTTACTGCACCTTCTGCAGAACTTATCCAGAGCGGTGTAGCCGCTGCAGATGGCGACCTTAAGGTTGTCGCTGTCCTTGAGGGCGGAAAGGCGACAGTTGCCAAGCTTTACCTTTCAACAGAGCCGTTCAGGGAGTTCAGCGTTTCCCTTGCAGGAGTTGATGTTGAGATGTACAATGGCCTTCAGAAATATGTATATGGTATCTGTAAGGCTGCGGAATATAACGAGGAGAAAATCTTCAGTGTTGCTGAGGGCCTTCTTGTTGCGTATGACTATCCTGCAGGATATGGCGTTGCGGATTATGACATGGAAGATATGCCGCTTGCGGAGATCGCAGGTTATGAACTCGAGCCAGGTCAGCAGTATGTGTTCTGGGCAATTCCTGCATGTTATTATCAGACAGATGCCGATGCGGGTTACTATCTCAAGCCAGGTACATTCCACTCGCTTACATTGAATTATTCGGCTGTTAGTTTTGAGATCGGTCGCGAGAGTTTCCGTGATGCAGAGCTCGTATTTGATGCAAAGGGTGTAGAGGCTTATTATACTGCCGTTATACCGGCAGCTGATTTCTTCGTTGAGGACGTTGTCTACAATATCAACCAGGGATTCATTGAGAAGACTGCTTCGCCAATGTCTTACACAGGTTCTGTGTTCGCATTTGCAGGTGTAGAGCCTCAGCCGGCAACAGAGTATGTGGCATGGTTTGCTGTTGCTCAGGATGGCAAGACATATACAGCATCAGATATCATTGTGCGTGAATTTTCAACTCTCAATCTTACATCAGGCAGCTCAGTGGTAGTAAAGGCTGATAAGGTTGAAGCTGAATCATTCGACATCGTTGCTCATCTTAGCGCTTCGGGAGCAGAGACTATATACTATACATACCTTACTTCTTCGAATGCAAAGAAGTATGCTGACGATCAGGCAAGAGCAAACTATCTTTTTGAAAGCGGCCTGTATGCAAAGGCTGAAAGTGTAGAGGCTAAGGCATCTGATGCTATCTCTAAGGTTAAGCCAGAGACAGATTATGTTCTTTTCGCAGTAGCAACAGATAAGGAAGGAAAGTACGGTGAGGTGTTAGTGCTTGACTGTACAACCACTGCTCTTCAGTATAATAATCTTTCAGTAGAGATTTCGCTTGCATACAATGATCCGAACAATGTTCAGCTCAATATTTCCACAAAGGGTGGTGAAGCTGTTGAGTATGTATATTGGATTGGCAAGACTTCAGACAATACATGGAAGAGCTCAAACTATCTTGGAGGTAATGTTGAGACAGCCCAGGTATACATGTACCTCAACTCTACAAACGCAAGATTGACAGAAGTTGCAAGAAAGTATCCTATAGTTGACGGTCTGATCAAGATGACTGACCTTGCATATGGCGAGAATCATGTGATTGTAGCTATGGCTAAGGATGCTTCAGGTCTTTATTCTAAGGCTACAGAGTTCAGATTCACTCCACGAGCAGTTGCAATCGGAACTATCGTGCTCGATTCAGATCCTAAGTGGGCCGCAGCAAGACCTACAGTAGATTGGCTTGAGCATCTTTTTGTACAGTCAAGTGCAGGTACGCTTCCAGGTGCGTACGGATTTACCGTTACAGTACCTGAAGGATTTACTGCATATGTTCTTGCAGGAACAGACAGTTATCTGAATGATGGTGATGAGACATTGGTACTTTCTGCAGAAGAAAAGATTGTCAAGATCATCCAGTATGTTGATAAGCCACGTGACTGGCATCTTACAGTATCTGACGATTGGGAGTGGCCTCATATCGGATATGTACACTATCATAGCGAGCACGGTGCTCCATTATGGGGTAATTCAGTAATCTGGGCATCGCAGGAGTATCATGACTCATTGTGTGATTGTGGCGGTAATTTTGTGGAGACAAGAGAGATGCAGGGCCATGACGTAGAGGTGAACCACCTTATCAATATAAACAATGGTACACCTGTTGAGTTCCGCCAGCCTCAGGCTATCGCCAGCACGCAGGAAGTGATTGACAGGGTATTCATCATCTGCCAGGATCTTGATGGAAACTGCTATGAGACATTTGAATATGATGTTCCTGTAGAGCTTTTCCAGAATGCTGGAGGACGTGATGAATAATCAGTATTGATATGACGGCGTGATGCCGGGTACATAAAATGAAAAGCGGCTGACTAAAATGAGTCAGCCGCTTTTCATTTTATGTAGATCTTTGATTACAGTGTTCTCTTGATCTCTTCGATAGTGTATGCCTCGACAACGTCTCCGATCTTGATGTCGTTGTAACCCTGGATGTTAAGACCGCAGTCCTGACCCATTGCAACTTCCTTGACATCATCCTTGAATCTCTTGAGCGATCCGAGCTCTCCGGTGTAGATCACGATACCGTCGCGGATCACGCGCACCTTCGCGGTTCTCTGGAGCTTTCCTTCGCGGACGATACATCCGGCGATGGTTCCCACCTTGGAGATCTTGAATGTCTCCTGAACCTCAGCGGTTGCTGTGACAACCTCTTTCTGCTCAGGCTCGAGCATACCCTCGATACCGCTCTTGAGCTCATTGATACAGTCGTAGATGACTGAGTAGAGACGGATCTCGATCTCCTCCTTCTCAGCAAGCTTTCTTGCCGAAGGCATAGGACGAACCTGGAAACCGATGATGATCGCATCTGAAGCCGCTGCAAGAAGGATATCTGACTCTGAGATCGCACCGACAGCGTTGTGCATCAGGTTCACGCGAACCTCCTCTGTAGAGAGCTTGATGATAGAGTCTGAGAGCGCCTCGATAGAACCGTCCACGTCTCCCTTGACAATGACATTGAGCTCCTTGAAGTTTCCGATAGCGATTCGACGTCCGATCTCCTCGAGGGTCATATGCTTCTGTGTCTTGATGCCCTGGATTCGGATAAGCTGTTCACGCTTGTTTGCGATATCCTTAGCCTCCTTCTCGTCTGCCATGATGTTGAATGTCTCACCGGCTGTAGGGGCTCCGTTAAGACCGAGGACAGATACCGGAGTTGAAGGACCTGCTGCCTCAACCTTCTGACCACGCTCATTGAACATAGCCTTTACGCGTCCTGTATAGCATCCTGAGAGCATTACGTCACCCACTCTCATTGTACCGTTCTGTACAAGGATAGTAGCGAGGTATCCGCGACCCTTGTCAAGCGATGACTCGATCACTGCACCTACAGCTCTTCTGTTCGGATTAGCCTTAAGTTCGAGCATCTCCGCCTCAAGGAGAACCTTCTCAAGAAGGAGGTCTACATTGATACCCTTCTTTGCCGAGATCTCCTGGCACTGGTACTTTCCGCCCCAGTCCTCTACGAGGATGTTCATGTTAGAGAGCTGCTCACGGATCTTGTCAGGGTTTGCACCTGGCTTGTCGATCTTGTTGATAGCGAAGATCATAGGAACACCGGCTGCCTGTGCGTGGTTGATAGCCTCGACTGTCTGAGGCATGATGCAGTCGTCTGCTGCAACGATGATGATGGCAACGTCAGTCATCTTCGCACCGCGGGCACGCATCGCTGTAAACGCCTCATGTCCAGGAGTGTCGAGGAATGTGATTCTCTGTCCGTCAGGAAGCTTTACATTGTACGCACCGATATGCTGTGTGATACCGCCGGCCTCACCTGCGATAACGTTAGCCTTACGGATATAGTCGAGGAGGGAAGTCTTACCGTGGTCAACGTGACCCATCACAGTGATCACCGGTGGACGTGGGAGGAGATCCTCCTCTGTATCCTCAGCCTCACCCTGTGTGATCGCGTCAGTAAGGTTCGCAGTCACGAATTCAACTTCATATCCGAACTCCTCAGCTACGAGAACAAGTGTCTCTGCGTCGAGACGCTGGTTGATCGATACCATCATACCGAGGCTCATGCATGCTCCGATAACCTTGGTCACAGGAGTGTTGTTCATAAGGGTAGCGAGGTCGTTTACAGTAACGAACTCAGTCACCTTAAGCACCTTCTGCTCAAGCTGCTGCATCTCCATCTCCTCCATCATTCTCTGTGATGCCGCCTCTCTCTTCTCCTTTCTGTGCTTAGCACCGAAGTTACCCTTCTTACCCTCGTTCATACGAGCGTATGTCTCCTTGATCTGCTTCTGGATCTCCTTCTGCATCTCCTCCTGCTCGGCCTCAGTCATTGGCTTGAACTTGTCGCCGCCACGGTCGCGACGGTTCTTCTTGTTGTTCTTGCCCTGCTGCTGGTCGCCAGGACGCTGCTGCTTCTGGCCGTTATTGTTCTGCTGGCCCTGTCCTCCCTTATTCTTGTCCT
Organism: Candidatus Cryptobacteroides sp.; assembly: GCA_045649795.1. GTDB lineage: Bacteria > Bacteroidota > Bacteroidia > Bacteroidales > UBA932 > Cryptobacteroides. Next base: position 42,627 of record JAZRQM010000083.1, on the reverse strand, counting down.
TCTTCACCTTGTTGTCAGCCTCGACCTTGGTTACATCCACCTTCTGGCTACCTTCCTTGCCGATTCTCTCTCTCTTCTTCTTTTTCTTCTTCTTGTCGAACTGAGAAAGGTCGATCTTGTCCACTACCTTAGGACCTGCGAGACGCTCTACCTCGATCTTTACCTCACGAGGCTGTGGCTTCTCTTCTACCTTCTCTTCTTCCACTGCCGGAGTCTCCTCTACAACCGGTGCTGCAGGCTCTACCGCTGGGGTTGGGGCGGTCTCAGGTTCTGCTACTGGCTCCGGTGCCGGAGTCTCCTCCTTTGCAGGGGTCTTCTTTTCAAACTTCGACAGGTCGATCTTGTCGACGATCTTGAATCCTCCCTCCTGCTGTACAGGCTTCGGATCCTCCTTGACAACAGGCTCCTCTACGACCGGTGCTGTTTCCTTTACAGGCTCCGGCTGAGGCTCTGCTGCCTTTTCTGCGATAGTTTCCGCCTTAGGGAGATCTGTGTTAAGAACATTGCTCTTGATGATGACCTCCTGTTCTGGCGCTTCCTCTTCTTCGCGACCCGGCTTCTTCTTCGATCCCATCTCAATGATCTCCTTGAGCTTGATCGTAACCTTCTCCGAGTCCTTCTTAAGTTTCAGGTCTTCACCGAACTTTGCCTCGATAGCCGGAAGATACTCGTCCGAAACCTTTGCGTTCGGATTCATCTCCACATTGGCTCCCTTCTCGTTGAGGAAATCAACGAGTCTGGCAAGTCCGATGCTGAATTGTTTTGTAAGTTTACTAAGTCTTATTTCTGCCATTATATTACCCCTTAATTAAATTTCTACTCTTCGTCTTCAAATTCCGCGCTGAGGATATCGATGATCTCCTCTACGGTCTCGTCCTCAAGGTCTGCTCTCTTGGCGATGTCAGCTGCTGAAAGCGCGAGGACACTCTTTGCTGTGTCGCATCCGATGCTCTGGAGTCTTTCGATGATCCATGCGTCGATGACGTCGTCGAACTCGCTGAGAAGAACGTCTTCCTCCTCTGCCTCCACGTCATCCTTCGGAAGCTCTCTCCATACCTCGATCTCCTTTCCAACGAGCATTCCGGCAAGCTTGATGTTGCATCCGCCCTTACCGATACCCTTCTTCACCTCGTCAGGAAGCATATAAACCTTGATCTTGTCCTCTTCGCCGCCAAGTACGATAGAAGAGATCTTTGCAGGGTTGAGGGCTCTCTGGATAAGGAGCTGTGTATTGTTTGTCCACTGGAGTACGTCGATGTTCTCGTTGCGGAGCTCACGTACGATGCCGATGATACGCGCACCCTTCACACCGATACATGCTCCGATAGGGTCCATTCTCTCGTCATATGACCCTACGGCTACCTTAGCACGCTCTCCTGGGATACGTACGACCTTCTTTACGGTGATCAGACCGTCGAGGATCTCCGGAACCTCATGCTCGAAGAGCTTCTCAAGGAAGTCTGGTGTAGTACGTGAAAGCACGATGTATGGAGTGGTGTTGTTCTTCATCTCCACGCTCTTGATGATGGCGCGCACTGTGTCGTTCTTCTTGAAGTGCTCGCCAGGAATCTGCTCTGACTTAGGGAGACGGAGCTCGTTGCCGTCCTCGTCAAGGATAAGCACTTCCTTAGCCCATGTCTGGTAAACCTCACCTGTGAAGATCTCTCCGATCTTGCCTACATACTTGTTGTAGAGGTTTGCCTTCTCGATGTCCATGATGCGTCCCTGGAGGTTCTGACGGATGTTAAGGATACCGCGGCGGCCGAAATCCTTGAGCTCGATCTTCTTTGCGAAAGTCTCACCGATCTCGTAGTCGTCGTCAAGAGTGTCGTCGTCGATAGCGATCTGTGTGTTAGGATCCTCGACTTCCTCAACGACCTCTCTGTTCCAATAGATTTCGCAGTCACCCTTGTCAATGTTGATGATGATGTCAAAGTTGTCTGCCGATCCGTAAGTCTTTGTGATCTGAGTCCTGAAAACATCCTCGAGCACACCCATCATTGTAGGTCTGTCGATGTTCTTCTGGTTCTTGAACTCAGCAAAAGCGTCTTTAAGTTCAATCTTTTCCATTGTTATGTCTTTATTAGTTAAATTCAATGAAAGGTCTTACTGCATTGACCTGGTCCATGGTGTAGCGGTCCATATGCTCCACAAGCTCCTTCTTCTTCTTTCCTTCCACCGCTTCCTTCACCGAATACTTCAGAGTGATGCTTTCCTCATCTGCGGATTCGAGCACTGCCACCATCTTGCGTCCTCCCTTGAGGGATACCTCAACCTTCGAACCGAGAGCCTTCTGATACTGCTTGAACACCTTGAAAGGCTGGTCAAGGCCGGCTGAGCTGATGGTAAGCGAATAGTCCTCAGTCTCCCTGTCGAACTTGGTTTCAAAGAACCTGCTGAGTGAAACGCAGTCATCGAGTTCGATTTTTCCGTTTTCCGACTCAATAGTCAATACAATATCGTTATCTTTGCTGACTGAAATGTCAACAATGAAGCATCCGCGTGCAACGATTTCGCCGCCGATTGCATCTATAATGTCTGATATTTTCATCATTGCTCCTGGTAATGCATAAAATAAGGGGGCCATCTAGCCCCCTGAATCATTCTCACGGTGCAAATGTAAGAATTAAATTCAGAATAAGCAAAATAATTGACCCGAACCTGCAATATCATGGAATTCAAAGCAAAAGAGATCGCTGAGATACTCGGAGGAACCGTCGAAGGCAACCCTGAAGTGACCGTCACAAACTTTGCCCGTATCGAAAGCGGCAAGCCCGGAACCATCTGTTTTCTTGCCAATCCGAAGTACGAGCAATATATCTATTCAAGCAAGGCCGACATCGTGATCGTGAACAAGACTTTCGAGCCTAAGGAGCCGGTTTCTGCAACCATGATCCGTGTGGATGATGCCTATGCTTCTGTAGCGGCCCTTCTCGATTATGTGACTGCAAAGAAGCGTTCATACAGGAGATATCGCGGTTGTCACAGCAAGGTGCGCTGGAGCTCGAAGATAGGAAAGAAGGTTTATGTCGGAGACTTTGCATATGTTGGCAGGAATGCCGTAATCGGCGACTACTCAAAGATTTATGAGCATGTATATGTAGGAGATGATGTGAAGATCGGATCGAACTGCATCATCTATCCGGGCGTGCGCATCTATCCGGGCATGGAGATTGGTAATAACGTGATCATACATGCCAATGCCGTGATCGGCTCAGACGGATTCGGATTCGCTCCTCTTGAGGACGGCACATGGAAAAAGATAGAACATACAGGCAACGTTGTCATTGAGGATGATGTCGAGATCGGAGCGAATACATGTGTAGACAAGTCGCAGATGGGTTCGACCATTATCCGCAAGGGAGCAAAGATCGACAACCTCTGCCAGATCGCCCACAATGTCGAAGTCGGCAGGAATACGGTGATGGCTGCCATGACGGGTATCGCAGGGTCGACAAAGGTAGGCGAGCATTGTATCTTCGGCGGTCAGTCAGGCATTGCAGGCCATCTGACCATAGCGGACAATACTTCTCTGGGAGCCCAGACCGGAGTGATAGGAAGCATAAAGACTCCAGGTCAGGCATTGATGGGAACTCCTGCTATTCCTTATAAGGAATATCTGAGAAGTTATGCTGTCTTTAAAAAGGCTGGTAAATAGGAATATACAAAAATAATATCTATCTTTGCAGGCTAAAATGTTTCGGGCTATCCGCGAGGGACTGCCTATGGAAGATATAAGGAATCAGAAAAGATAATGCAGTTGCAACAGACATTAAAGAAGAGCTACTCATTTGAGGGTAAAGGACTTCATACGGGAAGAGTAGCAAAGATTACGATAAAGCCTGCGCCGGTGGATACCGGAATTGTTTTTGTCAGGACTGACATCGGCGAGGATGCCGTGGTGCCGGCCTTGGCTGAAAATGTATCTAATACGGCAAGAAGTACAACCATCTCATGTGGAGATGCGTCCGTATCGACAATAGAACATCTTCTTTCGGCTTTGACCGGAATGGGAGTGGACAATGCGTTTGTGGACATCGACAACGTGGAGGTCCCTATCCTTGACGGAAGCGCGAAACCATACATCGATGCGATCTGGAGCGATGGGTTCGAGCAGCAGGATGCTCCCCGCAGATACATCGAGCTGAAGGAGACTATAGAAATCAGAAATGACGAGAAGGGATCTGTGGTGCGTATCGAGCCCGCTGACGAATTCTCATATGAGATAAAGATAGATTTCAATTCAAGGGTTCTCGGCGTACAGACCGCTTCATGGAATGAAGGCGTCGTATATCCCAAGGAGATCGGAGTATGCAGGACATTCGTTTTCTTCCATGAGATCGAATTCCTTTTCAATAACAACCTCGTGAAGGGAGGAGATGTGGACAACGCTATCGTTATCGTCGAGCATCCGGTGACAGACGAGCAGATAGACCGCATGAGCAAGCTTTTCAATGTACCTGCTCTCAAGGTACGTGAAGACGGATATCTGAGCAACCTCGTCCTTCGTTTCCCTAACGAATGTGCAAGACACAAGCTTCTCGACCTTATCGGTGACCTCAGACTTTGCGGAGGCTTCCTCAAGGCAAAGGTTACAGCAGAAAAGGCGGGACATGGAATAAACACCACAGCAGCCAAGGCTGTTCGTAAATCATTGTAATTATGGCAAATATTCATCCACTCGCAACAGTACATCCGAACGCTAAGCTCGGAGAGAACGTAGAGGTAGGACCTTACGCATATATCGAGGAACACGTAGAGATCGGAGACGGATGCAAGATCCTTCCTCATGCAACTATCTTCAACTATGTGAAGATGGGAAAGAACTGCACAGTATTCCCTGGTGCAGTGATCGGAGCGATCCCTCAGGACCTCAAGTTCGACGGAGAGATCACATATGTAGAGATCGGTGATAACGTAAACATCCGTGAGTGCGCTACCATCAACCGCGGAACCAAGGCAAGCGGAAGAGGAGTGACAAAGATCGGAAACAACGTTCTCCTCATGTCTTATACTCATGTCGCTCATGACTGTACAGTAGGAAACAACTGTATCCTCGTAAGCTATGTAGGTATCGCAGGTGAGACTGACGTTGATGACTGGGCTACAATCGGCGGAAGCTCGGTGGCTCATCAGTTCTCAAGGATCGGAAAGCACGCATTCATCGGTGGCGGCTGCAAGATCAACAAGGATGTACCTCCATATGTACTCTGCGGACGTGACCCGCTCACATACGCAGGCGTGAACATCGTGGGACTTCGCAGAAGAGGCTTTACTTCAGATCAGATCCGCAGCATCAAGGACATGTACGACATCATCTACAGTGCCGGTACAAACTTCTCTGATGCTCTTGCAAAGATCGAGTTGGGTTTCCCTGAGTCAGAGGAAAGGGATACTATCATCAACTTCATCAGAAATTCCAAGAGAGGCATCATCAGAGGCATGAACTCTGAGACAAAGGGCAATATCGACTAAATGCCTAAGCTTCTCTCAACAGCATATTTTCCTCCCGTTTCCTATTTCGCCGCAATGGCAGAGGAAATGGATGGTTTGAGTAATAGAATGGACGGAAGCAGTTCTCTTGAACTGTCGCCGTCCATTGTCTATATAGAAGCCTGCGAGAACTATCAGAAGCAGTCATACAGGAACCGTTGCCGCTTTTATGCCGCTGACGGTGTCCAGGCCCTTTCTTTCCCGATAGTTCATGAAGGAGGCACGCATAAGCTGCCGGTTTCGGAAATCAAGGTGGATTACTCCACTCCATGGCTACAGCAGCACGAAAGGGCGATTGTGTCTGCCTACAGGACTTCCGCTTATTTTGAATACTACCAGGATGAGCTCTTTGAGATATTGGAGAGCAGACCGGAAAGGCTCTTTGACCTTAACATGGCCCTGATCCGCTTCTTCATCGAGAAGACAGGCATCAAGGTGGACCTCAGAGTTACCGATGATTTCTCCCGTGATGCGGTTCTTGTCTCTTCGGACGGACAGCAGATCGCATGCGACGATCTGAGGGAAAAGATACATCCTAAGCGTCCGAATGACATTCTGCATGATCTGGAACTGGAAAAGCCGTATTTCCAGGTCTTTTCCAGGAAATACGGCTTTCAGCCTGATCTTTCGATCATGGATCTTTTATTCAACGAGGGACCGGACAGCATCCTTTATCTTAAGAAGCTTTAGTCCCTTTCAATACTTAGAATCTCCAGCCGAATGTGAGGAGAACCTTCCAGAGGCCCTTCTTGTTGAGGATTTCAGGTGCGTATGCATCTGAAACGATGTATCCGTCAGCGTCATACATATAGTCGCTGTATGGCATGAAATATTCGTCTGGAATGAGAGTTCTCCTTACTGCGAGGTCTGTAAAGAATGACTTCTTCGAGTTGTAGCCTACACCAAAAGATATGTTCTGTCTGAGGCTTACAGGAAGCGCTTCATTCCATGTGTTGTACTTCTCTGCTCCTGTTGTAAGGTTGTATCCCGCTCTGATCGCGAGCTCGCTGATTGGCTTTACCTCAAGTCCCGCTCTGAGCATGTGTGACATTCCGAATCTGTTTCTGATATCCTCATTTACGTTTTCGAAGTAATCTCTGTCCGCATAGTCGGAACCCTTGTATTTCATCTGTCCATAATCACAGAACTCATAATCCACGCTGAAGGCTCCAAGGCTTCCGAATGTGTATGCGAGACCGAAGTTGGCCCTGAATGGAGATACCATTGTGTATGATCCTCTGCCCTGAGGGCTTGTCGCGCCGGCATTGTACTGTGAGTTGGTGTAGCTGGTTTCACCTGCCTGCTGCCAGTACTCGGAAATTGTGTTGATCACAGGAGTCTGTATTGCCGCACCGATACGAAGTCCCGCTCCTGGAGTGACGAGGACGCCGAATTTTCCGAAATATCCGTTACCGGTTGCGCCATATGAATACTTGTAGACCATGTCCTTGAAGTAGATGGCGTCTCCATTGTCGAATACGATCTCGAAATCTGCCGGATCGGCTGCCACCTCTCTGAAATACTCGTTGTATGAGTAATTGAGGGATGAGATGCCAAGGTTTGCACCAAGGTATACGAAGTCCGAAATGTTCGCACCTACATTGAATATGTATTCATATTTTCCTCCGCTTACCTGACGGCCATATGACTGCTGGAGAGGTCCTCCCAAGGCAACATCGCCGTTGTCATAGATGATCTCGCTGGCTCCCACGAACTGATCGTCATATCCTCCGAATGTCGAAATCATTCCGCTCTGGTATCCTACAACAGGCTTCCAAGGCATGTATTTATACGCATTGTCGGCATTGAGTTCCGCGCCGGTATATCCGTTTACCGTAGCATCGTATGCCATCGAACCCATGAACGAAGTGGTTGAGTTTGTGCCGCTTGCGTAAATGTCCTCGTCATATGTCGCAGTCCTGTTGATGATGAAGCCGAAGCTCATGTTCTTAAGGCCGGTCTTCCTGTTTGTATCCCAGTTGATGGTCATTCCGAAGTTCGGCATGCTGAAGCGGGTCATGCTGCTCTTCATCTGCCTTTCGAAATATGGAAGCTCTCCGCTCTGGAACGGAGACACGCCCTGTGCGGTGTTTGTCGATATGGTCAATGCCGGAGTCAGCGTGAACTGAGAATAGTTCGCTACTGCGCTTCCTGCAGGGTTGATCGTTACAGATCCAAGGTCTCCTCCAAGTGCGGTGAAGGCATTTCCCATGGCCATTGTCCTTGCTGTTCCTTCATATTCGTTTTCGCTGAACAACAAGGCATCGTACGCTGTCTGTGCATGTGCCGAGCAGACTGCGGCTGCTGCAAGCAATATGGTTATAGCTGTCTTTTTCATTTCTGATTCTGTTTTTCCTGTTATCTTCTTCCTCCTGTCGATCCGCCGCTTCTGCTTGCGCCGCCACCGCTGTATCCGCCGCCGCTTCTGCTTGCACCGCCACCGCTGAATCCGGATGATGACGATGATCTGCTGACTGAAGAACTGCTTCTGTTATAGCTTGAAGAACTGCTTGAAGCTGAGCTTCTGTTGTAACCGGACTGGCTGCCGGATATGGTGGTTCTTCCGCTTGATGAAGAACTGCTTCCGTTGTATGATGCTCCTGATGATGTCCTGTCGTTTGTCACGACTGCCGGTCTGCGCGAATCGGACTGTGGAGCTCTGGCGGCAGAAGCGGATGTCGCTCTGCCTGTAGAAACCGACGTAGCCCTTTCGGTGGCTTTGCTGTCTCTGATTGTAGGCGTAGTCCTCACGGCTGTAGTCCTGCTTGAAGACACTCTTGTCGGCACTGATGCACCTGAAACCGTTGTTCTGCCGGATGATGGTGTTCTTCCTGTCGCAACGCTGCCTGAAGATGCGCCTCTTACGGCCGTAGAACCAGTGCGTACTGAAGATTCGCTTCTGCTGACAGTGCTTCTGCTGCCGATTCCGCCTCTGATTGAGGATGTGCCTGCGAAGAGCCTGTCGGAGCCTGTCTGGTGCCTTGATCCATACCAAACGTCCCTGTTGCTCTCATGGACGTGGCCCGGACCGTGGTGATGGTGGTGTCCCCAATATGGATCATACCATCCGTGATGAGGGTAGTATCCGGTGTAGTACCATCCGCCCCAGTATCCTCCGTAATACCATGGGTCGTACCATCCGCCCCAGTATCCTCCGTAGTACCATGGGTCATACCATCCCCAGTTCGAACCATAGTACCATGGATCATACCATCCGTGGTATCTCCATGGCGCGAAGCTCATTGAATACCAAGGGTGATAATGCCTGCTCCAATACCACGAACTACCGATGCTGTATGGACCATAGTAGTATCCGTAGTTGTTTTCAAGGTCATATCTCCAGTCGTATGGGTTTTCTCCGACTGTTACGACTGTACCTCCGAGCTTCTGGTCGTATCTGATGGTTGCGGACATGTCCTTAGGGATCATGACCGTATCCTTCTTGTCTCCGAAAAGATAAATAGGCGAGGCCTGTGTCTTCTCGATAAGTGCCTGGGTGTCAGACTTTGACTCTTCCTTTTCGACCTTTGTCCTGAATGCCGGCGTGTTGTTGTAGATGCCGTCCTGGAACTGATGGCCGCTGTCAGAAGATGCGTATTTTGCAACAGTTCCGCATGACGAAAGCATGAGGACTGCAGCAATCATGAACGCTAAACTCTTTTTCATAGTCTTTCTCCTTATTTATTTATAATTATTTCGTATCTTCGCAACCTGTTTAATCATGCAATAACTGTACCGCTGTTTGCGGCCTTGCAGAGTTGCGGATTTAAAGACAATATTACGGATAAAATCAATAAAAAGCAAAAATACAATGGCAAAAGAGGTAACTAAGAGGTCTGACAACTACTCGCAGTGGTATGACAACCTCGTTGTAAAGGCAGACCTTGCAGAGCGTTCTGCAGTAAGAGGATGTATGGTCATCAAGCCTTATGGATATGCAATCTGGGAGAAGATGCAGGATGTGCTTGACAAGATGTTCAAGGATACAGGACATGTGAATGCATATTTCCCGCTTTTCATTCCTAAATCATTCCTCAGCCGTGAGGCAGAGCATGTTGAGGGATTCGCGAAGGAGTGTGCGGTAGTGACACACCACCGACTCATGGCTGATCCTAACGGAAACGGAGTCGTTGTGGATCCGTCTGCAAGACTTGAGGAGGAACTTATCGTTCGTCCTACTTCAGAGACGATCATCTGGAACACATATAAGAACTGGGTTACCTCATGGAGAGATCTTCCTATCCTCTGCAACCAGTGGGCAAACGTAGTGCGTTGGGAGATGCGTACCCGTCTTTTCCTTCGTACCGCAGAGTTCCTCTGGCAGGAGGGACATACTGCTCATGCTACCCGCATCGAGGCTGAGGAGGAGACAATGAAGATGGTGAATGTATATGCTGACTTCGCACGTAACTACATGGGCGTTCCTGTAGTTGTGGGTCACAAGAGCCCTAACGAGCGTTTTGCAGGTGCACTCGATACAATGACAATCGAGGCTCTCATGCAGGACGGAAAGGCCCTTCAGGCAGGTACATCGCACTTCCTCGGACAGAACTTCGCAAAGGCTTTCGACGTTACATTTACAAACAAGGAAGGCCAGCAGGAGTATGTGTGGGCTACATCATGGGGTGTTTCTACACGTCTTATGGGTGCCCTCATCATGGCTCATGGAGATGATAACGGTCTCGTGCTTCCTCCGAAGCTTGCTCCTATCCAGGTTGTGATGGTTCCTATCACAGGCAAGGATGAGGCTGTGAACAATGCTATCCTCGACAAGATGGAGTCATTCAAGAAAGAGCTTCAGGCCAAGGGCATCAGCGTGAAAATCGACAACCGCGACACTCTCCGTCCTGGATTCAAGTTCGCAGAGTGGGAGCTCAAGGGTGTTCCTGTCCGTCTTGCGATGGGTGCCCGTGACCTTGAGAACGGAACAGTGGAGCTTGCACGTCGTGATACATGCGAGAAGTCATCACATTCTCAGGAAGGCGTTGCTGACGTGATTGCAGCTCTTCTTGACGATATCCAGGCAAACATCTATGCAAAGGCTCTCAAGTTCCGCGACGAAAGCATCCGCAAGGTCGATACATGGGAGGAGTTCAAGGAAGAGATCACAAAGGGTGGATTCCTGCTTTGCCACTGGGATGGAACTCCTGAGACTGAGGAGAAGATCAAGGAGGAAACAAAGGCTACAATCCGTTGTATCCCTGTAGACAGCGCGGTTTGCGTAGAAGAGGGCAAGTGTATCTATTCAGGAAAGCCTTCGTCACAGAGGGTACTTTTTGCAATCTCTTATTAAATCATGAAGAAAAGTGTAGTTATAATAAGTGCATTGGCACTTTGTTTTGGGGTGATGCAGCATAATGCTGCTGCTCAGGAGCTTACAGAGGCGCAGAAGGCTGCTGCAGCTGCTGCTGCGGCAGTGGCCGAGGCTCCGGTGGTTAAACAGAAGGTAGAGAAGCCTAAGTATTGGGAGGAGTCTTTGAAGACAAACATCAAGTTCGGTCAGACATCTCTTACAAACTGGGCTGCCGGTGGTGACAATACCGTTACTCTCCAGGCCTTCATCGATGGAAATGCGAACTACAAGAAGAACGATCTTTTCTGGAACAACCGTCTCCAGCTGGATTATGGCTTCGTGTATGCTTCGTCAAAGCCAATCCTTCAGAAGAGCGATGACCGTATCTACCTCGAGAGCAAGTTCGGATACAAGAATGCGAGCATGAAGAACTTCTCTCTTTCTGTCAACTACGACTTCAAGTCGCAGTTCAATACCGGATATGACTATCTGACTCCTTCAGTGCCGGCTGACAAGTATCAGGATGCGGACGGAAATGTTCCGGGCCTGAACGACCTCCCTCACAGAGATCAGGTCTCTTTGTGGAAGGATGCCCGTAAGATGAAGTCAGGATTCCTTGCTCCGGCATATACGAATCTTGCGGTCGGTATCGACCTCAAGCCGACAAAGTGGCTCTCCCTTAACCTCGCTCCTCTTACAGGTGGTGTGGTGATCGTCAGAAACGAGCTTCTGAGAAAGAACTACAGCATGCAGCTGAAGGACGAGTATCTTAATCAGGACTTGAGCTCTTTGGCTCCTGAGGAACTTGGAGCATGCTATAAGCCTGCCAGATTCGAGTTCGGTGCCCAGGTAAAGGCCGATATCGCAGTAAAGGTTAATGACAATTTCTCATATACCTCGCAGCTTGTTCTCTTCTCGAATTATCTCGACCATCCTGAGAACATGCGTGTGAACTGGGATAACAGATTTGACTGGAAGCTTGCAAAATATTTCTCGCTTACTGTGACCACCAATATGATATATGATGATAAGATCATGATATTCAGTGAGAAAGACGGTCTTACAAAGCAGAGGGTACAGTTCAAGCAGTCTATGCTCTTCGGTTTTACATATACTATCGCAAGCAAGAAATAATGCAGAGAAGATTTGCTGATACAATAGATGAAATGAGGGGGCTGATCAATGAATGGTCAGCCCCTTCGGGTTTTTCGGGTGAGCCTCAGGCGGATGTGCTTCTGGCGGTAAGCGGAGGCATCGATTCAATGTGCATGGCGGAGCTTTTTGCTGCGTTGGATCCGCATCTGTCCTTCGCTATGGCTCATTGCAATTTTCATCTTCGCGGTGAGGAGAGTGACGGCGATGAAGCTTTGGTGCGTTCATGGGCGGATGCTCATGGAGTCGCGCTTCATGTCCGCGACTTCGATACGGAGACATATGCCCGTGAAAACGGTATCAGCATCGAGATGGCAGCACGCGACCTCAGATATGCGTGGTTTGCGGAATTATGCTCTGAACATGGCTACAAGGCCGTTTCTGTGGCTCATAATGCCAATGACAATGCAGAAACTTTGATTCTTAACATGCTCCGAGGAGCAGGTCTCAACGGCCTTTCAGGAATGTCCAAGGTTTCTTCTGTTCCAGGCGTTCCTTCGCTGCCTCTTCTGCGTCCTCTTCTCGGATGCACCCGCAAGCAGATCGAAGGATACATGTTTGCCAATAAACATGCATACAGAGATGACAGCACCAATGCTCTTTCGGACTACAAGAGGAACAGGATCAGAAATGAAGCCTTTCCGATATTCGAGACGGTGAATCCATCTTTCGTCCGTACTCTCAACCGTGAGATGGGATATTTCTCTGAAGCCGGTGAAATAGTGGAGGACTGGTGCCGTGCCGCGGTTCCTTCCGTCGTACGCGAAGATGAGCAAAAGGAGGTCCTGCATATTGACATGGAGACGCTTATGTCCAATCGCCATTGGCGTTACCTTCTATATTATATACTGGAACCATATGGGTTCAATTCGACTGTCTTGGCTTCGCTGGAAGACCTGCTGATTTCGTCAAGGACCATTTCCGGAAAGCGTTTCGAGTCTGCCGGATATGAGCTTGTCACAGGTAGGAATGAACTTCTTGTAAGACCATCTTCTGTTCCTGCAGGGCAGGATATCATGCCTGTCCGCGGAGCCGGTTCGTACCATTTCAACGGACGTACATTCAAGGTCGAGGTACTGGACAGGACTCCGGATATGTCTTTGAAACAGCCGGCAGGTGTGCTGCTTCTGGATGCCGACAAGCTTCGTTTCCCTTTTGTGTTGAGGAGGTGGCGTTCCGGTGACTGGCTGGTTCCTTTCGGTATGCGGGGAAAGAAAAAGGTCAGCGATCTGTTCGCCGACCTTAAGTATGATGCTCTTCAGAAAGAGTCTGCTGTAATGATTGTGGATACATGTACCGACGGCATGGCTGAGTCTCAGCACATGGCTGCCGTGGCTGGTGTACGTATCGATGACAGGTATAAGGTCACGGCAGACACTGTCAGGTTGATCAGGATTATCTGATGCTGAATTCGTAAGGCATGCGGGCGTATACCTTGCCGCTCTCAGATGCGCTCCAATCCTTGAATGCATTCTCAATGCCTTCGAACGCTGTACCTGCAAGCACGTTCTTGCCTTCTCCGAATGATTCGAGAATCATGTCCATTGTTGTCAGAGGCTTAGGGTATGCAGCGATCTGAACATCGTTCATTCCGTTTGCTCCGTCCACGCATGAAACTGCATATCTGATTGCGTCCTCGATTGTTCCGATCTCGTCAACGAGGCCGATTCCGAGAGCCTCGGCTCCTGCCCATACTCTTCCCTGTGCGATTTCGTCTACGGCTGCTACGCTCATGTCGCGTCCTTCAGCCACGAGGCCTGTGAATTTGTCGTAGATGTTCTCAACAGATGCCTGCATGTAGTCCAGCTCGGCCTGATCGAGAGGTCTCATCATATTATACATGTCCGCATGCTTGTTTGAGTTCACTGGAGTGATGTTTACGTGTACTTTCTCCTTGAGTGTTCCGCTTATGTCTGGGATCATGCTGAATACTCCGATCGATCCTGTAAGAGTTGTAGCGTTCGAGTAGATCTTGTCGCAATTGGCTGATATCCAGTATCCTCCGGAAGCTGCATAGTCTCCATAAGAAGCGATTACAGGAATGCCGTTAGCTCTGATAAGGTCGATTTCAGCCTTGATCTTCTCGGATGCAAGCACGCTTCCGCCCGGAGAGTTGACACGAAGCACGACAGCCTTGACTGTGGAGTCCTTGCGCACGTCAGCTATGATTCTTGCAAATCTGTCGCCTGCCACTTCCTGCTTTGCGTCGCCGTCCACGATGTTTCCTTCAGCATAGATCACGGCAACCTTCTTCTTTGCCTTGTAGTTTACTACGTCCTTGAGTTTGGCGTAATCCTGGAGCTGGATCGCCTTTACATCCTCGAACCTGCTTGCTGTATAGAGGTCGCAGATCTGCTGCTGGAGCTCCTCGCGTGTGAAAAGCTCGTCAACAAGGCCTTTCTCAAGGAAGTCTGAAGGGAAATTGAGCTCGAGGTTGTCAAGCATTGCGTTGAGGTCCTCGATGCTGATCTCGCGTGATTCTGCGATTTCAGCCGCCCAGCTGTTCCATACAGATTCGATCATCTCCCTGTTCTGCTCCATGTTCTCGGGGCTTGCAGAGTTGCGGATGTACATCTCTCCTGCTGATTTGTACTTTCCATGACGGATGAGCTGCACGTTCACGCCGAGTCTGTCAAGGATGTCCTTGAGGAAGATCATCTGTGATGAAAGACCGCTGAACATGTTCATGCCACCTTCGTATGATGTCATGTATATCTTGTCGGATACCGATGCGAGATAATAGCTGGCATTGCTTGGATTCTCGATGTATGAGACTATGGCCTTGCCGCTGTTTCTGAAGTTCTTCAATGCCTTTCTGAACTCCTCGATCTGTGCGATTCCGCCGCTGGCTCCGTCAGGCTTCATGTAGATGAACTTCACTGCCGGATCTTCAGCTGCAGCATTAACAGCCTTGATTGCGCTGTATATGCCCACAGGAGTTACAGTGCTTCCACCAGTGAGTGATGCGAAAGGATCGCTTTCCTGAGTCTGCTCGGCAAGTGTCATTGATGACATGTTGATCTGAAGAACTCCTTCGCGTGGCATTACCGGCTGGCTGCTGCCTAATGAAGCCATCGCTCCTACCATCGCTATCATGATGAACATGGCAGCGATACCGAATAGGAATAAGCCTGCAATTGTGGCAAGCGTCATCTTTACAAAATCTTTCATAAGCTGTCTGAATTAATTCGTTTTATAAGGGTCTTTATCTGCAAATAAGACGCAGAAAACTCAAAGGTACTACAAAATATTGATAAAATTCTTCAATGAGAAAAATAGTGTGATTAATAAGATCTTGTGTTTGTATTCTCAACGCAAATTTCTAACTTTGCATGTTGGAATGAAAGGCTTGATTACAAAGGTGTTTGCAGCTCTGCTGGTCGGATGGTACCTCATGGGTGTCATCGGTTTCGGCGTGCATACCTGCAGTGGCAGCGGCAAGAGCTTTGTCGTGGCCTTTTATGAGGAAATGACATGCGAAGAGGTTCATCCTGAACATGGACATGCGCATGATTGCTGCGCGCATCATCATGACACTCATGAAGAGTCCGTGGATCATAGTGACTGCCATTTGTGCGATGGAGTATGCATTTCGCCAAAATCCTGCTGCTCAAATGATTATCAGGCTCTGGAGTTGGCCGGAATCCTGTCGCAGGATGACAGCCGCAGTGCTGACGAATATTCTTCATGGCATTACCCATGCATCGATGTCATGACATGCGATGCCGGCTGTCAGACTTCCTTGAAGAGAATCATCAAATATATTCATGAGCCCGAATCCGGGCATGAACTTCTGCGCGACCGTCAGGCCGTGCTGTCGACATGGCGTATCTGATAGAGAGATCCTTCACTTCGTTCAGGATGACAATGACTGTCAGGATGACAATGGAAATTGTCATATCGAGCGGAGACGAGATATCTTCACCATAATCAGAAAACCGACAAAATCATGAAAAAGACAATAATGACAATCATCGCAGTCCTTGTGGCTGCAATCCCTACGTTCGCTCAGGTCGTGGATCAGCATGGCCATGTGGTAGACACAACGGACATCTATGGCGAGCGTGCTGACAGCCTCAATGCGGCAGTCTTTGTGTCCCGCCAGGCTGGAAACTATCTTTCGAAGGGTAAGGACATCCGTACAGAAGTCATTTCTGCAGCAGGTCTTTGCAAGATGGCATGCTGCAACCTTGCTGAGAGCTTCGAGAATTCGGCCAGCGTGACTGTAGGATTCTCGGATGCAGTGACCGGAGCGCGTCAGATCCGTCTCCTCGGCCTTTCGGGAGTGTATACCCAGATGCTTGACGAGACTCGTCCGGTAATGCGCGGCCTTTCTGCACCTTTCGGTCTTTCATATGTACCTGGACAGTGGCTTGAGAGCATTCAGATCGCGAAGGGTTCATCTTCTGTGATCAATGGAGTAGAGTGCATGACCGGTCAGATCAATATGGAGCACCGCAAGCCTACTGACGAGAAACCGCTTTTCATCAATGCAGCCGTAATGAGCGACACAAAGATGGACCTTAATGTGGCATCTTCTCTTCAGATGGGATACAAGTGGAGCACAGTAATCCTCGGACATGTATCAGGAAACATCGAGGAGCACGACATGAACAATGACGGCTTCATGGATGACCCTAAGATGCTTCAGTTCAATCTTGCCAACCGCTGGCTCTACCAGGCGGACAACGGCACTCAGATCCGTTTCGGTGTCCGTGCGATCCAGGATACACGTAACGGCGGACAGATCGAGAGCATCCAGAACAGATGGACATCAGATATCCTTAACAGGTCTCTTAACGGATATTTCAAGATTGGTGTTCCGTTGAATGAGGAGAATACCCAGAACATTGCCCTCATTGCCGATTACGCATATCAGGATATGGATTCTGGCTTTGGTATCAAGGAGTATAATGCTTCACAGCATTCTGCTTACGCAAACCTCCTTTATCAGAACGTAATCAATGATTCCCATCAGTTCACTCTCGGACTTAATGGCACATATGACAGATATGATGAGTATCTTGCACGTGGCTTGTGGCAGAACGGCTTCCTCGTTGCCAAGATAGATCAAGGAATCACCGACCTTGCCAATGTCGGAGCATTCGGAGAATATACATTCCATGCAGGCGACAAGTTTACAGCCATTGCAGGTCTCCGCGGCGACTGGTTCTACAACCAGGGTATCAAGGCGTCGCCTCGTATGACCCTCAAATACATGCCTGTGGATGAGATCGTCATCAGAGCCAACGGAGGTCGTGGTCTGAGGTATTCGACCCCTCTTGTTGACAATATCGGTGTATTCTCGACAGGAAAGGAGTTCGTAGGTGCATACAATGACCATATCCTCGAGGATGCATGGACAGTAGGAGGTAACATTACTTATTATCTTCCTTTCGGTGCAACCTCAAACACATATGTGAGCTTCGATTATTTCCGCACTCAGTTTGCCCAGCAGATGGTAGTGGATTATGAGCGTGGAATGAATCAGATCCACTTCTATGCTCTTGACGGCAACCGTTCGTTCACTGACAATTATCAGGTGGATTTCTCGGTCGATCCAGTCGAGCGTTTCAATATCACAGCAACATTCCGTTATACAGACGCACGTATAGAACTCGCCGGCAAAGGCCTCGTGGAGAAGCCTATGACAAGCCGCTTCAAGGGAGTTCTCAATATGCAGTACGCTACTAACCTGAACAAATGGATCTTCGATTTTACAGCGTCGCTCAACGGATCATGCAGAGTATATGACTTTATGGAAAGCCTTAATGAGGACGGCTCCATGACACCGGCTCCGAAGGAAGGCGTTGCAAGACTCTATCCGGAGGGCAGGACTCCTGTTTATCCTCTCCTTTATGCACAGATCACACGCCGATTCAAGGGATGGGATGTTTACGCAGGTGCGGAAAACCTTACCAATTTCAGACAGAAGAACGTGATCGTCGGAGCGGTAAGGGATGAGAACGGATATGTGAATGCTTTCCAGCCATCATTCGACGCGAGCTGCGTATGGGGACCTCTCATGGGTATCAAGGCCCACATCGGTTTCCGTTTTACCCTTTGGAAGAAGGGCTGATTAAGAATTAATAACTAAATTTGTACTTATATTATGAAAAAGACAATCATCCTTGCAATCGCAGCCCTCATGACCTTCTCAGTGTCATCTGCATATGCTGCAACAACAGACGTTACAGACCAGTCAGTTCTTACAGACAAGAAGCCTGCTAAGAAGAAGGGAGAGCTTAAGGAAGTTACCTTCAATGTACATCTCCACTGCGAGAACTGCATGAAGAAGGTTCAGGAGAACATTTCGTTCGAGAAAGGCGTGAAGGACCTTCATGTATGCCTTGAAGACCAGACAGTATCAATCAAGTATGATGCTGCAAAGACTACTGAGGACAAGCTCAAGGCAGCTATCGAGGAACTCGGCTATCCGGTAAGTGGAAAGCGCGAGGGAGGTCATGCTCATGGCCATTCGCACGAACATAACCATTAATATTTATGTATAAGATCATAACCAAAGAAATGCTCACGCCGACGATCTGTCGCATGAAGGTGCATGCTCCGCGTCTTGCGGCTGCAGCCCTTCCGGGACAGTTCCTCATCGTGCGCGCAACTGAAAACGGCGAGCGTATTCCGCTCACTATCAGTGACTATGACAAGGAGGCCGGTACAGTCACAATCGTGACCCAGCAGATCGGAGCTTCATCTTCGGAAATCATATCCTTCGAGGAAGGAGAGTCTTTCAAGGATGTAGTCGGTCCTCTCGGCATTCCGTCAGATTTTACTGAAATGCCGGAAGATGAACTCAAAGGACAGAGATATATCTTCATCGCCGGTGGTGTCGGCACAGCCCCTGTATATCCGCAGGTGAAGTGGCTCCACGAAAGGGGAGTGGCTGTAGACGTCATTGTAGGCGCGAAGACAAAGGACCTGGTTATCTACAAGGAAGAGATGGAAGCGGTATGTGACAATCTCTATCTCTGTACAGATGACGGATCTGTAGGATTCAAGGGCCTCGTGACAGCAATGCTTGAGAAGCTTGTGAACGAGGACGGAAAGAAGTATACACAGGCTGTCGCTATCGGTCCGATGATCATGATGAAGTTCGCTACTCTGACAGCGAAGAAGCTTGAACTTCCTATCATCGTCAGCCTCAATACATTGATGGTGGACGGTACCGGAATGTGCGGAGCTTGCCGTGTGACCGTGGCAGGTAAGACGCGCTTTGCATGCGTGGAAGGTCCTGAGTTCAACGGATATGATGTGGATTTCGACGAGGCTATGCGTCGTCAGGGAATGTATAAGGCAGAGGAAATCGAAGCCAATGAGCATCACACTTGTAGAATAGGGAGGGGAAAGTAATGGCAAACAAGATTCCAAGAGTTCCTGTCAGAGAACAGGATCCCAAGGTTCGTGCAACCAATTTTGAGGAGGTTTGCTACGGATATAATGTAGAGGAGGCTCAGCTCGAGGCAACAAGATGTCTCCATTGCAAGAACCCACGTTGCGTCGCAGCATGCCCTGTAAGCGTAAAGATTCCTCATTTCATCGCTCAGGTCGCTGCCGGAAATTTTGCTGCTGCTGCTGCCGTTATCGCTGAAGATTCTTCTCTTCCTGCTATCTGCGGCCGTGTATGCCCGCAGGAGACACAGTGCGAGGGAAGCTGTATCCTCGGCGTGAAGGGCGAGCCTGTAGCAATCGGAAAGCTTGAGCGTTTCGTTGCAGACTGGAGCCGTGAGAACGGTGGTGTGAAGCCTGAGATCGCTCCGGCAAACGGCCATAAGGTCGCAGTTATCGGAAGTGGCCCTGCCGGTCTTGCATGTGCATCTGACCTCGCAAAGCTCGGATATGATGTGACCATCTTCGAGGCGCTTCACCGTCCGGGCGGAGTGCTTGAGTATGGTATTCCTGAGTTCCGTCTTCCAAAGGATAAGGTCGTAGCAGCTGAGATCGAGTCGGTAAAGGCTCTTGGCGTGAAGATCGAGACAAACGTTATCGCAGGAAGGACAGTCACAATCGATTCTCTCCTCGACGAGGAAGGATTCGCTGCGGTCTTCGTAGGCTCTGGAGCAGGTCTTCCTAAGTTCATGGGAATCCCTGGCGAGAACTTCAACGGAGTATTCTCTGCAAACGAGTTCCTTACAAGAAACAACCTTATGAAGGCATACAGAGACGATTATATGACTCCTATTCATGCCGGAAAGAAGGTCGTTGTGGTCGGCGGAGGTAACGTGGCTATGGATGCTGCACGTACAGCCCTCCGACTCGGTGCCGAGACGACTATCGTATATCGTCGTACAGAGACAGAGCTTCCTGCTCGTCGTGAAGAGGTTCATCACGCAAAGGAGGAAGGCATCGAGTTCGCTATGCTTACCAATCCTATCGAGATCATCGGCGACGAGAAAGGCTGGGTGAAGGCTGTGAAATGTATCCGCATGGAACTTGGCGAGCCTGACGAAAGCGGACGTAGAAGCCCTGTAGCTGTGCCTGGTTCTGAGTTCGAGATCGAGACCGAGACTGTAATCATGTCTCTGGGAACATCTCCAAATCCTCTGATCGCCAAGACTACGGCAGGCCTCGAGACTAACCGTCGCGGATGCCTGGTAGCTGATGAAAACGGCGCTACAACCCGCCCTGGCGTATTTGCCGGTGGAGATGCGGTGACTGGAGCAGCTACCGTGATCCTTGCAATGGGAGCAGGACGAAAGGCCGCTGCAGCGATACATGAATATGTTCAGAATAAATAGTCCTTTAACCAAGGCGTGAATTGAAAGTGTCTGGTTGTCATGAACCGGACACTTTTTTCTTATGCGCATGCAACGAATCCTGCCCGTGATGCATCTTATATCCGGACATCTTGATAAGAATGAAATCAAACGGTTTTACCATGAAAGATAAATTGATGGCATTGTTCGGAAAGCTTCTCGGACTTTTGGGATTCGCTGCTATAGGCACATCATGTGAGGAAGAGATGCGTGTCGAATATGGCTCTCCTTATGCGACCTTCGAGATATCGGGTAAGTTCGTCGATAAGGATACCAAGGAGCCGGTTTCAGGTATCGTGATCGTTTATGGAAAGGAATATTCCCATACTGACGAGGATGGAAATGAGGTAACCCGTTTCTATGCAGAAGGATCGCATGTGTCGAATTACAGTGAATTCTGGCTCCGGGCGAGAACGGATCTTCCGGATGATCCTGCGAAAGTAATCTTCAAACTGACCGATTATGACACAGACGTAAACGGCCATTATAAAGATACCACATACACAATTGACCTCGAGAGTATCAGAGAGCCTGATCCGGAGGATAACTGGTGTATCGGAATATATGGTGCGGAAGTGACCTTGGAACTTGAGCAGGTTAAGTAATATGTCAGGAATATCGATCAGGCAGCGCATAGCGCTTGAACTGCACAGACAGCTGGTGAAGGATATGCAGCAGAAGCATCCCCTTCGCCAGCTGTTTTGGGAAAGTACCCTGAGGTGCAATATGAAATGCCGTCATTGCGGCAGCGACTGCAAGGTGTCGTCCTTACAACCGGACATGCCCTTCGAGGATTTCCGCAATGTACTTGTAAGGATAAAGGAGAAATATGATTCGCACAAGATCATGGTCATCATCTCTGGAGGAGAGCCTCTGATGAGAGAGGATCTGCTCAAGTGCGGACGTGAGATCTATAATCTGGAGTTTCCATGGGGCATGGTGTCCAACGGACGCCTGATGACTCCGAAGAAGATTGACCAGCTTCTGGCTTCAGGACTGCATTCGGCTACGATCAGTCTCGACGGCTTCGAGGATCAGCACAACTGGATGCGAGGAGTTCCTGACGGTTTCAGATATGCCTCCAAGGCTGTAGAGATCCTGGCGAAGGAGCCTTCGATAAAGTTCGATGTGGTGACGTGCGCAAACAACAGGAATTATGACTCTCTGGAGGAGTTCAAGGAGTATCTGATAAGTCTCGGCCTCAAGAACTGGCGTATCTTTACTGTCTTTCCTGTAGGACGAGCGGCCCAGGATCCTGAACTGCAGCTCAGCAATGAACGTTTCCGTGGCCTTATGGAATTCATACAGAGGACACGTAAGGAGGGCAGGATACATGTAAGCTATGGATGTGAAGGTTTCCTCGGAGAATTTGAAGGCGAAGTAAGAGACAATCTGTATACCTGCCAGGCAGGCACATCTGTGGCTTCAGTGCTTATAGACGGATCCATATCAGCATGCGGAAGCATCCGCGCGGATTACCATCAGGGAAACATCTACAAGGATGATTTCATTGATGTGTGGGAGAACCGTTTCCAACCATACCGCGACCGTTCATGGATGAAGAAGGACCAGTGCGGAGACTGCAAATGGTTCCGCTACTGCGAGGGCAACGGAATGCACCTGCGCGACGATGAAGGTAATCTTATTCTCTGTCACCTGAGCCGGTTAGGCGATGTACAGGGAGCAGGGCGATGAGATAGCCGATGGCAGCGACTCCGACAGCAGTAAGGAAAATGTCGCTCCATGAAAGAATGACAGGATATGCCTGGACAACGAAATGTCCGGGCATTTTTATGAAGCCGAAGTGCTGCTGAAGAAGGGCAAAGCCGGTTCCGACGAGCAGGCCCACAGCCATTCCGGTCAGTGATATGAACCATCCTTCAAGGATGAAGATGCGCTTTATGAGGCCTTCCTGGGCGCCCATGCTGCGTAATGTGCCAATGTCAGGGCGTTTCTCAATGATGAGCATCGAGAGGCTTCCGAAGATGTTGAATGCGATGATGATGATCACAAAGATGAGGATCATGTAGATCGCCGCCTTTTCGTATTTCATCATCTTGTACAGAGACTCGTTCTGCTGGAAACGGTCCTTGACCTTGAATTCCGGTCCGAGCCTCTCGCTTATTTCCTTCTGGAGCTTCCTTATTTCCTTGGCACTTGTGCCTTCGACCAATCTGATTTCGACTTCCGATACTTCGTCCTTATATTCAAGCAGCTCCCTCATCTTGTCTATCGGGAGGATCATCAGCTCCGCATCAACATCATTGTTTATGGAGAATATGCTTGAAGGCCAGACTTTTACGGCTTCGATGGATGTGAGGGGATTTGCCATCGACAGCTTACGTGTCCTGGATGGATAATATATTTCGATGGCGGATACAAAGCGCGGACTTATGCCCATACTGTACGCAAGGCCTGAGCCTACGGCAGCCATTGGGACATCTCCTCTGTGAAGTCTGAATTCTCCCTCCCTTATGTGATCTTTGAGCGGGGTCTCATCCTCATAGATCCAGTCTACGCCCTTGGCCTTTGCAAGGCCCTGCTGCCCGTCGTAGTTTATGAAAACCTGCTCCTGAAGCACTCCGCACATGTTCTTTACATCAGGATGGAAGTAAAGCCAGTCGAAAGTTTCTCCTTCCGGAACGAACACCTTGCCTGTGGACGGGGTTATCAAAAGGTCGGGCTCGACATTGCTCAGCATAGACCTGATGAGCGAGTCGAACCCGTTATAAACCGATAATATTATGATGAGGGCTGCTGTTCCGATAGCCATGCCGATAGCACTTATCGCCGAGATGATATTGATCACATTATGTGACTTCTTGGCGAAAAGATATCTTCCAGCTATGAACGATGCCAGTCTCATTTTACTTCTTCAGCAGCTCTTCGATATGCTCCACGTAATCGAGAGAGCTGTCAAGGTAGAAAACGATCTCCGGAACGATTCGGAACTGCTTTCCGACCTTGCTGCCGAGCTCGCCGCGAAGAGCCTTGCCGTTCTCCTCAAGAACTCCCATGACAGCTTCCGCCTTTTCAGAAGGAAAGACGCTGACATAGATCTTCGCAACCGAGAGGTCCGGGCTTATCTTCACGCCGCTGACTGAAACGAGGGCGCCGCCGAATGCAGCCATACCCTTGCTGCGGATGACCTCTGCCATCACCTTCTGTATCTCCTTGGCAACCTTCAGCTGCCTGGTACTCTCTGTATTCTTTTCCATATTCTACTATTGCGTTTACTTTGTACTACTTTGGTATTAAGATATAGTGATTTTGTAGTGATATGTGTAGGTGACATGCCACCCCCGGCTAGGGGGTGCCCTTGCTTGCAAGGGCGGGGGTCACCGTAACATATTGCTACAAAATCTGAGCTATGCTATCTTAATGATAAAGTAGTTCTTCTTACCCTTCTGTGCGAGGATGTACTTGCCGTTGATGAACGACTCGCTGCCGATCTGAGCATTGATGTCAGCCACCTTCTCCTTGTTGATGCTCACGCCGTTCGCCTGGATCATCTTGCGGCACTCTCCCTTTGACGGGAATACCTGCGACTCACCGGCAAGAAGCTCGATAACTGGAAGCGGGAACTTCTCAGCTGCTACCTCGAATGTAGGAACGCCGTCGAACACTGCAAGGAATGTCTTCTCATCAAGGTTCATGAGCGCCTCCTTAGTTGCATTGCCGAAGAGCATCTGCGATGCCGCAACAGCGTTCTCATACTCGGCTGCACCATGTACCATTGTGGTAACCTCCTTTGCAAGGAGCTTCTGGAGCTCGCGGCGCTCTGGAGCCTCTGCATGCTGTGCGATTGCTGCGTCGATCTCCTCCTTGCTGAGCATTGTGAATATCTTGATGTACTTCTCTGCATCAGAGTCAGATACATTGAGCCAGAACTGGTAGAACTGGTATGGTGATGTGCGCTCAGGGTCGAGCCAGATGTTACCCTTCTCAGTCTTTCCGAACTTACCTCCGTCAGCCTTTGTGATGAGCGGACATGTAAGCGCAAAAGCCTCCTTTCCGAGGATGCGGCGGATGAGCTCAGAACCTGTAGTGATGTTACCCCACTGGTCTGCACCACCCATCTGGAGTGTACATCCCTTGTGCTCATAGAGATAAAGGAAGTCATAACCCTGGAGGAGCTGGTATGTGAACTCTGTGAAAGACATACCGTCACGAGCCTCGCCTGAGAGTCTCTTCTTCACTGAATCCTTCGCCATCATGTAGTTTACGGTGATGTGCTTTCCGATCTCGCGTGCGAAGTCGAGGAATGTGAAGTTCTTCATCCAGTCGTAGTTATTCACGAGTTCAGCCTTATTTTCAGCCTCTGACTCAAAGTCAAGGAATTTGCTGAGCTGAGCCTTGATGCATGCAACATTGTGGTTAAGAGTCTCCTCGTCGAGAAGATTACGCTCCTGCGACTTCATTGAAGGGTCGCCGATCATACCTGTAGCACCTCCCACGAGAGCGATAGGCTTATGACCGCAGTTCTGGAAGTGCTTGAGAATCATGATACTTACCATATGTCCGATGTGGAGAGAATCCGCTGTAGGGTCGATGCCGACATAAGCTGCAGTCGATCCTTCCATAAGCTTCTCCTCTGTTCCCGGCATGATGTCCTGGATCATGCCTCTCCACTTGAGTTCCTCTACAAAATTCTTCATATCATTATTTTATTAATATCAATTTGTTAGCAATCTACAAAGGTACGAAAATATATTTACATTATCTTGAATATGCAGAATAATGTCTGATTTAAGTGGACTGTATATAATTAAGATACCCTGTCAGGGAGGGAAGCATTTCCTTTTGTTTCTGCTTTCCGACTGACAGGGTATCTTAATTATGAAGTATGATGATTACCAGACGTAATCGAAGACGATGTCACGTGGAATGCCTGCACCGTTCACCTTCTCGATATCTGCTGCGAGAGCCTCGCGGATGCTTGCGTTTTCAGCCGCATACTGCTGAGCGAATTCGAAGTTACCTGTGGCCTGTGTCTCGAGGATGAGGCTTGCCCATGAATCTACAGCAGCTGCTGCCTTCTCGAAATCGATCACCCACTTTCCTTCCTCGTTGCGTGTAAATGCTCCATGGTCCTCCATGTAGTTGTAACACATCATGTTAGCCTTTCCGTGTGATGAAGCGAAACCGAAACGTACAGAACGTACGATACCTGCGATGAAGGTTGCAATAGACTGCTCTTTGGTGATGTCTGTTATCTCACCCATGTCGATGAGTCTGCTTACCATGAACAGACCGAGGATGTCAGCCTTAGCTTCTTCCCATGAAGTCTTCTGATCTCCCATAGCCTGATCTACTGTTCCCTTGCCGTTGATTGTCTGCTTTACGCCGAGGCCGTGAGCAACCTCGTGGAAGGTCACATTCCAGAAGAATGCGTCAGCGCTGAGATACTCGAGCTGCTCAGGAACCATGAGGACTTCTCCGATAGGCGCCATGATCTTGTCGAACTTGGCCATCATGCTGTTGTAGAGCTGGAGACGACGTGCGCCTTTTGCAGCGTGCACTCTCTCGTCGTTAGGAAGGTTGATCGCGATGGTCTTGCTGCCGGCGTTACAGTCACCCGCATAGTAGATCGCGTCGTATACGTTCAGGTCTGAAGATGTTCCTGGCACGAAAGTCTTGTACTCAGGTGCGCAAGGGAGCATCTGCTGGAGGGTAGGGAGGAGTGAGACGTACTTTGCGAGGTTGGCGCTGCGCTTCTCATCCTTGAGAAGGATGAATGACTCATATGCAGCCTTTGCCTCGAAAAGATGGTCGTCATAGTTCTCGATAGGTCCTACAACGAAATCCATGTTGCAGTCCTTCATATCCATCCATGCCAGGTCGCTGGCAAGGTAATCGTCTGTACGGAAAGCCTTTACACGCTCTGTAAGATATGTACGCATGCCCTCGTTGGTGGTCAGGGCAGCAGCTTCCTCGAGGAGTGCGCATACCTTGTCAAGCTCTGCCTTGTACTCGTCGCGGTACCATACTGTCTTGAGAGCACCGTTCTCGTCGCGGCGGATTACAGTGTAGAGACTGAGTTTGTCAGGATCGTCGAACGCCTCCCACTCTTCCATGGTCATATCCTGTGGGTAATACTGGCAACCGAGAGGTTTTGCGCCATAACCATCGATGAAAGGCTCGTTGTTGTCGAGATGATCCCATGGACCGTAGTTGATCATGGCATATGCCTTCTCATACTCGTCTGTGAGGGCTTCCATATCGGCCTTGTCGCCGTATGTCTGCTTCCAGAAAAGACCGTCCATGATGTCGGCAACCTCGCGGAAGAGGCCTACGATCTTCTTGTCATTGTCGTTGAGCGCATCATAAAGAGGAGAGGAAACCTCCACAACCGCATAGCTCTCAACCTTTTCCTTCAATGCACTGTCCGATTTGTCGGAACATGCAGCTGCAGCAAAAACAGCCATTGCTAAAAATAAAATCTTCTTCATTGTCTTTCAGTTTCTATAAGTCATTCCCGTTTCTGAAAGCCTTGGCCGCCCATGGCCCCGGTTTTCAGGAACGGGAATGAACTTATGGTATACAGAATTAGAAGCTTACTGCGATTGCCTTGAAGCTGTCAGCCTTGAGAGCTGCACCACCGATAAGACCACCGTCGATATCTGGGCATGCGAAGAGCTCCTTAGCGTTTGTAGGGTTGCATGAACCACCGTAGAGGATTGAGATCTCCTCAGCGAGCTCACCGAACTTCTCAGCGAGAACCTTGCGGATCTCAGCGTGGATCTCCTGTGCCTGCTCTGCAGTTGCAGTAAGACCTGTTCCGATAGCCCAAACTGGCTCGTAAGCAACAACAACCTTAGCCATCTCCTCAGCTGTAAGCTCGAAGAGAACGTTCTTTACCTGTGCAGTAACAACCTCGAAGTGACGGCCTGCCTCACGCTCCTCCTTCTTCTCTCCGATGCAGAAGATAGGTGAAAGACCCTCAGCAAGAGCAAGCTTAACCTTCTCTACGAGGATAGCGTCAGTCTCACCATAGTACTCTCTTCTCTCAGAGTGACCGAGGATTACGTACTCAGCGCCAAGGCCTGAAATCATGTTTACTGCTACCTCACCAGTGTAAGCACCCTTAACGTGGTCTGCGCAGTTCTGAGCTGAAAGACCTACTGCTGTACCCTTTACAACCTCAGCTACAGGATAGAGGTGTGTGAATGGTGGAGCAATGATAAGCTTTACGTCAGCTGGAACCTCAGCTGAAGCCTCTACTACTGCCTTTGCGAGCTCAATGCCCTCTGCAACTGTTGTATTCATCTTCCAGTTGCCTGCTACGATGTGTTTTCTCATTTTGTTTTCTATTTTTTAGTGTTTGTATTTTCTGTCTTGCTTAAAGCGGCGCAAATTTACAAGTTTTTTATGACTATTCCTATGCTCTTGGACTTGTTCCACATCCAAATATATCCTTCCGGATCAGTCTTTTCTACGGTGAAAGTCAGACCCTTCTCTGTTTTGGTATTCCTTTCCGTCGTCCATGTCACGTCAGCGGTGATTTCCTGACCCTCATAATCAGGACGGGTGTGGCAACGGATAAAGAACCAGTCTGCGATCATATCGTCATAGACCCTGTACGTATCTGTAGCCTTATCATGGGACATCTGGCATGTCAGCGGGTCAAAGCTCATCAGGACTTCTCCTTTCAGAGTGATGGACACGTCGTTTCTCATGAGCAGAATCTCATCTATGTCATATCTCTGGCATCCTGCCAACATCAGGACCCCGAGCGTCAAAATCCAAAGCTTTCTCATTCTGTAATGATTTCCTTGATTATGTATGTTTCTCCTCCATCCGTGAATGTTATGTGCGCCTTCAGGGTTCCGCTTTCCGTCACGGTGTAATATCCGTTGCCACCGACGCTTATCGGACGCCCGTTGAATGACCATTCGATCTCAGCTGCACCGGATGCATTATACACTCTCAGCGGAAGTCGGGTTCCCTTGCTTATCTTTCCCTCTGGAGACTTCCATGCATTGTTCATGTATATGAATGGCCAGTCGACTGCCGGCGCCTTCTTGGTCATGAAAGAAAGGCTTGCGCTTTTTCCGGTTACGCCTTTTATCTCGAATGCAATGGATACGGAATATGTCTTGTTTCCAGGCTCCAGACCCTCGATGACGGCAGCGAACTTTCCTGGTTCATAAGCCTTTACAGTCATGCTGTGCTCGTCTTTTCCGGTCTTCCCCCATGTGACCACAGCATTGCCGCTGAATGTCTTGCTGCTCTCGAACTGGATGATTGCCGCATCGCAGAACACTTCATGGGTTATGTTCTCAACCTCCGGCGGAGTCGAAGCATCGGAGAATCCGATCACGTTGAATATGATCTTGTCTCCGTCTTTCTTGATGTTGGTGATGGATGCCTTGCTTTTTGCACCGCTCCATGAAACGAGTCCGCGCTTGTCATCTGAGGTTATGTGGTTTACGTTCATGTATGGGTAGAACACGCCGTTTATATTTGACATGCTGGTCCTGTGCAGATCGTCTTCATCTGCGCTGAATCCGTCCTGCCTTTTGTCGGCTTCGAGAAGGTCAGCACATTGACGGTCTGGCCTGCAGTTCACTTCGTTGGCGTTTGTCCATCGCTTATACGCTGTGATGACTGATCCGTAGTATTCGGAATAGCCCGAATTCCTTTCGGATTTATCTATGTGATATACAAGCATTCCGCTGCCTCCGATGCCGCTGTCCCAATCCTTTCCGGAACGGCACTCGATGAGGAAATATTCGTCAGGATGTTCTGTGTCAATGCGGTAGGCCTTACCTCCTCGGTCAATCGGCTCGAGTACATACATTCCGTCCCTGCTGATGACGGCTGGTTTGCAAAGGCCGAGAATTTCTCTTTCGATTGCGTTGAAATATGGAGGTATCTGACCTCTGCTGTTCTGGTTTCCACCGTCCATCAGCGATGTCCAATGCCAGAGTCCGGCCGCTTGTCCGCCGCTTTCATCATAATCGGTATCATAGAAGTCCGGAAGACCGAATGTGTGGCTGTATTCGTGGCAGAATGTTCCGATTCCTGCGATTGTGGTCCTTACACCGTCTCCGACAGTCATGCGTGTCAGCTCTGAGGTACATGCGTATCTGTTCAGCATCTTGCCGTCAAGACTCATGTTGTAGCCTGCTCCGTTGTATATGTACCATGCGTGGGACCAGATGCATTCTTCATCCGCACCTTCAGCCTCATCCTCTCCTGCAAAGAAAATGAACACATTGTCGATCTCCCCGTCTGAATTGTCGTCATAGATGGAGAAATCAATGTGGCTGTCTGCGATTCTGCATGCGTCGATCACCATCATAGCAGCTCCCTTGTCCTGGCCGCTGTCATCATTGGCGCCATAATCCGCCCTCGTGCCCGGAAGAGTGATTATTTCGCTGACATCGAATTTGAATTCAACTCTTCCTTCGAATTGGGCATCGAAATATTCTCTGGCACTTCCGATAGCTCCATTCAGAGAATACCCCTTCTGAGTCAGCAACTCCTCGAAATCTGCCTTTCCATACTGGAACTTTTTATCCTTGAACTGTGCGAGAAGAACGATGCCGTGCTTTACTGCAGTTTCGCCTGCCTTTGTGGCCATAATCGGCGTTTCCGGTGCCTCCATCGCCATTCTTCTTTTCTGGGAAAGCTTGGAGTAGGGGATGTTCCTGCTGGCAGTCACCACTTCCTGTGGCACCTCCTCTCCTACGTGCCAGCCGCTGCTGTATCTGTTTCCGTCGGCATCATATCGTGCATAGCACCACCATCCGTCCTCATCTTGTATGATGGCATATCCGTCAGCCGTTGTCTTGATGCGCACATGCTCGTCTCCCCGGAAATAGGCATTGAATGTCGTCCCATCCGGCTGGGTCAGGGGAATGATGCCCTTCCTGGCAGGAACGGCAATGGCCGTCAGGGATAATAAGATTGTCAATAAGGTAAGTATCGTCTTATGTTTCATAAATTGCACTATCTTTGCGATGGAATTGCATAATTAATCATTTTTTATGAGAAGAACAAGATTATTTGCTCTTTCACTGGTGGCTTTTGTCTTGTCTGCCTTTGGTTTACGTGCGCAGGAAAGCGTGGTGAGGTTGATAAACGAGACCGGACGCTTTGACAATTGGTGTGTGAGGGAGATCAAGGAATCTGCAATCATCGGCGGTCAGACAGAATATCTGTACGAATTCTATGGCGATCAGGATACTTTGGTGACAGGAAAGAAACCTTTCAAGTCACCCGAAGATTACCTGTGGCGTACCAACAATGTGCTCGCTGTCGTGGCCGGTGTCGTCAAGACCAACAATACGGTCTATCCGGAGAAGAGGGGAGACGGATATTGCGCAAGAATAGAGACCCATATAGAAGATGTGAAGGCTCTTGGTATCGTGAACATGGATGTCACATGTCAGGGCGTGCTGCTGATAGGAGAACTTCCCGAACCGATCACCACGACAAGGGATCCGATGGCAAAGGTGTTCTACGGTCTGCCATTTTCCGGGCGTCCCAAGGCCCTGAGGATGGATATCAAGGCTGATGTCGGCCATGAGGTCATAAGGGGTACCGGATTCTCGAAGCTCAAGCCGATGGGTTATCCTGATTTTCCGGAGATCACCATCATGCTGCAGAAGAGATGGGAAGATGAGGATGGCAATGTGCATGCCTTGAGAGTCGGCACGGGAATAGAACGTATAATGGAGGATATACCGCAGTGGAAGAACGGATACGAGATAAAGGTCCATTACGGAGACATCACGCAGCAGCCTTTCTATAAGGATTACATGGGGCTCAAGACCGATCCTGAATCGGCGTATCATGCCCGAAACAGCAAAGGGGAGAATGTCATCATTCAGGAGGATGGATGGGCAGAGCCCGGAACCCAGCCAACACATATGATGATACATATACTGTCAAGCTGCGGAAAGGCATTTTATGGGGGAGTCGGCAATGTAGTCTGGCTCGATAATGTGCAGGTTGTGATGTAGATTTCCAGAAAAATGATTTTTTTCAATTTTCTTTCATTTTTCGTGCAACGTTTTGATGCGAAGATGCATCTATATGTCAGGTTTAGGTTTTAGTACACGTTTAGGGGCCGGAAAGTCGTGAGACTTCCGGCCCCTTTCATTTTCTTTGTCAAGGATTATTTTGCAGCCTCTACAGACTCCTTTCTGAAATCCTTCATCAACTTCATAAGGTTCAAGGCAGCCTTGCGTGCACGTGCTCCAGCAGCCTTATTGCCCTTCTCAACCTGAGCGTCAGCGTTCTGTACGAATGCCTCATACTCTGCCTTAATCTGATCTACAAGCTCTTTCATTGTGTTAGAATTTAAATAGTTCGGTTATTAATTTCATAAACTTCAGCCAAGATATGAATAATCCATTGAAAAAACAAACTTTTGCTTCTAAAATTGTTGTTTTCAGGCATTTGGAGTGTTTTTCTCTTCCTTCGGCTGAGCTTTGGGACGAGTGTTTACGACGTTCATCGCTCTGTCCGGACCAACCGTTGCCCAAGCCTTGACGCCGTCGATTACCCTCTTGCTGATTTCCGCCATTTCCGCCTTTTCCTCCGCGCTGAGCTCACCGAGAACATAGCCTACCTGCTGGCCGCGACCGAAGTCATTGCCGATTCCTACTCTGATTCTTGCGTAATCCTGAGTTCCGATAAGTTCGGTGATGTTGGTGAGACCGTTATGTCCGCCGGCGCTTCCGTTCTTTCTCAGACGGAGTGTGCCGAAAGGTATGTTCAGGTCGTCAGAGATCACCAGCAGATTTTCCGGCTGGATCTTCAGTTCGTTCATCCAGTAGCGCACCGCCTTTCCGCTGAGATTCATGTATGTAGATGGCTTCAGAAGAGTGAACTTCCTGCCTTTGAATGAAACCGTCGCCGTGCTGCCGTATCTTCCAGACTCAAAAACAATATTGGATGCCTGAGCCCAGGCATCCAATACCATAAATCCCATGTTGTGTCTGGTGTTGGCATATTCGACGCCGATGTTTCCTAGACCGACGATCAAATAATTCATACCAGTTCAGATTACTTCTTCTTACCTGTAGCCTGCTGCTCCATCTTAGCCTGCTGAGTTGCACGAGTAGGACGTACAGAGCAGATGATAGTAGCCTTAGGAGATACGATAGAAACGCCTTCGTAGTTGAGGTCGCCAGCAACGATCTGCTTGCCGATCATGAGGTGAGTTGAGTCAACCTCGAGTACGTCAGGAAGATTGTTCATCATAGCGCTTACGCGGAGCTTGCGGCTTGAAACGAGGAGCTTACCACCCATCTTAACACCCTCTGAGTGTCCAACAACCTTTACAGGAACCTCGATAGTTACAGGCTTGTCCTCAGAAACGAAGAGGAAGTCTACGTGAAGAGCCTCGTCGGTAACTGGGTGATACTGTACCTCGTGAAGTACTGCATAACCGTTTCTACCGTCGCTGAGCTTGAGGTCGATGATGTAAGAGTTAGGAGTGTGAGTGATAGTCTTGAGATCCTGAGAATCGATAGTGAAGAGGATGTTCTCCATTCCGAGTCCATAGATGTTGCATGGAACGAGTCCTGCGCGACGAACAGCCTTTACAGCTGCCTTGCTGCCAGCTTCGCGAACCTGGCCATTGAGTTCAATGTGCTTCATTGTTTTTTGTTTTTAAAATGTGTTACTCAGTTTTTGCGGGCAGAATTCAAGACTCTGCAGCAAAAACCCCATTGCACCAAAAAGCGGCGTGCTTTTTAGACCAAATTTTTGGGGCTGCAAAGATAGACAAATTATTTAAATGTCAAAAGATTGTATGACGAATTATTCCACAAGACCTGTGGCTTCGTTCCATTTCAGCGTCTTGTAGTATTTTCTCAGCTCTCGTGTACCGTATCTTGGCAGGAACATGCTGAAGCCCGAGAATGTCTTTATGCTGAATTCGCACATGAACTCCGGAGTGTGTGCCTTGTAGATGATGCACTCGTCCAAAGCTTCGTGAAGGTCGCTTATCTCCTCTGACGAAGCGCCTGCAAGGGTCACGATGCTCTCAAGGTCAAAGAACCACTGCTTGTTTGATCTGTAGAATCTTTGCACCTCATTGCTGGTGAGGCTTTCGATTCCCTCACGATGTCTGTCGAACAGAAGGCTGCATGTGCTTGCGAGATTGTCAAGCTTCTCGCAGTCTATGAATGATATCGTAGCAGAACGATAGACTCCGCTCTGGATGTCATATTGTGTGAAATAGTCTTCGCAAACCTTTAGCGGATCCGGAGTGTCTCCCTTGAGAAGGTGGTTTGTAAGTGTTTTATAATCAAGGCCTTCTGCGAGTACTTCCGCCTGCGATGCGCCGATTTTTCTGACCTTGTCCCTCAACTCGTATGCCACCTCTATTCCTCCCATCAGACATGCGTCGAAGAGAAGATAATCAAGCTTCATCGGGATGGCGTCTGCAAAGGACTTGATATCGATCTCGTAAGAGTAATAGTTACCGATGGTTCCCACCTGCTGCTGTCCGATGCTCTTTACCATAGGAAGCGACGGGTCAAATTCCGGCTCGACGTAAGGTACCGGCTTCGGAGCGTTGCCCCTTCCGGATTCCATGAGGGTGGCCTCGTTGAATATGTATGAATTAGGCGAGCTGTAGAATCCCGAAGGAAGGTATCCTGTCGCATGAGACGAGAATATCATGCCGTAGCTTGCAGCCGGAATGTTGTCCTTTATATATGTAAGTACCTCATTGAGCTGCTGCGGCGAGGCAGAAATCACTGTCGAAGGATAGGTCTGGAGAGTGTCACATACTACTTCTCCCGTACTCTTTGCGTACAATCTTACAAGATGTGACTCGACCGGTCTGTCGTAGCTGTTGTTCCTTGAAAGAAGGTGCGAGTAGACCAAAAGCACATTGTCTTTGCTTGAATTGCCCGGCAGCCAGCCTTTCTTGAGATCGTTTATGTCGTCACGAAGATAGTCCCAGAGCGAATTGTATCCTGCAGAATAAAGAAGAAGCACGTCTCTGTCGCTCTCCGCAGTCACCCTGCTGCCCTGGTTGCTGCCATAGCTGTCAGACATGATGCCGAAGGGCACATCATGAAGATCGCTGCATCCTATATTGGCAAGAGCCGACACGAAAATCGTGACGACGATCATAATTCTATTTATCGGTCCGGACCACTTCATCGTTCAAGACAGGTTTAATAAAGAATACAAAGGTAACTATTTTTCATTTAATTGCTATCTTTGTGCTCCCTTTGGAATTAAAATCAATAAGATATCATATGAAACTTTTTGTAAAAATGATCACAATCGCAGGCATGGCCGCTGCCTTGGTCTCATGTGCGGACAAAGCGGTGCAGGGAGCGGGCGATGCCGCTCAGGAAGGCAACTTCAAGTATCTCATGGATGAATTCGCCGACCTCAAGATAATGAGATATCAGGTACCTGGATGGGATGCACTCACCCTTAAGCAGAAGGAGTATGTGTATTATCTCTCGGAGGCTGCAAAATATGGCCGCGACATCATCTGGATGCAGAACAACAAGTACAACCTCGAGGTGCGCAAGTCTCTTGAGAACATCCTGAACAATTATCAGGGCGACCGTACTTCAGAGGACTGGAAGAACTTTGAGACATACGCAAAGAGAGTGTCCTTCAGCAACGGTATCCACCATCACTACGCAGAGGACAAGTTCTTCCCAGAGTGTTCACAGGAGTATTTCGCCGAGCTGATGACAGCTGTGGGTGACGAAGCAAAGTGCGCTGAGCTTCTTCCTGTCATCTTTGATCCTGCCGTATTCCCTGCACGCAAGGATATGCATGCAGAGGACATCGTGGCCTCATCTGCAGTGAACTTCTATGAGAATGTGACTCGTGCCGAGGTAGAGGCCCTCTATGCTGCGATGGTCGATCCGTCAGACAAGACTCCTGTTTCATACGGTCTCAACAGCCGCGTGGTAAAGGGTGAGGATGGCGTTGTGCGTGAAGAGGTCTACAAGGTAGGCGGTCTTTACGGTGCAGCTCTTGAGAAGATCAACAAGAATCTCAAGAAGGCTGCGAAGGTGGCTGAAAACCAGACACAGAAGGACTATATCGCTGACCTTATGGAGTACTACAATACCGGTGACCTCAAGCTTTGGGATGAGTACAACATCAAGTGGGTCAACGATACACTCGGAGTCGTAGACTTCGTTAACGGATTCGTAGAGGATTACAATGACCCTCTCGGCCGCAAGGCTACTTGGGAAGGTCTTGTCAACTTCAAGGATGCGGAGGCTTCTCTTCGTACCGAGCTCATCAGTGACAATGCCCAGTGGTTCGAGGATAATTCGCCGGTTGACAAGCGCTTCAAGAAGGAAGAGGTCAAGGGAGTGACTGCAAAGGTCATCAATGTTGCCGTTCTTGCCGGTGACTGCTATCCTGCGGCTCCTATCGGAATCAATCTTCCTAATGCGGACTGGATCCGCCGCGAGCATGGCTCTAAGTCTGTGACTATCGCAAACCTTACATCTGCATACAATATGGCGGCTCAGGAGTCTCCGAAGAGCATGCTCAGCGAGTTTGCGTGGTCTGAGGATGAGATCGCTCTTGAGAAGAAGTACGGCGGTCTTACAAACGACCTCCATACAGACCTTCACGAGTGCCTTGGTCACGGATCTGGAAAGCTCCTTCCAGAGACTTCTCCAAATGCTCTCGGAGAGTTCAGCTCAACTCTCGAGGAGACACGTGCCGACCTCTTCGGTCTTTACTATCTTGCTGATCCTAAGCTTGTTGAGCTTGGTATCCTTCCTGATATGGAGGCATACAAGGCTCAGTATTCAAGCTATATCCGCAACGGTATCTTCACACAGTTCACAAGAGTGGCTCTTGGTAAGAAGAATATGGAGGCCCATATGCAGAACCGCAAACTCATTGCTGACTGGTGCTACGAGAAGGGCCTTGCAGACAACGTGATCGAGAAGAAGGTGCGTGACGGTAAGACATATTTCATTGTAAATGACTACGAGGCTCTCCGCGGACTCTTCGGCGACCTTCTCGCAGAGGTACAGAGAATCAAGTCAGAGGGAGACTATGAGGCAGGTAAGGCCCTTGTCGAGAAATATGCCGTGGATATCGATCCTGCGCTTCATGCAGAGGTTCTTGAGCGTTACTCGGCACTCGGTCTCAAGCCTTACGGCGGTTTCATCAACCCTGAGATCGTGCCTGTGAAGAAGATGGGCAGGGTAGTGGATTATAAGATCGTCTACAGCGATAGCTACCTCGGTCAGATGCTTCAGTACGGAAAGAAGTACTCTACTCTTTAATGAAGTGAAGGACCTGCTCAAGGATTACGAAACCTATCTTAGGATAGAACGTGCGATGTCACCCAATACAGTGGCATCGTACTGTTCTGATATAGAGAAGTTTATCGCATTTCTGCCATGTCAGGCCCATGAGGCTGGCCCTGAGGAGGTCATTGACTATATGAGTCAGCGTGAGGATATCTCCAAAAGGTCCCAGGCCAGGCTCCTCAGTGCTCTCCGCTCCTTTTTCGGATGGATGGTGATGGAAGGTCTGATGGAGGATAATCCCTGCGACAGAGTGGATGCTCCCAAGCTGGGGCGCTATCTGCCGGATGTACTTTCGTTCCAGGAGGTCGAATCAATCATAGGTTCGGTAGACCTTTCCACATGGCAGGGCTTGAGGGACAGGGCCATACTGGAAGTCCTTTACGGATGCGGCCTTCGTGTATCGGAGGCTGTCGGACTCAAGATATCATGCTTATACCTGAAGGAAGGCTTCGTAAGGGTCATAGGCAAAGGAAACAAGGAAAGACTTGTCCCGATCGGAGAGATTGCTGTGGATGCGATAAACGCCTATCTGGACAGACGCCCTCTTCCTTATGACGCGAAGTCGGAGGACCTCCTCTTTCTGAACAGGTTCGGCAGGTCTCTGAGCCGCCAGTCCATGTTCAAGATGATCAGGACGCAGGCATTGCTTGCCGATGTGAGGAAGGAGATATCCCCGCATACATTCAGACATTCCTTCGCAACCCATCTTGTCGAGAACGGTGCCGACCTGCGTCTGGTACAGGAAATGCTGGGCCATGAGAATCTCACGACGACGGAGATCTATACCCATGTAGACACATCGACATGGCATGGCAGGATTCTGGAACATCATCCGCGGAGGCAGAAGAAGAAATAAAGGAAAATTGCTACATTTGCAACGCTTATATAATAATAGGAATATAAAATGGATAAGAACAGTTATGCATTGGGCATGAGCATTGCCCACAATATGATGTCTTCAGGCATCAGATCGATCGAATTTGATGATTTCGCAGCCGGAGTGAAGGCTGTACTCACAGGTGCAGAGCCTGCAGTTTCATTCCAGGAGGCTGGCCAGCTTCTTGACAAGTATTTCGCAGAGCTTGAGGCAGAGCAGAAGGCTCAGGTAGAGGCCATGAGCGCAGCTATGCGTGAAGAGGGAGAGGCATTCCTCAAGTTCAACGCAGAGCAGGAGGGCGTGGTAGAGCTCCCTAGCGGACTTCAGTACAAGGTCATCACTGAGGGTACAGGCAAGAAGCCGTCAGCAACATCACAGGTTAAGTGCCACTACGAGGGTACTCTCCTCAACGGCGCTAAGTTCGACAGCTCATACGACCGCAATCAGCCAGCCGTTTTCGGCCTCAATCAGGTTATTGCAGGATGGACAGAGGGCGTTCAGCTCATGTCTGAGGGATCGAAGTACGAGTTTTTCATCCCATACAACCTTGCATACGGTGAGCATGGTGCTCCAGGTGCCATCCCTCCATATGCAACCCTCAAGTTCGTTGTAGAACTTATTGAGGTTCTTTAGTGGATTTCATGGAAATATTCACCCTCGTAACGGGGGTGATTTATATTGTTCTGGAGATACGTCAGAAGAATTTCATGTGGGTCATAGGCGTGTTGACCAGCCTTGCAGCCATGTGGGTCTTCTGGCGCCAGAGTCTGTATGCCTCTTTCGCGCTCAACACATATTATCTTATCACAGCCTTTGTCGGATTGTGGCAGTGGGGACGTGACAAGAAGATGGTGAATGATGAAGCGGCTTCAAGCTCGGATGTGATCCATCTCAATAGATTGACATTCAGGACTATGGCCGTAAGTGCGATGGTCGCGGTGGCCGGAACCTTCGCTCTTGCGTGGGTGATGGAGCTGGTAGAGAATCCAATGTCGTATCTGGATGCGTCAGTCGCCGTGTTGAGCGCTGTGGCCACATGGTGGCTTGTCCGTGCATACATCCACCAGTGGTGGCTTTGGATAATTGCCGATACATTGAGCACCGTACTTTGCCTGACACAGGGCATGTGGTGGATGGCCGCGCTTTACGCGCTGTATGCGCTTTCGGCCGTTTATGGATATGTCCATTGGAAGAAGCATGGAGTGTATGTTTCTGAAAACCAAACAGTGAATTTATGATCATCATTGCTGACAGCGGAGCTACCAAGACCCATTGGCGTCTGATCACTGACGATGGGCAGGTGAGGTCTGCATCAAGTGCCGGGATCAATCCTTCAGCCCTTGATGCGGAGAGCATACGTGGAATAATCGGATCCGTCATTCCCGAGCTGAATCCGGAAGGACGGTCGGTCCGCGAGATCCATTTCTATGGGGCAGGTCTTGTAAATGAGGCAGCCGCGGCCCCTGTCGCCCAAGCCATGGATCTTTGGTGCCCGTTTGCTCAGATAAATTTCCATTCAGACATGCTGGCTGCCGCCAGAGCCCTCTTCGGCAATGGCAGCGGCATTGTGGCCATAATGGGAACAGGCTCCAACAGCTGTCTCTACAAGGACGGAGCAATCGTCCGCAACATACGTCCCGGAGGCTATGTGCTCGGCGACGAGGGAAGCGGA
This sequence comes from Candidatus Cryptobacteroides sp., assembly GCA_045649795.1. Lineage (GTDB taxonomy): Bacteria > Bacteroidota > Bacteroidia > Bacteroidales > UBA932 > Cryptobacteroides. The sequence continues at coordinate 3,086 of JAZRQM010000083.1, read as the reverse complement.
ATGGCTCTTGGAAAGGCATTGCTGGCCGATTTCATCAAGGGCATGCTTCCTTCGCACATTGAAGATGCCTTCGTCGCAGAATTCGGACTAGACTATGCATCCATAGTGCAGAAGGTATATCGCGAACCGGCTCCGTCGGCATTCATCGCTTCGTTCGCGCCCTTTGTAATGTCAAGGCTTGACGATCCCTATATGCGTTCATTGGCTGAGGAATGCATAGACTCATTTGTAAAAAGGTCATTGTCCCGTTACGAGGACGCAGCGGATCTGCCTGTGGGGGTTGTTGGCTCCTTCGGATGTGCATGCGAGGAAATGCTCCGCAGTGCGGGGGCTTCGTATGGCCTTGTTTTCGGGAAATTTCTTGGATCACCTATAGACGAATTGGTAAAATATCATGGCGTATAAGGAAAAATACCCTTCGAAACTGCTTGAAGATGCGGTGGATGCAATCAGCTCCCTTCCCGGTGTCGGAAGAAGGAGCGCCCTGCGTCTTGCCCTTCATCTCCTGAAGCAGCCTCAGGAGAATGTGCATCATTTCACATCGGCTATCGACCGCATGCGTGATGATGTTAAATATTGCAGTACCTGCAGGATGATTTCGGATGAGGATACATGCTCGATCTGTTCCGACCGTTCGCGCGATCATAGGACAATCTGCGTCGTGGAGAGCGTCCGCGACGTTATGAGCATTGAGAATACAGGACAGTATCATGGTGTGTATCATGTACTTGGAGGCATCATATCGCCGATCAATGGTATCGGCCCGTCGGATCTTACCATACGCGAACTGGTGTCAAGAATTGCCGCCCTTGTGTCCCCTGAAGGACTTTTTGAAGCAGATGCGCCGGGAATCGACGGCGCTCCTGCCGAGGTCATTCTGGCCTTGAGCGGAGACGTTGAAGGTGAGACCACGGCCTTCTATATCTACAGACAGATTTCTCAGTACGGCGTGAAAGTGTCATCTCTTGCCAGGGGACTTGGATTCGGAGACGACCTGGAGTATGCAGATGAGCTGACTCTTGGCCGTTCTATCGTCAACCGCCAGCTTTTCAGACCGTAAAATAAGCTTCATTCCGAGATTGTTTGGGAATCTTCCGGCTGTTTTGTTGGATATCTGAATAATAAAAGGTACATTTGCAAGCTTGCGTTTTTGTGCGTGAGCCTGTTTCGTGTAATAATTAAAGGACGAGGTATGATTGAGATCTTCTACAGGAAAGACGGACAGATGATGGTTTCCCAGTCGGAAGCGGATTTTGCAACAATTCCATATGCAGACGTTGTCTGGATCGACCTCTTCGTCCCTTCGGGTGAGGAGAAAAGGGCTGTGGAGCAGTTCCTCGGTACTGTAATCCAGAACAGGGCCCAGGCCGAAGAGATCGAGATTTCATCACGATTCTACGAGACAGAGAAGGCTATTTTCGCCAATACAAGCTTCCTTTCTCCAGGTCCGGACGAATATAATGAGGAGACTGTATCGTTCATCCTTACAGACAACATCCTCACTACTCTCCGCGAATGTCCTCTGCGAAGCTTCACAGACCTTCAGCGCAGGCTCCTTGCCTTTCCTACGATGTACACTTCAGGTCATGTGGCCTTCCTCAGCATCCTCGAGCAACGTATCGACCTCGATGCCGATATGGTCGAGCTCGTTTCTAAGGAGATCAACCAGTATAACCGAAAGGTGAGCGTGGGAGAAGACATCAGCGAAGAATTCCTCATTGACATCAACCTCCTCCAGGAGAACACGATGCTCATCCGTGAGAATATCATTGATAAGCAGAGGGTTATCTCGAGTATCCTCAAGAGCCCTAAATACCCTAAGGAATACCATTCAAGGCTGAATGTGCTCCTCAAGGACATTGCTTCCCTCATCAACCATACCGACTTTGGCTTCGAACGTCTCGAGTACCTTCAGAACACAGTTCTCGGTATCATCAACCTCGATCAGAACAAGATCATGAAGGTGTTTACCCTGGTATCCCTGATGCTCATGCCTCCGACCCTGATCGCGAGCTTCTTCGGTATGAACGTAAGCTTCGGATGGATAGGTACGGCCGGTTGGTCATGGCTGGTCGCCCTGCTTCTGATGGCCCTCTCCACAGTCGTCATCTTCTGGATATTCAAACGTCGCAGGATGTTCTAGAATATTTCAGCAAACTCTTTGAAATTCCGAAAATTATCCATATTTTTGCGCGCTTTTTGACCGAAAGCGCGCTTTTTTATCGTAAGTCGCTTAAGGCAAGCACAATAAATAATGTTTAACCCACTAGTTTGTTTTTAATTTTTACAATGGAAGAAAACAAGACAGTTGCTGCAGAGGTAACACCTGCAGTAGAAGAAACCAAGAAGACCGTTCTTAACGCGTCTGTAGCTCCAGAGAACTTCGACTGGGATGCGTTTGAGAATGATGATGTTTACGGTGGCTCTGTTGAGGCTATCGCTGAGCAGTACAACCAGACTCTCTCTAAGGTAGTTGAGGGTGAGGTTGTTGAGGGCGAGGTAACAGCAATCAGCAAGAGAGAGGTGATCGTTAACATCGGTTACAAGAGCGAGGGTGTCATCATGGCTCCTGAGTTCCGTTACAACCCAGACCTCAAGATTGGTGACAAGGTTGAGGTTTACGTTGAGAACGCTGAGGACAAGAAGGGTCAGCTCATTCTCTCACACAAGAAGGCACGCCAGCTCCGTTCTTGGGATATGGTAAATGCAGCTTACGCAGCAGACGAGATCGTTAAGGGTTACGTGAAGACTCGTACAAAGGGTGGTATGATCGTGGACGTATTCGGAATCGAGGCATTCCTCCCAGGTTCACAGATCGACATCAAGCCTATCCGCGACTACGATCAGTATGTTGACACTAACATGGACTTCAAGATCGTTAAGATCAACCAGGAGTTCCGCAACGTTGTTGTATCTCACAAGGCTCTCATCGAGGCAGAGCTCGAGCAGCAGAAGAGCGAGATCATCGGCAAGCTCGAGAAGGGTCAGGTACTCGAGGGTACAGTCAAGAACATCACAGGTTACGGTGTATTCGTTGACCTCGGCGGTGTTGACGGTCTCATCCACATCACAGACCTTTCATGGGG
>JAZRQM010000082.1:0-21107 GCA_045649795.1 Candidatus Cryptobacteroides sp. | reverse complement strand
TGTAGTTGTGTACACACGTACGCATACGCCTCTTCTCTGAGGACAAGCATCCAACGCGCGAGATTTGCTCTTCTCGACGATAACCTCGCGTCCTTTGCGAACTAATTGTTGAATTGTAGGCATAAATGTTTGTAAATAAATAATTTATGTTTTATATCCCATTTTTTGGGGCTGCAAATATACGAATAATTTTTGATTTATCAACAATATTACTGTTTTTCAATGCGTTGAGATGTTGATAACATGAAGATAATTAGTTAACTTTGGCAAAAGCTCGAGCGCATCATGAATAACGACACGAACTGGATCATCGTCCGCATAGACGGAAAGATCGCCGCCATCTCCACAGATTACCGACATCTCGCATCCATAACCGCAAGACTGTCACGCGAAGGAAAGGCCCGATTCGGCGAAATCTCGGCAAAGGCCGCAAGCTTTGACGAGGTGTGGCAGCTGAAGAAAACGACCGGCTGGGATGACCTGATGCTTTTCGGCACCGATTTCCAGACAAAAGTATGGAAAAAGCTCTGGGAGCTCACCGAAACGGAGACCAGACTCATCAGTTACAGCGACTTTGCCGAGCTGTGCCAGAACCGCGCCGGAGTAAGAGCCGTCGCCCATGCCATCGGCCTCAACCCCGTCTCGGTCATAATCCCATGCCACCTGGTGATTCCGAAAGAATCGATCGACAAGATCAAGGAGATAAAAAGAAAGGCAGAGGCCACCATCTTCAAGGGAGATGACCTCTGCTTCAACAGTATTCTCGATGACAATTCGATAGATTTCGGCGAATACGCCCTTGGCAGAAAGCTCAAGCGCGAACTCATAAAGATGGAGTTCGCATAAGCGCCTATTGCCTTCTGGTCGTGATGAGGATCACGCCATTGCCGCCTTCGGTTCCATATATGGAGGCAGAAGCCGCATCCTTCAGGACTTCCACATGATCGACATCATTCGGATTCAGATAAGAAATGTCATCTGTCCTGACTCCGTCAACCACGAAAAGCGGATCCGTATCGCCATAGATGGTGGCGGTGCTCCTTATCACAAACTTATAGGTACCGCCCACCTTCTGCACGAGCAGTCCGGGCACCTTACCCATCAGATATTCACCTATATCACTATAGGTCACCGCGGTCTTTTTATTGACCTTCAGCTTCGAAACAGACGTTGTGAGGTCCTTCTTCCTGACCTTTCCATAGCCAAGGTCGACCATATCATTATCCGTTGTCTGTCTCATAAGAGAGTCACGGATCGCATTCTCTATCTTCCTCTGCTCCCTCCTCGCACGACGCTCCGCCTTCTTGTCCTGGGCCATGGCGGTCATCGGAAGGGCAAGAATCATTGCCACGAGGGCCAATTTCAAAAATCTTTTCATAGTACTTAGTTCTTAAGATAATATGTAACTGATGTCACGACGCGCACCTTCTTTATATAAGGAGTGTTGCTGTCGCGGTTTTCAATGGTGAATGTACCCTGGTTCGCGGTCTTGATCTTTCCAAGCCTGCTGTCCGAATCCTTTGCGAACTTCTGTGCTGCCTCACGGGCATTCATCGTCGCCTCCTCGATCATTCCCGGCTTGATGTCATTCAGACCTTCATACTTGAACTCGACAGGATTCTCCCAATTGTCGCCTCCAGTCACAATGCCCTTCTTGAGCAGATCCGACTGCTTCGACATCAGGCTGAGGACATCATCGACCTTATCGGTACATACCGTGATCACATTTGTGGCGATATAGCGGTAAGCCCTGTCGTTGTTTCCATATTCATTCGCAAACTTATCGGAAATCTTCGGCACCGACACCGTGATCTCAGATGCATCGACTCCTCCCGCCTTGAGAAAGTCCACTATGGTAGCATTGCTTCTGTCCGTCTGGTCATATACAGACTGGATGTCATTGGCCATTACCTTATATACTACAGGCCATATGACCTTATCAGCCTTCACTTCCTTTTCACACAGACCCTTCACATTTACCGTACGGTCATACGAACGATACTTCTCGACGGCCCTCGGAAACATCAGTCCGAGCACAATCAGACCGGCCATGATGCACAGTCCGCTGTAAAATCTTCCTTTATCCATGGTTTTAAGATTAAGAATACAGGCATAAATATAGCAAAAATCGCTCTACCAACCCCGAAAACAGGCACAAAATGCACTTTTTTCAAGAAAAATTAAAAATTTTTGCAAAAAAGTTTGGAAGTTTAAAAAAAGTGCGTACCTTTGCAATCCCAAACGAAAAGAATGGGTCACACGCGGAAATAGCTCAGTTGGTAGAGCATAACCTTGCCAAGGTTAGGGTCGCGAGTTCGAGTCTCGTTTTCCGCTCCAAAACAGGTCATCTTCGGATGACCTTAAATTTTGAAAAAGAGCTTCGGCTCATGAATATTCACCCGACGGGGTTCAATCATATGTCAGTCGTCCTTGTGCACAAGGGACGGCTTTTTTGTTTTTGCCCTAAACCCTTAGCGTCAAAACACAATAACGTCCGAAGGGACGGAGAATGAAGCGAACGTTGAGCCGCCAGAGGCGGATTGTATTCCGAGAGCTTCATCTCCGTCCCTTCGGACGTATGATAAATGTATGTCTTAAAGCGATGTCTCGAACTCCTTCAGGAAACGAAGGTCATTCTCAAAGTAATTGCGGAGGTCGCGAACCTGCCACTTGAGCATCGCAATACGCTCCACACCCATACCGAATGCGAAACCACTGTACTTCTTGCTGTCGATTCCAGACGCCTCAAGGACGTTAGGATCCACCATACCGCAGCCCATGATCTCAAGCCAGCCGGTACCCTTGCAGACATTACATCCCTTTCCACCGCAGATGTTGCAGCTCACGTCAATCTCAGCAGACGGCTCTGTGAACGGGAAGTATGAAGGACGCATACGGATCTGGGTCTGCGCTCCGAACATCTCGCGTGCGAAAAGAAGGATAGCCTGCTTCATGTCAGCGAATGTGACATTCTCATCGATGTAAAGGCCCTCTACCTGATGGAAGATGCAATGTGCACGTGCAGAGATCGCCTCATTACGGAAAACACGGCCAGGACATACGATACGGATAGGAAGCGGCATCTTCTCCATCGCGCGCACCTGCACTGAAGATGTGTGGGTACGGAGAAGGACCGGATTGTCGCTGTCATTGATGAAGAATGTATCCTGCATCTCACGAGCCGGGTGCTCAGGCGGGAAGTTGAGCGCCTCGAACACATGCCAGTCGTCCTCTACCTCAGGGCCCTCAGCGACATCATAACCGAACTTACGGAAGATGCTCACGATCTCCTCTCGAGCGATCGAAACCGGATGACGCGATCCCAGCTGCACAGGATCTCCCGGCATTGTATAGTCAAACGCAGCAGCACCAGTATCCTGAGACTCTGCCGCAGCCTCCTTGAGTTCTTCAATCTTGGCAGCCGCTGTATTCTTAAGCACATTGAGCTTCTGGCCGAACTCCCTCTTGAGCTCAGGAGCCACTGTCCTGAATTCATCGAAAAGTGCTGTAACCTCTCCCTTCTTTCCAAGGAGACGGACACGAGCCTGCTCGATCTCCTGCTCTGTCTTGCATGACAACGCAGCAATTTCGGCCATCAAGGCCTCTATTTTTTCCTTCATATATTATTCTTTTTATCTTTTATTTCTAAATCTGTTGCCCATCCGTAAAAACGGCATATTTACGGACGGAACATCTCATTCATAATACCTCATCCGTAAAAATGACCTTTATACGGACAAATGAAGCCAGAATGGCTATTCCTCTACAGGATAGCCGATTGCAACGACGCAGTATGGACGGAGGCCATCCTTGACACCGAGAAGTTCACGCACATAATCCTCCGCCTTTGCTCCCTCCGGCTCAGCCTTCAGACGAGGACGTCCGTTGCAATGTACCCAGCAGCTGCAAAGATCCATCGCTGTCACCGCAAGCTGGACGAATGTCGCCGAAATCGCGCAATTGTCGACCCAGAGGTCTGTCTTTGTCTCGTCACCGAGCACCACGATCGCCGCCTGAGCACCGCTGAGCAATGCCGAACCGTAATCGCGCATCTGCGAAAGTGCATCCAGGGTATCCCTGTCCTCAACTATCATGAATGCAGAACTATGACTGTTTCTTGACGAAGGAGCGGTCTCAGCCACTCTCACGATCGCATCAAGAACCTCTCTTTCTACAGGCCTGTCGGAATACTTCCTGACACTATGCCTCTTCTCTATTACTTCTAAAAAATCCATAACAATGCTTTACTTTTTGCCCTCAGCCTTTGCCTTGCGTTTTGCTCTTGCCTTCTGGGCCTTTCCTGCTCCTGTCTTCAGATAAGCCTCCCACTGCTCGTCAGTGAAGAATCTTCTGTATGACTCATCTATCTTGTCCCACCACTTATCCTTAACAGACATATACATCGACGTGTTGCTGACCTTTGACTTCTGGAGCTCAGCGTATTCCGCCATCATTGCAGTAAAATCATGCTTCAGAGTCGAATCCACATAAAAAGTCTGCCAATCCTCAAGGTCGAGAAGCCTCTGAAGTCTGTCGGCCTCATCCTCAGCCTGCTGCAAAATATCCGGTTGTTCCTGCTGCTGCGCATATGCGCAAAATCCCATGAATAACATGAAAAAAGCGGCCAGAAGACGAATATTCAATTTCATAAATTCCAAAATTTTTATAGTTTTGCAAAGATATGCGTCAGCTCATACGGCATGACGCAGAAAATCGAGACAAAAGTAACTAATAATAACCAAAGTACAAAATGAGAAGAATTTCAAAAGCACTGATTCTGCTTGCCGCTGCCTTCATTTCGTCGTCAGTGGAAAGCGAAGCATGTACAAACGTCCTCGTAACCAAGGGAGCCAGCACAGACGGATCCAACATGGTTTCATACGCAGCTGACTCGCACCAGCTTTACGGAGAGCTTTACTATGCACCTGCAGGAGTATGGAAAGCCGGTGACATGCGCCAGATAAACGAATGGGACACAGGCAAATTCCTCGGACACATACCTCAGCCGGCAAGGACATACCAGAGAGTCGGCAACATGAACGAATATCAGCTCATCATCGCAGAGACAACATATGGCGGACGTCCGGAACTTGAAGATCCTAAGGGACTGATGGACTACGGCTCGCTCATTTATGTGGCACTTGAGAGAGCCAAGACAGCACGTGAGGCCATCGACGTCATCGTCGACCTCGCAAACACATACGGATACTACTCGAGCGGAGAGTCATTCTCGATCGCCGACACTGAGGAAGTATGGGTGATGGACCTCATCGGAAAGGGTCCGGACAACAAAGGAATCGTATGGGTGGCAAGAAGAGTTCCTGACGGATACATCTGTGCTCATGCAAACCAGGCACGCATCAGCACCTTCCCTCTCAATGACCCTGAAAACTGCCTTTATGCACCGGATGTGATCACTTTCGCACGCGAAAAGGGCTATTTCTCAGGTGAGGACAAGGATTTCAGCTTCTGCGACGCATATGCACCGCTCGACTTCAGCGGAATGCGCGGCTGCGAGGCACGTGCATGGGCTGCATTCAACATCCTCTGCGACGGCAAGTTCACTTTCGAGGACGAGAACGGAAACGTAGTGACAAAGGACGCATACGACTATATCGACTACGCGATGGGATGGGACAAGACCAAGAGATTCCCTCTTTTCGTGAAGCCTTCACGCAAGATCAGCGTAAAGAACGTCGCAGACGTGATGCGCGACCACTATGAGGGCACACCTATGGACATGACACAGGATATCGGAGCAGGCGGAAACGCCCTTCCATACCGCTGGAGACCGATGGGATTCGAGTGGGAAGGCAAGTCATATACCAACGAAAGAGCGATCGCTACCCAGCAGACAGGTTTCTGGTTCGTAGGACAGTCACGCGGATGGCTCCCTGACGAAATCGGTGGAGTGAACTGGTTCGGATGCGACGATGCTGCTACATCATACCTTACTCCTATCTACACATCTACATACGATGTACCTGAGTGCTTCCGCGTAGGAAACGGAAACATGATCACATATTCTCCAACATCTGCTTTCTGGATGACAAACCGCGTTGCCAACGCTTGCTACAAGGCATACAACATCATGTTCCCTGTCGTTGATGCGGAAATCGACGCATGGGAGACAGAGATGGTCCAGGCAGTGGCAAAGGCTGACGAAGAGGCCCTCAAGATGTACAACGATGCAAAGGAGAAGCCACGCAAGAAGATCCGCAGAAACGATAAATGCAAGAAGGTCGTGGATCCATATGCATCTGTACGTCAGTATCTTACTGAGTTCTCCGTAAACAATGCACAGAAGATCTTCAACAAATGGGTTGCACTCGAGCAGCTTCTTCTCGTGAAGTTCATCGACGGTAACGTAAAGGCTCAGAACGAGGACGGAAGCTTCGTGACTAACGAGCACACAGACTGCATCCCTGACAAGATCACCCAGCCGGGATACACCGACAAGTGGAAGGAGATCGTAGCAAAGGATCACGGAAAGACAATCGAAGAAAGATAATATCATGATCAGAAAAGCCTCAATCGCGGCATTGCTGCTCAGCAGCGCTCTTGTTTCATGCGCTCAGAACCTGCCTCAGTACAAGGCGGAAGGAAATCCGATATTCTCGCATAAGTTCACATGCGACCCTGCGGCAATGGTCGAGGGCAAGACCCTCTGGCTCTTCACAGGACAGGATGTGGCAGGAAACCAGACAGGATACCACCTTACCGACTGGTGCGCGTTCTCTACCACCGACATGGAGACATGGACTGAGCATCCTACCCCTCTCAAGAGCACTGACTTCGCATGGAACGTGACCAACGACGCATGGGCGGCTCATGTGACAGAGCGTGACGGAAAGTATTACTACTACATCAGCACCAGCGGAGCCGGCATCGGCGTAGCTGTCAGCAACCGTCCGGAAGGACCGTACAAGGATGCCCTCGGCAAACCTCTCCTCACAAAGGACGACTGCGAGGGAGCAGACCACGGATGGGTATGCATCGACCCTGCCGTATTCATCGATGACGACGGACAGGCATACATATTCTGGGGCAACAGATACTGCTACTATGCGAAGCTGAAGAGGAACATGATCGAGATCGATGGAGAGATCACAAAGCTCGAATTCGACGAAAGATGGCCGTTTACGGAGGCCGCATGGGTACATAAGGCTAATGGCAAGTACTACCTTACATATGCCTGCGGATGGCCAGAAAAGCTCGCATACGCGATGTCGGACAGCATAAACGGTCCATGGGAATTCAAGGGTCTGCTTTCGGAATGTGCAGGAAACTGCAACACCACACATCCTTCGATCGTCGAGCTCAACGGAAAGACATACATGTTCACCCATAACGGAACGCTTCCTGAAGGAACAAGCTACAGCCGTTCGGTGACTGTAGAAGAGATCAAGTACAACCCTGACGGCACGATGCAGAAATGCGACGTGACCACAAAAGGAATAAACGGAAAAGGCTGGTAAACATTGCATAAAAAACTGCTCATATTCTTCGTCTCACTGCTGACATCTGTCTGTTCTTACGCTCAGACATGGTCAGTCAGCGGCCGGATTGCAGAGGCTGGATCTGATGATCCGGTCATCGGAGCTGTAGTCAGGATCGGAGAAGACTATCTCTGGGCAGTATCTGATGCAGAAGGAAAATTCACTTTCAGGAATGTCCAGGCAGGAAAACACGAAATGGAGGTTTCCTGCCTGGGCTTCGTAAGTGTCGTCCTTGAAATAGATGTAAGGGCAGACCTCGAAGACATGAAGATACAGCTTCATGAGAACTCTCTCGCCCTTGACGAGGTCGTAGTGACGGCCCAGAAGGCCAAGGACGGGCTCAGCACCAGCCACAATCTCGGGCGCGATGCCCTGAACCACCTCCAGATGTCCAACATGACGGACGTAGCGGCACTGCTTCCCGGAGGAAAGACCATAAATCCTGACCTTACCTCAGAAAACCAGTTCTCCCTCAGAGAAGGCGGATCCAATGTCGGAAACTCAGCCTTCGGAACGGCTGTAGAGGTCGACGGAGTAAGACTTGGAAACAACGCCTCATTCGGCGACATGGGAGGTGTGGACACAAGAAGCGTGGCGGTCGAGAACATCGAGTCCATCGAGGTCATCACCGGCGTACCATCAGCAGAATATGGAGACCTGAGCAGCGGAATGGTGAAGATAAACACCAGAAAAGGCCGCACTCCGGTCAATCTCACATTCTCGGTCAACCCTCGTACATACCAGACATCCGTATCGAAAGGAATTGACCTTCAAGACAATAACGGAGTCCTGAATCTCAGCGCGGAATGGGCCAGGGCCGTAAAGCAGCTCATCTCCCCGTATGAATCATATACAAGGTCGGGCATCACCTTGAACTATTCCAACACCTTCGCACAGGTCCTCCGCCTCGAGGCCGGATTTACCGGAAACATAGGAGGAATGAACTCCAAGGACGATCCCGACGCCTTCACCGGCGAATATGAAAAGGAAAGGGACAATGTCTTCAGAGGCAACACATCCCTTACATGGCTGCTCAACAGGTCATGGGTCACAAACCTGAAGCTTGACGCATCTGTCAACTTCAACGACAACCTCTACCATTACCACAAATACGAATCATTCGCATCGAACCAGCCTGCCGTACACTCAGAGCAGGAGGGATATTTCCTTGCAGAAAGGCTTCCGCTGACATATTTCTCTGACCAGATAATCGACTCCAAGGAGCTTGATTTCGCGGCTTCCCTCAAGTACAACTGGCACAAGAGATGGGACGAGATGAAAAGCTCGCTCAAGGCCGGTGTGCAGTGGAAGGCGAACGGAAACGTAGGAGAAGGAGAATACTATCAGGACCCTGCTCTCGCAGCGAACGGCTACAGACCGAGACCATACTCGCAGTATCCGTTCATGCACAATCTATCGGTATATGCAGAGGAACATCTTACCCTGCCCGTCGCATCGACAAAACTTGAGGTGACAGCAGGTCTGCGAGTTGAAAATGTGTTCATAAAGAACTCTCTTTACAACAGGAAAACCTCCCTTTCGCCGCGCTTCAATGCAAAGTGGCAGCTCTCGGAAGGATTCTCGATAAGAGGAGGATGGGGCATCACCGAAAAGCTCCCGTCATACCATATCCTCTACCCTAAGCAGGAGTACCGAGATATCCAGACATACGGATTCTCGCACGGAGACCAGACAAGCTATATCTATTATACTCAGCCATATACAGTGGTATACAACCCTGAACTCAGATGGCAGAGAAACAGCAATTCCGAGATCGGCATCGACGCTGAGTTCAGAGGATTGAAGATATCGCTGGCCGGATTCTACAATCTCACCAAAGGACCGTACAACTTCCTTTCCGTATATGAACCGTATTCATACAACATTCTCCAGCGTCCGGAAGGCTTCACCATGCCTTCGGATCCGAGCATAAAGGTCGACAGCCAGACAGGAATGATGTATGTGCGCGGAAATGACCAGGAGTACTGGACCCCGATGGATGTCAAGGTGACAGACCGTACATTCGCAAAATCGACAAAGCAGAACAACGGCGCCGACGTAATAAGGACCGGTGCAGAGCTTACCGTGGACTTCCCGGAGATAGAACCTCTGCGCACCACATTCCGTCTGGATGCATCTTATACGCATACGAAATACATCAACGAGCAGCTGGCGGCATACTATCAGAACGGATGGTCACATACCTTCCTGCCGGACCGCTCATACCAGTATGTGGGAATCTACGCCAACGGAGGAGGAAACCACACCGTGGTTAACGGCAAACTCACCCACAATCTCGACGCGAACCTGACTGCGATCACCCATATCCCGCAGGCCCGCATCATCATCACATGCCGTCTCGAGATGTCCATTCTTCGCCGCAGCCGCAATCTCTCGCTCTACAACGGAAAGGATTATGCATTTACCGTTACAGAGACAGGCAAGACTCCGACAGGAGGAGACATCAACGCAGGTAATTCATACACAGCCATTTACCCCGTATCATACATGGACCTTGACGGAAACATACATCCGTTCACAGAGGTCGAGGCAGCGGATCCGGCCTTTGCAAACCTCATCCTCAAGTCCTCGAACGCATACACATTCGCCCTGGACGGATACGGCCCGTACATGTCGGCGAACCTGAGCATAACAAAGGAGATCGGAGACCATGTGTCCCTTTCGTTCTTTGCAAACAACTTCACCAACTCAAGACCATATGTCAAGTCGCTGGCAACAGGAGTCGGAGCCATCTTCACACCAGCCTTCTACTACGGCCTGACCTGCAGATTGAAATTTTAAATGAAAAGAATACTATACATATTGACCGTAATCCTGGCCGCAGCCTGTACGGATATGAAGAACTCCAACCCATACGAGGAGTCTCTGAATGTCCTTACAGTGACAGCACTGTATCCGGAAGGATATGAAGGCTTCGACCTGGAAGGCTCTCTGGCGGTGGTCGAGGAGATGAATACCGGCAACAGGTATTCCGTTCCTACCGATGCCGCAGGATGCTTCTCGCTCAGCCTTCCGAACGGCATCTACAGGATCAACGTCAGCGGAAGATTCGACAGAGACGTATTCAACGGAGCTGCTGACAAGGTCGTGATTTCCGGCTCTGACGTGGCCATGAGCCTGCCTTTGTCATATTCAAGGGCTGGATCCATCGTGATCAAGGAGCTCTACTGCGGAGGATGCAAGATGCTTCCTCAGGAGGGCAACTACCAGGGAGACCAGTACTTCATCCTGCACAATAACGACTACAACGTGCAGTATCTCGACAGCCTGTGCTTCGGAACCCTTTCACCGAACAATTCCACAGGTACGAACCCATGGGTATCAAAGAATGAGTCTACCGGAGAAACCATCTTCCCGGATTTCCTCCCTATCATCCAGGCCGTATGGCAGATGCCGGGAGACGGCGACGACTTCCCTCTCCATCCGGGCGAGGACGCCGTGATCTGCCTCAGAGGAGCCATAGACCATACTCTTCAGTATCCTCTGTCAGTGAATCTGAACAAGCCGGACTACTTTGTCTGCTACAACATCACCTATTTCTGGAATACAATGTACCACCCTGCACCGGGAAACCTTATATCCCAAGACAGGATCGTGGACGTAGTCATCAAGACCGGCCAGGCCAATGCATACACTTTGTCGCTCAGCTCTCCAACCCTGGTGATATGGAAGCCGGAAGGCATGACCATGCATGAGTTCGCAAACGCTCCAGGCAATGTCATCCCTGTGCCGGGAAGCAATGTAGACGATGTAGTGACTATCCCTATGGACTGGGTATATGATGCGGTGGAGGTGTTCGACGGAAGGTCGGCGAACAATTCCAAGAGACTTCCGCCGGCTGTGGACGCCGGATACATAATGCAGACGGACATCTATCTCGGACGCAGCCTCATGAGGCATGTGGACGAGAATGCAAGCGCTGCGGCAGGATACGAGGTGCTGGCGGACACCAACAATTCGCTCAACGATTTCTATGAAACCGAAAAACAGTCGCTCCATGAATAAGACAAGATGCATATTGGCTTCATGCCTTCTGCTGTGCGGACTGACTGTTTCGGCGCAGAGATACGAGCGTGTGCTGCGGAGCAACTTCTGGAATGATTCGAAAAACATCACCGGAGTGCGTCAGGACACGGTTTCACGTTCATATGCAGAGGCGTACGGAAAATATGAAGGAGGCGGGTTTCGCGACACATGGCAGGCTGAGGAAGGATGGAGCGCTGGAGCCGCGACCGCAAGCATACAGCACATGGAGAAGATGTCTCTTGCCGGCTCATTCTCGTTCGACCAGACCGAAGGATACGGAATGTGCGGGTCAATGTTCATAAAGCCGGGATTCTATCCTGTGGATGTGCTTGAGTTCACCCCTGGCCGCAAGACCCTGCAGACCTATGCCTTTGACGGAGGAATATCATATGATCTGACGAAGTCATGGAGGATCGGCGCGAAGATGGACTTCGAATCGGCAAACATGGCAAAGCGCAAGGACCTGAGACATTCGAACTGGAGGCTTGACATGACCGTTGCTCCGGGATTCATGTACCATGACGGAGACTTTGCCCTCGGAGCGAACTACCTGCTCCGCAAGACAAGCGAGACCGTCGAGGCCGAACAGGTCGGAACAGCGGCATCTTCATATTATGCCTTCCTTGACAAGGGCATGATGTACGGAGTATATTCGGTATGGAGCGGCAGCGGCCTGCATCTTCACGAGGCAGGAGTCATGGCGCTGCCAGTTAAGGATTTCAGCAACGGAGCAGCAGTGCAGATACAGTACAAGGGCCTTTTTGCAGAAGTTGAATATCTGCATTCACAGGGTAGGATCGGAGAGAAGGAATACATATGGTTCCGCTTCCCTGGCAATGAGGTCGGCGCAAAACTGGGTTACAGACATATCGGAGCGACATCAGAACATTACGCACGTCTCAGGCTCGGATGGAAGGGACTCGGACTTGATGAAAGCATACTTGAGAAAGTATCGGAAAACGGAGTGACAACAGTCTACAACCATGGAAACAACAGGATTCTGTCTCGTGAAAGATGGACATTATCTCCTGAATATGAATATATTACATCGGCAATGGAGTTTCACGCAGGAGCATCTGTTGACTGGACAGGAAGTCTGTCTTCGCAGATGTATCCGTACGCATATTACCAGTCACTGATGACATGGAAAGCCGGGGCTGACATGATCCTGCATCTTGGCAGATTTGACCTCGGAGCCGCAGTTTCATTAGCCGGAGGTTCTGTCAACGAAGAGGATAGGATGGTCAGCGGAACGTCAGGTGTGCAGACTTCGCCGTTCAGACTGCAGGATTGGTACGACAGGCAGATGGAGTATCAGACAGCATCCAGGATGGATGCCGGCATCTCACTCAGATACAATTTCAGGAGAGGAATATATCTGAAGGCCGAAGGAAGATGGCTGCACGGCTTTGACTTGAAATACATTGATGATGGCAACAGATACGGAGTCACATTGAAACTTGGATATTATTTTTAAACTGTCATGTCGAGCGTAGTCGAGACATCTGATGACAAAAGAAATTTAAGAATAAATAAAACTAAAATAAACTATTATGAAACGTCACATCACACTTGCGCTCGCAGCGCTCGCAATCGCAGCATGCCAGCAGCCGGTACAACCAGAAATGGCTCCTGAAAAGGTTCAGGTTGAACCAGTGATCACAAAGGCTACAGAAGTGAACTTCGAGGCCGGAGACCGCATCGGTCTTACAATGGCAAAGGTGAATGCAACCGATAAATATGCTGAAAATGAGTGCCTTACCTTCGACGGAACGGTATTCAGCGGTGACCTGATGTGGTATGCCGACGCATACTCGGAGGCTGATGTATATGCATATTATCCATATTCGGAGTCGGGTACTCCTACATCTTATTTTGCAAAGGGAGACCAGACTAAGGGCATCGGATCTGCTGACTTCATGGCTGCATCGAAGAAGGGAGTCCTCCCTACTCCTAATGCCATCACCATGGTATTCAAGCATATGATGACCAAGATTGTCGTGAACATTGACAATCAGTCAGGTGCATCAGTAGAAGGAGTCGAGATCGCAGGAAGCCAGGTCGCAGCAGACATCGACATCGCTGAAATGACCGTTTCAGGATACAGCGGACCGCTTCCTGACGAGGAGCCTGATCCTATCAAGGCATATGAAGCTACTGCAGGAAAGGTCTGGAAAGCCATCATCATCCCTGGTACAACAAAACTTTCGCTCATCGTAAACCTCTCCAGCGGCAAGAAGATCAGCCAGCCTCTCGCAGAGATGACTCTCAAGTCTGGCGGTCAGTACACAATCAACGCCCGTCTCCTTCAGGACAATATGATCGTAAGCGCTTCCGGCGAAATCGAGAACTGGACCGACGAGGGCGAGATCGGATTTGAAGGCGAAGGCAGCACAGAGGATATTCCTGTGGAATTCACAGAGCATGAAGGATATTTCGTTTATGACGGAGTTGAATACAAGACAGTTACTCTTGCCGACGGAAACACATGGATGGCGGAGAACCTCCGTTTCATCCCACGCGGAATGACAGTTTCAAGCGATCCTTTGGAGGATGCCGGCATATGGTATCCTGCAGCAAACGCAGAGAAGGTAGCAGACCCTGCACTCGTAGAGAGCCTCGGACTTCTTTATGATGCAGCTACGGCATTCGGCGCAGAGATTACAGCCGAAAATGCAGGTTCATTCGAAGGCGCACAGGGTATCTGCCCTCCAGGCTGGCACATCCCTACAGTATCTGACATGACCGGACTCGTAGGTCAATGTTCAAACAGCGCCCTCACCAATACAGAAGCGGCTTATTATGACGCTACAATCAAGGGAGCAAGCCTCGCGGCGCTCGCAGAGGCAGGCTGGGCATGGCAGTTCGCAAGCGCAAGAAACAAGGCGAATACAGCTGGAAAGGGTTCATATATGGTTACCAATTACAATGGCATCTACGGAGTGATGTCATACGTGATGGGATCGTCA
Organism: Candidatus Cryptobacteroides sp.; assembly: GCA_045649795.1. Taxonomy (GTDB): domain Bacteria; phylum Bacteroidota; class Bacteroidia; order Bacteroidales; family UBA932; genus Cryptobacteroides. Next base: position 6,592 of record JAZRQM010000082.1, on the reverse strand, counting down.
ATGTACCAGGTCCAGACCAACGATGACGGCAGCATCAAGAATGTACAGTACTACTACTTCATGCCGCTTTACAACGCCTCTAACGAGAAGGTTTCTGTGGCATATGGAAATTACCTTTCAGGTGTTTCAGTACGTTGCGTAAAGAACAAATAAAGAAAATAGCGATATATGACTAAACGATCTGTAATTATCCGAAACTGGCCGAAGTACCTCCTTCAGTGGGGAGTGCTTGGAGCCATCATCGTGTTCCTGACCGGCATCATTCCGTCAGAAACAGCCGTGGATCCTGAGGCTTACTGCCCTATGGGTGGCCTTCAGGCTTTTGCTACATATCTTGCGAACAACAGCCTTCCATGCAGCATGTCGTCACTTCAGGTGATGATGGGTATCGCCCTTGTTGCGGCTGTGGTATTATTCAGCAAGCTTTTCTGCGCATACATCTGTCCGCTCGGTACAGTGCAGGACCTTATCGCCAAGGCACGCAACGCCATGAAGATAAAGAGCGTGAAGGTCCGCAACGGTTCCATCGGCGACAAGGTGCTCCGCATCGTGAAGTACGCTCTCGTATTCTGGATCTTCTACATGACAGTGAATGCAAGCGAGCTCTTCTGCAAGAATCTTGACCCTTACTATGCTGTAGCAACGGGATTCAAGGGCGAGATAACTCTCTGGATGTCAATCGTATCCATCAGCGTGGTAGTGATCGGCAGCTTTGTCATCGACATGTTCTGGTGCCGTTATCTCTGTCCGCTCGGAGCGATTTCCAACTCGCTTAAGTTCTGGGTATGGATCGGCGTACTCTTCGGAGTATATTATGCTGCCAATGCTGTCGGAGCGAACATTCCTTGGGCTGTCCTTCTCGGCGCATTCTGCATCGTGGGATACATCCTTGAGATCGCGAATTCGAAGCCTAAGTTCCAGATCCTCCATGTAACAAAGGACGACAACGCCTGCAACAACTGCGGCCTCTGCGTAAAGAAATGTCCATACCATATCGACATCAAGTCTTACCATGCCGGAAAGGTAAATCATGTTGACTGTACTCTCTGTGGAGAGTGTGTGGCGTCATGTTCTACCGGAGCCCTCAACATCGGACTCTGCAAGCCGTCAAAGAGCAAGGTCTGGAAGGTTGTCCCAGCCATCCTCACTGTGGTTCTTATTGCATTCGGAATGTGGGCTGGAGGCAAGTTCGAACTTCCTACAATCGATATGAAGTGGGGCATCGAAAACGTCGCTGAAGACGGAACCGTCACCAAGCTTGTTGACGAGAGCACCCTTCAGACAATGTCAATGGATGGACTTCGCTCTGTAAAATGCTACGGAAGTTCGATGACTTTCAAGGCTAAGCTTGAGAAGATTCCTGGAGTACACGGAGTAAAGACATATGTAAAGAGACATTCTGCAGACATTCTTTATGACCCTGCAAAGACAGACGCAGAGAAGATCCAGGAGGCCGTATTCGTTCCTTCGAAGTTCAGGGTCGCAACTCCTGACCATAAGGCTGTACCTGAGCTTAAGATTGTGACTATCAGGACAGAAGGCATGTATGACAAGATGGACATCAACTATCTCGGAATGCAGATGCGCCTGACAGGAAAGAGGATCTACGGACTCGAGACCGAGTTTGCATGTCCTCTCATCGTACGCGTTTACATGGATCCGGCAGAGGATCTTGACGAGGACTGGTTCGAGGATATCGTCGAGATGGAGACTCTCCAGATGCCTGTACACGGAGGCGGAGTGAACGAAATCGAGCTGAACTACAAGTTCGAGGATTATGAGGGTGAGACCGGACGCATCAGCACTGAGCAGTTCATAAGAAACATGTTCTCGCCGTTCAGGGTACAGTGGAAGAGCCGTATCGAGGCCGCTGAAGGCAAGCAGCAGTATGTATATGAGATCGTGGACAAGAACTACGAGAAGCCTATCATCCTGCGCAACATGCCGTTCCTGAGCAACCATCTTTCAAGGCATGAGGGCGTGATCGGAGTATACCTTGACCTTAACAAGGATCTTGAGCCTTCGATCCAGATCAGATATGCTGACCCTATGACCGAGGCGAAGCTTTGGGAGCTTATGACAATGGAGACATGGACCATCACATACAAGGCTGATGATGTCCGTGAGGAGCCTGCGAAGCTCAGTTTCAAGGCCCAGGGAACATCATACGAATATTAGAAATGTCATTCTGAACGAAGTGAAGAATCTTTAGAATAAAGATCTTTCGCTGAAGCTCAAGATGACAAGTTATCAACAACTGTCTGAATTTTAGATAAGTGATTAATTTTAAGAAACTGACATTGATAGGTATAGCTGCAATTATGGGCAGCTATAGCGCTATGGCCGATGAGGGCATGTGGATGATACATGCCATTGATTCGGCATTGGAGAAGAAGATGCAGGAAAGAGGTCTTGAGCTTTCGGCAGGAGAGATATACAACGCCGATGCTCCAGGCTCGACTGTCGCTGATGCCGTAGTTTCCATGGCCTTCGGATGTACCGGAAGCATCATTTCCGACAACGGACTTCTCATCACCAACCACCATTGCGCATACAGCGATGTCCACGGACTCAGTACTCCTGACCATAACTATCTGGAGGAGGGCTTCTGGGCCATGCATTCTGACGAGGAGGTGAACATCGCAGGCAAGAGCGTGTATTTCCTCAAGAGAGTGCTTGATGTGACCGACGAGGTCGAGGCCATGAAGAGGGAAAGCGACGTGGAGAGCAGGCCTATGGGCATGAGAAAGCTCAGCTACCTGCTTGAGAGCAAGTATAAGAAAGAGACCGGACTTGATGCATGGCTTGCTTCCATGTGGGACGGATCAAAGCACTATATGGCTCTGTATGAGGTATATAGCGATGTACGTCTGGTTGCAGCTCCGCCTGTGTCATCAGCAGCATTCGGCGGCGACATCGACAACTGGGAATGGCCTCAGCATAAGTGTGACTTCGCCATGTATCGTGTATATACGGCTCCGGACGGTTCGCCGGCAGAATATTCTGCTGCGAATGTGCCTATGAAGCCGAAGGCTAAGCTCAAGATTTCCCTTGACGGATACAAGGCCGGCGATTATACCATGATTCTCGGCTATCCCGGAAGCACCAACCGTTACAGCAACTCATACGAGACCAATTTCTATGAGACATTGAGACATCCTATCTGCAACGATCTTCGTGGAAAGCAGATGGAAATAATCAAGGGCTGGATGGACAAGGACCCGGAAATCAGACTGAAGTATTCGGATTATTATTTCTCTCTGAGCAATGTCCAGGAGCTTTACAGCGGAGAGGTAGCATGCCTTGGAAGATTTGATGTAGTAGAAAAGAAGGAGGCCATCGAAAAGGAGCTTCAGGAGTGGATCGAAGCGGACCCGGAGCGCAAAGCTAAATGGGGAAATCTCCTCAACGATCTGAAAACCAAGTACATGGCGGTAGTCGAACCAGAGACAAACATAAACTATTATCGCGAGACTCTCGTGCGCGGAACCCGTATTTCGAGGGCTTGCACCAAGCTGAATTCTTTCCGCACTACAGTATTCACCAGCCAGGGAATCACCCCTAAGAAGAATATCGAGCTGGTCAATGGACCTGACCCTGCCGAGACCGAATTCAGCAACACCTTCAGGTTCCGCGGCATAGACTACAAAAAGCAGATCGATGCCATTCTGAAGGAATATGAGGGATTTGACCTCAGAGTCGAGAAAGATCTCTTCAGATTTGCCCTCGAGCAGTTCTACACCAACCTTGACCATGCTCTGCTGGGAGAGTACCAGAGAAGCCTGTATGACGAATATTCCGGAGACTATGACAAGATAGCCGGACATGTATGGAACAGCAGCTTCTTTACAGACGAAGCTCGCCGCGACACCTTCCTTTCCGAGGAACATACATTGGCTGAGTATCTTGGCGACCCTCTGTTCCTCTTCCTTCAGGAGCTGAAGATCACAAGCTTCAACGAAGCGACAATGGCAGCCGAGGGCGAGCCGAACCGCACTGCCCTGAACAAGGAATATACTCATGCACTTTATCAGATGAGGCTTGAAAAGGGCATTGTACAGTATCCTGACGCCAATTCGACCATGCGTATCACTTATGGTACGGTCGGCGGATATGAGCCTTACGACGGCGTTGTATGCGACTGGAAGACGACACCTGCCGGAATCCTTGAAAAGTACAATCCGACTGATTATGACTTCACATTGAGCGACCGTCAGTATCTGCTCTACCGCAGAGGTGACTGGGGCAGATGGGGCTTCGGCAAGGACGGATCGCAGATGTACGTGAACTTCCTTACCGACAACGACATCACGGGAGGTAACTCCGGCAGTCCGGTCCTCAACTCACGCGGAGAACTCATCGGTCTCGCATTCGACGGCAACAAGGAGTCTCTCTCAAGCGACTTATGGTGCCAGGACGGATACAACAAATGCGTCTGTGTCGATATCCGATTCATCCTCTGGACTCTTGACCGCTATGCAGGCATGACCCGCATCATCGAGGAAATCGGATTATAAACAAAAGGCTAATAATCAGCAACTTATAGAACAATGAAACGTTCCATCATTACCCTGCTGCTTTCGGTCATCGGAGCAGCAACCTTTGCCCAGGGCTATACGAACCCTATCGTCAAAGGCTTCAATCCAGATCCGAGCGTATGCCGTGTAGGAGAGGATTACTACATGGTGACCAGCACCTTCCATTATTTCCCCGGCGTTCCGCTCTATCATAGCAAGGACCTCGTGAACTGGGAGCAGATCGGACATGTCCTTGACAGGGCATATTCATGGACTCTGGGCTCAGTCGCCTTCGGAGAAGGGCTATGCAGACTTTGAATATTTTGAATATAACGCTGAATAAATCTTAATAACCACAACTATGAAACGTTTATTTTTATCATTGATCGGTATCGCCTTTGCCGTCGCCATGAGCGCGCAGGGCTTTACAAACCCAGTTGTCAAGGGATTCAGTCCTGACCCAAGCGTATGCCGCGTAGGAGAGGATTATTATCTGGTAACCAGCAGCTTCCAGTATTTCCCTGGAGTTCCTATCTACCACAGTAAAGACCTCGTGAACTGGAAGCAGATCGGACACGTCCTCACACGTGAGTCTCAGCTCCAGCTCGAAGGTGCAAACTCAAGCCAGGGTATCTACGCCCCTACAATCCGCCATCACAACGGCAAGTTCTACATGATTACAACAAACACTTCCAGCCTCGGTAACTTCATCGTTACAGCAGAGGACCCTGCAGGAGAATGGTCAGATCCAATCCCTGTGAAGATGGGCGGAATCGACCCTTCTCTCTTCTGGGATGAGGACGGAAAGTGCTGGTACACAGGTTCTACAGGAACAAGCGTGATGATCAGCCAGATCAATCCTGATACAGGTGAGATCCTCACTGAGCCGAAGGTTGTATGGAACGGAATGGGCGGACGTTATCCTGAGGCTCCGCATATCTACAAGAAGGACGGCTGGTACTACCTCATGATTGCAGAGGGCGGTACAGAGTTCGCTCACAGCGAGACAATCGCGCGCAGCCGCAACGTAGAGGGACCATATGATCCTGCTCCGCACAACCCTATCCTCACACACTTCACTTCTGCAGCGCAGGGAAGCCCTATCCAGGGTGTTGGTCACGCAGACCTCGTGGAGGCTCATGACGGTTCATGGTGGCTTGTATGTCTTGCTTTCCGCGTTAACAGCGGACTCATCCACCTTCTCGGACGTGAGACATTCGTAGCTCCAGTACGTTGGGACAAGAACGCATGGCCGGTAGTGAACGGAAACGGCGAGATTGCTCTCAAGATGGATGTTCCTACCCTTCCTCAGAAGCCTTTCGAGGCAGATCCTGCACGCAACGAGTTTGATGAGCCTCTCGGACCTAAGTGGTCATGGCTCCGCAAGCCGGTTGAAGAAAGATATCAGATCGCAAACGGCAAGCTCCGCATGTACGGTTCTGCAGAAGGCCTGAACGAGCTCAAGAATTCTCCTTCATTCGTCGGATTCCGTCAGGAGGACTTTGATTTCCAGGCAGAGACATGCGTCAAGCTCGGAAATGCAAGCAACGGCGACAAGGCAGGTATGACAGTATACATGGACTATAACGGACACTATGATGTATATGTTGCCAAGAAGGGTGGCAAATGGGTTGTAGGTACCAACTACACATTCGGCCCTGTAAACCACGTTGAGGAAGTGACCGTGAACAGCAGCAAGGTATGGCTCCGTCTCACAGGAAACCGCAGCCAGTACATGCTCTGGTACTCGACAAACGGAACAGACTTCAAGCAGGTAGGTACAGGTGACGCACGATTCCTCAGCACCGAGACCCTCGGCAACTTCACAGGTATCATGCTCGGTCTCTGGGCGCAGTCTCCTTCTGTAAAGGGATACGCAGACTTCGAATACTTCGAGTACAAGCAGGTTGAGCCTCAGTGGCCTAGACGCAGACGTCCGCAGTAATCTGCTGAGATAAAAATCAGTGACCTTGATTCCAGCGACCCCCGCCTGCCCTTCGGCAGGCACCCCCTAGCCGGGGGTGGCATGTCGCTTACATCAATGGTCACTGATTTTTATTATGTCAGATTCTCTG
>JAZRQM010000081.1:0-142587 GCA_045649795.1 Candidatus Cryptobacteroides sp. | reverse complement strand
CAATGCGTAGCTGTCGTGTTCACGCATGCCTGTTGCAATAGTGAGAATATTGGGGTCGAAGATAATATCTTCGGCAGAGAAGTCAATCTGCTGTGTGAGAAGTGTGTAGGCACGCTGGCAGATGGCCGTGCGACGCTCGAAAGAGGTGGCCTGTCCCTGCTCGTCGAAAGCCATAACAACTAACGCTGCTCCGGCATCCTTTATCTTTTTGGCACGTTGCAGAAATATATCCTCACCCTCCTTGAGCGATAGAGAGTTTACAATGGCCTTACCCTGAATACACTTCAGCGCAGCCTCGATAACCTCGAAACGGGATGAGTCAATCATCCAAGGGATGCGGGCAATTTCGGGGTCTGATGACATGTGATTTAGAAAGTGACACATCTCTTTCTGGGTGTCAAGCATGGCATCGTCCATATTGATGTCGATGACCGATGCCCCGTCCTCGATCTGCTTGGCGGCTATCTGGAGGGCTTCGTCGTATTTGCCTTCGGATATGAGTCGGGCGAACTTCCTTGAGCCGGCAACATTGGTCCTTTCGCCGACATTTGTGAAGTTCTTGTGTCTCAAGTCAATTTCCACTGCTTCCAATCCGCTGACAGTCAGTATTTTGTCTTTCTTCTCTGTCTGAAGAACGCGTGGCTTTACTTCTTTGAGCGCCTTTGCTATCGCCCTGATATGGTCAGGAGTCGTTCCGCAACAGCCTCCGACGATGTTCACAAGACCTTTTGAGGCCATCGCCTGTACCTGGCGGCCCATTTCTTCCGGACTCTGATCATAACCTCCCATCTCGTTCGGCAATCCTGCGTTCGGATAGCAGCTTACTGCGCAGCTGCACCATGTGCCGAGATCTTCCATAAGCGGGGTGAGTTCGGATGCTCCGAGAGAACAGTTCAGACCGAATGAGATGATAGGGAAGTGGCGTACAGATGTGTAGAATGCCTCGAGAGTCTGACCGGTCAGTGTCCTGCCGCTTTTGTCTCCTACTGAAACAGAGATCATTACAGGAATGTCTCCAAGCTCCTGTATCGCAGAAAGGGCTGCCTTTACATTCAGTGCGTCGAAGCAAGTCTCTATCAGAAGCATGTCCGCTCCTCCTTGGATAAGTGCTTCTGCCTGCTTTCCGTATGCCTCCCTCATCTGGTCGAAGGAGTATGCTCGGAATGCAGGATCGGAAACATCAGGCGACAATGAAAGGGACTTTGAAGTCGGGCCCATGCTGCCTGCTACCCATACCTTGCGGGTCAGGCCTATCCTTGAAGCAATCTCTTCTGCCTCATCTGCAGCCTCTCGTGCAATACGAGCTCCCTCGTACGCCATCTGCGCGGCGAAATCCTCGCAGCCGTATTCCGACTGTGATATCAGGTTGGCGCTGAATGTATTTGTCTCTATGATGTCGGCTCCAGCCGCGATGTATTCTCCGTGTATTGCCTTTATGATGTCCGGACGCGTCAGGTTGAGGCATTCGTTGTTGCCTTTCAGCTCCTTGGTGCATCCAGCGAACCTGCTGCCGCGATAATCTTCCTCGCTCAGCCCGTATCTCTGGATCATCGTGCCCATGGCTCCGTCCAGTATAAGTATCCTGTCTTTAGGTATAGAAATCATTTACTTCCAGATTGGTTCAAACTTCAAAGATACTGTATTTTCGCCAAATTATGAAAATGAAAAATGCATACCTCCAAAGGGAGATATGCATGTATTATCAAGTTTCAGTTTATGTTCGAGACACTTATCCGAGGAAGCTGAGAAGGATACCGGCTGCTACTGCAGAACCGATCACTCCAGCCACGTTCGGTGCCATCGCGTGCATGAGCAGATGGTTGTTCTTGTCGAACTCGCGTCCTACGTTCTGAGATACGCGGGCTGCGTCAGGAACTGCAGATACTCCGGCATTTCCGATGAGAGGATTGATCTTGCGGCCTTCCTTGCAGAACAGATTCATGAATTTCACGAATGCTACTCCGCAGACTGTTGCGATAATGAAAGAAAGGAGTCCGAGAAGGAAGATCTTGATCGAATCGCCTGTGAGGAATTCGTTTGCCTGAGTCGAGCAGCCTACAGTGATACCGATGAGGATGGTCACAACGTCGATGAGCGGTCCACGGGCTGTCTCTGCAAGACGCTTTGTCACTCCGCTTTCCTTCAGGAGATTACCGAAGAACAACATTCCCAGAAGCGGCATGCCCGAAGGTACGATCATGGCTGTAAGGATGAATCCGACGATAGGGAAGATGATCTTCTCCTTCTGGCTTACCTGACGTGGCGGTGCCATACGGATGAGACGTTCCTTCTTTGTCGTAAGTAACAGCATGATAGGACGTTGGATCACCGGTACAAGGGCCATGTATGAGTATGCGGATACCGCAATCGCTCCCATCTGATGAGGCGCAAGCCTTGATGAAAGGAAGATGGCCGTAGGACCGTCAGCACCTCCGATGATACCGATAGCGCCGGCCTCGGCAGGGGTGAATCCCATATGGAGTGCGATTACATATGCACCGAATATGCCGATCTGTGCGGCAGCTCCGATGAGCATAAGTCTCGGCTGTGAGATCAGAGCTGAGAAATCGGTCATAGCTCCGATTCCCAGGAAGATGAGCGGCGGATACCATCCCTTCTGAACACCCTGATACAGAATGTTCATCACCGATCCTTCCTCATAAATACCGATATTCAGGCCTGAAACGAAAGGAATGTTTCCTATGATCATTCCGAAGCCGATCGGTATGAGCAGCAGAGGTTCCCAGTCCTTCTTTATCGCCAGATATATGAACACGATGCCGATGAACATCATCACGACATGCTGGAATGTCATGCTGGCGAAACCGGTGTACTGGAGAAATTGCTGCAGACTTTCAAAAATGGTATTCATTGATTGTCCTGATTAGTTTCCGGTTATCCGATTGTGACTACAGCTGCTCCCTCAAGAACTGAATCGCCCTTGCTTACATGGATAGCTGTAACAGTGCCGTCGTGTGTGGCCTCGATAGAATTTTCCATCTTCATGGCTTCGAGGACAGCCACTTCCTGACCAGCCTTTACAGAGTCGCCTACATTTACCTTCACTGCGATGATTACACCTGGAAGAGGGCTGGTAACTGCCTTGCCTGCACCTGAAGCTGCAGGCTTTGGAGCTGCTGCAGGAGCAGGAGCCGGAGCAGCTGCAACCGGAGCACTTGCTGGGGTAACCTGAACAGGAGCTGCTGCAGGGGCGTTTTCAAGCTCCACCTGATATGGAGTACCGTTTACCGTTACGGCAGCCATGTTGCCTTCTACTGAATTGATGTCGACATTATACTCGTTGCCGTTGATCTTGAATTTATAGCTTTTCATCACTTTCTTCTCTTAATGGTTATTATATAACTTTCATTGTCGTGTACCGTGTCGTTGAGGTACTGGTGGAGAGCCATTCCAATGGCCGCATATGTTTCTCCGTTCATTTCCTGGTCAAGGGCCAGCGCTATCGCCGCCGCTATTTCTCCCTCCGGCTGACCGCCTTTGACTGCGGCTTTCTTCTCCTTCTTAGGCAGGGTCAGCTTGAGCTCACCCGAAAGGATCTTGCCGATGAATGTGTAGGCGTAGTAGAGGATTATGAGCGAACAGAATACGACCGATACGGAAACTATGGTGATTATCACACCATGCGGGTCCCTTTCGGCCATTTCCGCACTCTTGAGGATTACGCTCTCCGAAGCCTGTAATAACATGAAACCGTTCATACCTTATTATATTAAAGAGGGAGGTTGTCGTGCTTCTTCCAAGGATTCTCCTGCTTCTTGCATGCAAGCTGCTCGAGTGCGCGGATCACGCGGAAACGTGTATTGCGAGGCTCGATGACGTCATCGATGTATCCGTAGCTTGCAGCATTGTATGGATTGCAGAAGAGGTCGTTGTATTCTTTCTTCTTTTCTTCTGCTGCCTTTGCCTGTTCTGCAGGATCCTCGATTGCCTTGATTTCCTTTGAATAGAGGATCTCTACGGCACCTTCTGCACCCATCACAGCTATGTTAGCTGAAGGCCAAGCATAGTTGATGTCTCCTCGCAACTGCTTGCAGCTCATTGTGATATGAGCTCCACCGTAAGATTTTCTCAATGTTACTGTAACCTTCGGAACTGTAGCCTCGCCATATGCATAAAGGAGTTTCGCTCCATGGGTGATGATGCCGCCGTATTCCTGCTGTGTTCCGCAGAGGAAGCCTGGTACGTCTACCAATGTCACGAGCGGGATGTTGAATGCGTCGCAGAAACGTACGAAACGGGCAGCCTTGCGTGATGCGTTGATGTCAAGAACGCCGGCAAGGATCTTCGGCTGGTTCGCCACGATGCCGACAGAGCGTCCGTTCATGTGAGCGAAGCCGATGATGATGTTCTTTGCCCAGCTCTTGTGTACTTCAAGGAACTTTCCGTCGTCGACAATGCTTCCGATCACCTGATACATGTCGTATGCCTTGTTCGGATTGTCAGGGATGATATCGTTCAAAGCGTCGTCAACACGTCCTGCAGGGTCGAGAGTCTCTACGATCGGAGCCTCTTCGCGGTTGTTGGATGGGAGGAAGCTGAGCAATGCCTTGATGGTATCGATTCCCTCCTGCTCGCTGTCAGCAGCAAAATGTGCAACGCCGCTCTTAGTCGAATGGACGCTTGCACCTCCAAGTTCCTCCTGAGTCACTGTTTCGCCGGTCACAGTCTTAACCACGCCCGGACCGGTAAGGAACATATATGATGTATCCTTGATCATGACGGTGAAATCAGTAAGGGCAGGGGAGTAGACCGCTCCTCCGGCGCATGGACCGAAGATTCCGGAAATCTGTGGAATTACTCCTGAAGCAAGAATGTTTCTTTCGAATATCTCACCATATCCTGCAAGTGAGCAGATTCCTTCCTGGATTCTGGCTCCACCTGAGTCGTTGATTCCGATGAAAGGAACTCCGTTTCTGACTGCCATGTCCATGACCTTGCTGATCTTCATTGCCATGGTCTCGGACATCGATCCTCCGGTCACAGTGAAGTCCTGTGCGGATACATATACAAGGCGGCCGTCGATAGTACCCATTCCGGTAACTACTCCGTCGCCGTCAAATCTGGTCTTTTCCATTCCGAAGTTGGTGCAGCGGTGCTGTACGAACATGTCGAATTCCTCAAAGCTGCCTTCGTCAAGAAGCATGGCAATTCTCTCACGTGCCGTGAGCTTGCCTTTCTGGTGCTGTGCGTCGATCCTTTTCTGACCACCGCCCATTCGCGCAGCTGCCCTGCGCTCTACCAGTTCCTTAATCTTTTCCTGTTGAATGCTCATAATGCTATTGTGATGATAGTATTAGGTTTAGACATCATCTCCGACAAAGTTAGCATTTTTTTTGACCTACCAAATAAAATCCCGCCACATCGTCAATCATTACGCCTAATCTTTGCCTGATGTGGCGAAATTTCCATATCCGTCGCATTTTGGCGGATATGATTTACTTTTTTATTAAATTTGCCAAAACGGCAATCAGCTTCTTCCTTATTCACATTTAACCTTATGAATTATGAACAGACTTATTTTTTACCTGCTGTTACTGTCGGTTGTTGGCTGTGCCCAAGTTCAGCCAGACAATCCAGACAAAGAGCAACCTGGACCGGTAACCGATGAGTATCTCCTTCACGACAGTTACTTTTATGATGGCTCAAATAAAGTGTTTTTGACGCCTTGCGAAGACGAATACATTATAGCATTCAATGTTGCCGATAAAGCTGAGGTTTATGAATATATCAAGACTGAAGGATTCGTTGAATTGCAGGGGCATATGACATTTGGTACTGCAGGAGAAGAACGGGCATATCCGTGGAATGAATATATACTTGCATGGCTAAAAGGTGATGGGGATGTAAGTTCAATCCCCAAAGTCATTTATACCGGTATTTTGTATAAGTATAGGACTGAACCTGAAAAAAGATTTTATGCTTCTCATAGACTGTGTGTCAAATGGAGCAGTGAGGACATGCTGAAATCTGCTTTGAAATATGCAGAAGACCTGAATCTCCTGGTGGATGGAATTGATGCTGTTGACTATGTTTATTTCATATGCACAGGTGAATCTGCAGGCAATTCAATAGAAATGGCAAATTGGTTCTGCGAAGTAGGCGGATTCCCGGATTCATCTCCTATGGCATTTGAGACCTATAACGGATATGATTGAATTTAAAGGATTTTACTCTGAAAAGCATAACGAATATATTTTTAAGTGTGTTATTTTTGAGTGGTTGTATTTCAGAGATAATGGAGGAACCCTTTATTCAAGACGCTGACAACTATGAGGCTGAAGAAATTTGCACCAGCAGTAAAGGCAAGATCTTGATCAGAGGAGTAGCCCTGATAATCAAAGCTATGCTAAGGCCTGGATAAGCAGTCAGAACCAGAGCCTTATTGAAGAGACCTGCAGTGATAAAAACTGGGAAGTCGTATGGGATTCCGGTATTACCAATACATGACTTTAGTCTCTGAAAGCCAAGTAAATAAAGGCTATGATATATCAGTTTACACCTTACAAATTCGATGTGGGGAGAACAGGAATGTACATTCTCATGACGAGTACACATTCATGTGTCAGTCTATCATTTACCTAAGTGATTGACTTGCAGTATTTTATACTTAGTAGGGTAGGTAAAAATAACCTACCCCAATTAACGTAACATCCTTATTATGAGCTGATTAGGCTTCAGTATAGAATATCCGAAAAGCTACTGAATGTCCGCCCCTCCGACAAATGCATAATAAACAGAAGTTATTTTAAGTGTCAGCGTTCCTTGACTGTCGTACACATAATGTGCTTATTGGCTTGGGATCTGTTGCGTGATTCCCATGTACGGAAAAGTGTAAACAGGTATATCGTTCCCTAAATAAAACAATCGGGGCGGCTGGTTTCTGATCCAGTCGCCCCGATTGTCTGTATATGTCGTAATTGATTACGGCTGCATTGTTGTGTATACGTTCTGAACGTCGTCGTCCTCCTCGATGCGCTCGATGAGCTTCTCGATATCGGCCTTAGCGTCGCCTTCAAGAACCTTGAGGTCAACGTTAGGGAGACGTGTGAACTCTGCTGCTACAAGCTCGTAGCCGTTCTCCTCGATCCACTTCTGGATACCATTGAACGCTGTGAACTCACCGTAAAGCACGATCTCCATCTCTTCGTTCTCGTTCTCCTCCTCGAAGATTTCCTCAACACCGTAGTCGATGAGCTCAAGCTCAAGCTCCTCGAGGTCGTAAGGATTAGTGGTCTTCATGCGGAACATGCACTTGCGGTCGAACATATAATCAACGCTACCTGAAGTTCCGAGTGATCCGCCGCTCTTTGTGAAGTATGAACGTACGTTTGCTACTGTACGGTTGTTGTTGTCGGTAGCAGCCTCAACGAGGACAGCGATGCCATGTGGGCCGTATCCCTCGAATACTACCTCCTTGTAATCTGCCTGATCCTTATCAGTCGCTCTCTTGATAGCGCGCTCGATATTGTCCTTAGGCATGTTCTCGCTTCGTGCAGTCTGGATAAGCGCACGGAGACGTGGGTTTCCTGTTACGTCAGCACCGCCCTGCTTTACAGCGATAGTGATTTCCTTACCGATCTTTGTGAAGACGCGGGCCATATGACCCCATCTCTTGAATTTACGTTCCTTACGGAACTCAAACGCTCTTCCCATATTAAAAACGATTTCTGAATGAAATGATTTTTACTTATTCTGGATTCTACCGATATACTTGTCGATGTCGTATGCCTCCATTGACTGCGGATACTGATCCTGGATCTTCTCGTAGAATGAAAGCGCCTTAGCGTTCTCACCGAGCTTCTCAGCTACAACACCTGCCTTGAGGAGGTAACCTGCAGCGAACATGTTGTCAACCTCAGCAGCAGCCTGCTCGAAGCATGAGAGAGCCTTCTTGTAGTCCTCGAGACCAACGTATGCGTCACCGATGCAAGCCTGTGCGCGTGCTGCGAGGATGGCATCCTTGCCGTTGTAAGCCTGGAGATACTTGATTGCTGACTCATAGTTGCCGAGCTGAAGCTCGCATACACCAGCGTAGAAGTTTACTGACTTGCCAGCCTTTGTACCGTACTCATCAAGAATCTGTACGAATCCGAGTACGTTGCCGTCACCATTGAGTGCGAGCTCATAATCACCTGTACGGAAGTTCTCCTCAGCGAGAGCCATCTGACCCTGTGCCTCAGCAACCTTAGGCTGATTGATGAACTTATACCAGCAGAAAACTGCTGCACAAGCAAATACTACTGCAACGCAGATGATTGAAAGGAGCTTGCCGTTCTTCTCGAAGAACTGCTCTGTCTTTGATACCGCCTCGACTACTGCCTCGGCATTCTCATTTCTGATTTCTTTAGCCATAACTATTGATTATTTTATATTTTTCAATGATGATTGGGTACAGTCTGCCCAAACAGGCGGCAAATTTAGAAAAAAATGTCCAAACTCCCAATAAAAATGTTATCTTTGCCTTGATATCGTAAAAGATTATGCCCATCCTTGAAAAAATAGTAATATCAGACTTCCGAAATATTCAGCTTCAGGAACTGGAATTCTCTCCGAATGTAAACTGCATCAGCGGAAACAATGGTGAGGGAAAGACCAATCTTCTTGACGCAATCTATTATCTTTCAATGACTAAGAGCGCTTTTGCGTCTTCCGATAAGTTCAATTTCCGTCATGGCACTGAAGAGTTTTCCATAGCAGGTACATATAAGATGGAAAACGGTCTTTCAAGCAGGTTTGCCCTCAGAATGTCATCTAAAGGCGAAAAGAAAGTCAGGCGTGACGATAAGCCATACGGTAAAGTTTCGGAACATGTGGGTGTCATTCCTATCGTAATGGTTTCTCCTGCAGATATTTCTCTGGTAAGCGAGTCAGGTGAGGAGCGCAGGCGTTTTGTCAATTCGGTGCTTTCCCAGATGGACAAGGAGTATCTCTCTGCATTGCAGCAGTACAACCGTCTGCTTCTTCAGAGGAACAAGATCCTTAAGGATCAGGGATATGATCAGTCACTTCTGGAAGTCATTGATATGAGGATGTCGGCCCTTGCCGATCCTATATTCCATGCGAGAAAACGCTTTGTAGAAGATCTTAAGCCGATTGTGGCACAATATTACAGGGCTGTTTCCGGAGGCTCGGAAATGGTCGATATAGAATATGAGTCTGAGCTTTTCAAGGCTCCGCTCGATCAGATCCTTGCTTCGTCATATGAAAGGGACAGGATCATGAAACATACCACGTCAGGTATACATAGGGACGATTTTGCATTCAGGATGAACGGACATCCTATAAGAAGATATGGTTCCCAGGGACAGCAGAAGTCGTTCCTGGTGTCCTTGAAGTTTGCCCAGTATGAGATAATGAAGCAGAAGTATGGATTTGCACCGATGCTGCTTCTGGACGATGTGTTCGACAAGCTGGATATGGGCAGGATATCGAATCTTCTGCAGATGGTGTCAGGAAATGATTTCGGTCAGATATTCATCACTGACAGCAACAAGGTCAGGATGGCGGGCATAGTTGACGGACTTACGCAGGACAGAGCGTATTATGATACGCTTTCAGGAACATTCACAAGGTTGTAAGATGGCATACGACGGACGAAATAACAGGCTTCGCCGACAGGAGGCAGTGGGAATGGACGAGCTGGTGAATCAGTTCATCCGTGAAATGAAGCTTTCTTCCGGCTTGAACCGTCAGAGGGCAGCTGAGGCCTGGACGGCTGTGTCAGGCGCGGCAAGATACACGCTTGATGTGACTTTTGACCGAGGCATAATGATATGTTCGATAAGTTCGTCTGTAGTCAGAAACCAGTTGTATTTTCATAGAGATGTGCTTTTGGAAAAACTGAACGAACATTTGTCTGCAGATTCTCTTTTCGTTTCTGAAAATAATGGAGATAAAATAGTCAAGAATTTGATTTTGAGATAGATATGAAGTTTGTAGCGGATGTAGATATACCTTTCCTCCGCGGTGTGCTGGAACCTTATGGAGAGGTCGTTTATAAAAAAGGACTCGAGATATGCCGTGAGGACATCATTGATGCTGATGCCCTTTTGATACGTACCAGGACAAGATGCGATGCGGATCTTCTTGAAGGCACACAGGTCACTCTTATCACCACAGCTACTATTGGCATGGACCATATTGACCTGGAGTATTGCCGTACGCATGGAATAGAAGTGGCAAATGCGTCGGGCTGTAATGCTGGTGGAGTGATGCAGTATGTCTTTTCTGCTCTTTTCGGAATTGCAGCAAGAAAAGGAATCAAGATTGAAGGTGCTACACTCGGTATCATCGGTGTCGGTAATGTGGGCAGCAGAATAGAATATCTGGCCGATTACCTTGGATTCAATGTCCTCAGATGTGACCCTCCACGTGCCAGGAAAGAAGGGGATGAGGGTTTCTGCTCTCTTGAATATCTTCTTGCAGAATCTGACATAGTCACCATGCATGTCCCTCTGGATGAAACCACACGCGGCATGGCCAATGCGGATTTCTTCACTCTGATGAAGCCAGGGGCCATATTCATCAATTCTGCAAGAGGAGAAGTCGTTGATGAACAGGCACTTCTTGAAGTCGCACCGAAGCTTGGCGCAATTGTCATAGATACATGGAACAATGAACCTCAGGTGAATGAGGAACTTGTTGATGTCGTCGATATCGCGACTCCTCATATCGCAGGATATTCATATCAGGGCAAGGTAAACGGAACTACCATGGCAGTGCAGGCTGTCGCCAAGCATTTCGGCATCCGCGAGCTCGAAGATTTCACTCCGGAAGACGATGTTCCTGAGCGTCAGCCGGTACATCTTGACCTCAAAGGTAAAAATCATGGTGAAATAGCTGCTGTTTTGCAATATAATTATCCTATCTTTACGGATGATTTCAGATTCAGGATGGAGCCTCATAAGTTCGAGAAGCTTCGTTCTGACTACCAGTATAGACGCGAAATAATTGTTGACTAACACATAATAAACTGATAACCAATATGTTCAGAAAAGAAGACATCGAGCAGATAGAGCAGAGAGGCTCATCTGTACAGACAGTGGAGCAGCAGGTGGAGCGCTTCAAGCAGGGATTTCCATGGATGAAGATTGTAGCTCCTGCAACTCCTGAAAGAGGTATCCAGGTACTTGATGAGGCTGCTGTCGAGGCTGCCGCAAAGTATTATGATGGAGCTCAGATGAATGGTAAGTGTAAGTTTGTTCCTGCTTCAGGTGCCGCTTCACGTATGTTCAAGGACCTTTTCAGCGGTCTTGATGCATTGAAGGCAGGTAAGGAGCTTGCAGACGATGCTCCTGCAGCAAAGTTCGTTGACCAGATCCAGGAGTTCGCATTCTATACTCCGGAGCTTTTCGGCGAGCAGACATGCAAATGCCCTGAGTACCGCCAGTCAGTGCTTGCAAAGACCCTTACAGACGAGGGACTGGGATATGGCGCGAAGCCTAAGGGAGTGCTTAAGTTCCATAAGTATACTGACGGCGAGATCCGTACGGCTTTCGCAGAGCATCTCGTTGAGGCTCAGAATTATATGAGAAATGAAGACGGTTCTGCAAATCTTGTCGTGACTATTTCTCCTGAGCACCAGCATCTCTTTGAGGAAGCTTATGCTGAGGTGAAGGAAGCATATGAGGCTAAGTACGGAGTGAAGTACAATATTACATTCACATTCCAGGATAAGGCTACAGATACAGTTGCCGTTGATGTTGAGAACAAGCCGTTCAGAACAGAGACCGACTCTCTTCTTTTCCGTCCTGCAGGACATGGTGCCCTTATCTATAACCTCAACAAGCTTGAGGAAGAAGTGGTTTCTATCAAGAACATCGATAACGTAGCGAATGAAAGACTCCTCCCTGAGACTGCAACATGGAAGAAGGTTCTCCTTGGAAAGGCTCTTGAACTTCGTGACACTCTTCATGGCTACCTCCGTGAGCTTGATGCTCTTTGTACTCCTGTAGCCGGTTCAAGAGTCGTTGTGGCTGGAGTTCCGGGCTATGATCCTTTTTATGAAGACCTTTATGCAAGCCCTGAGGTTCAGGCACTTTGCGACGATATCGAGGCATTCCTTGATAATGTTCTCTGCATCAAGTTGCCTCAGGCTGATACATGCAAGGAGCGCGTAGAGGCTATCCGTGCGAAGCTGAACCGTCCTGTACGAGTTGCAGGTATGGTGAAGAACCAGGGTGAGCCGGGTGGCGGTCCTTTCATCATCGCTGATAAGGACGGATCGACATCTCTTCAGGTTCTCGAGAGCGTTCAGATCAACATGTCTGACGATCATGCACGTAATGCGCTTGCTTCAGCAACCCACTTCAACCCGGTTGACATCGTATGCTGTCTCCACGACTATAAGGGACAGAGCTTCGATCTCCTTCAGTATGTTGACGAGGATGCAGGATTCATCAGCTCAAAGAGCTATCAGGGACGTGAGCTCAAGGCTCTCGAGCTTCCTGGTCTCTGGAACGGTGCAATGAGCAACTGGAACACACTTTTCGTTGAGGTTCCTCTCGCAACATTCAACCCTGTGAAGGTGGTGCTTGACCTCCTCCGTCCTGCACATCAGAACTAATACCTTTGTGCTACGATAAGCAGGTTGCCCTGCGAGTCGCATCTAAGGCCGAATATATGGGCGTCATCTCCTGAGGTGACGCCTGTTTTTTTACGCAATGTATCAGTATCCATAGGGATGTTGCGGGCGGTCACTTCAGAGCGCGGAAATTCTTTTCCTGCTGCCTTGATGCTTCTTTTGTCGAGGGGCTCGCTCCTGATGATGCGGAATACTTTTCCGAATTTCTTCAGCTCCTCAGCCTTTGACTGGTCAGCTGTGACGTAATAATGTGTCGAAATTCCCAGTTTGACAAGTCCGAAAGATCTGCATACGGTATTGAATGCTCCAGCCTTCATGAGTGCCTTTCCCGGCTCAAAAAGGAAGAATTCCGATGACAGGTTGTCATTTTTCCCGAGCATTGTGAGTGGGGCAGTCTTCTCTTCAGATGGGGTGAAGCGGAATTCGCATGATGTACCGTCGTTGCGGAGTTCTGTCGCTATGATGGTGTATCCTTCGCTCCACTCCTTATCCATCCATATCAGAAGTTCCTTGCATTCTCCGCCGCTAGCGACTACATGCACTTCGCGGCATGTGCCGCCCAGACGGCTGCATACCATGGTGATATCCGCCATAGGGGAGAGTTTGATCAATATGTGACGGCATATGCCGAATATCTCATCCTTGAGCGTCAGTACGTCAGGGGTGCATTCTTCGATGAGGAATACTTTCTTTCCGCCCTCGCCTCTGCGGGCCGGATCCATATATATTATGTCAGGTCGGAAGTCCTTCAAAAGGGCGGTCGGCGATATGAAAAGGTCTTTTCCGGTGTCATTCCGACCATCATCATTTCCTATTGCATGATTGGATATCTCAATGTTCCTTGCACCAAGAACTTCAAAATTATGCCTTGCAGCCCTGCAGAGAGGCTCCTGCATTTCGTTGTACAATACATTGGCTGCCTTCTGTGAGAAAAACCAGCTGTCAACTCCCAAGCCTCCGGTAAGATCTGCGATCTTCCATGATTCCTTTCCGGCTATATGTGCCGCGACCCCCGCCTTGTATAGGCCAGTGGAACTGCTGCTGCATTGTTCGGCAGACAGCTTGAGAGGGAATACGAGCCTTGGTTCATCGTACCACTGCTGTACCTTGCCACGAAGCTTGCGCCTGCTTTCTATACTGTTTACGGCCATGTCCATGTCGATTTCCGGCCATCTGCTCCTGTTCATTATGAGTCTTGCCGTGTCTTCAGACATGTGCTGTGATACGAATTCTGCTAATTTTTCCATTTTCAATTGAAATTTCATGCAAAATTAGGCATTTTGTCTAATATTTATTGGTATATTTGCTCGGATATATATGCAAATTAACAACTAAACAATATAACCAAAATGGAAAGAGATTTCAGAACAGTGGTCCAGAGCTGGCTGGACGGTAATTTCGATGAGGCTACAAAGGCACAGATCGTTGCTCTTCAGGAGACAGATCCTGTAGCTCTCGAGGATGCATTCTACAGAAACCTTGAGTTCGGTACAGGCGGTCTGCGCGGTATCATGGGCGTAGGTACAAACCGCATGAACAAGTACACTGTAGGTATGGCTACTCAGGGTCTTGCAAACTACATGAAGGAAAACTGCGAGGGCCCGCTCAGCGTATGCATCTCATACGACAGCCGTAACAACAGCCCTGAGTTCGCTCAGATCGCTGCAAATGTTCTTGCTGCAAACGGCATCCATGTGTACATCTTCGATAAGCTCCATCCAATCGCTCTCATGAGCTACTCTGTAAGAGCTAAGAAGGCTACAGCCGGCATCATGATCACAGCTTCGCATAACCCTAAGGAATACAACGGTTACAAGGTGTTCTGGTCTGACGGAGCACAGGTGAAGTCACCTGTTGACAAGGAGATCGTTGACGAGGTTGCAAAGATCACAGATCCTTCTATGGTTAAGTTCGAGCCAGGTGCTGACGCTGCTCCTATCGAAGTAATGGGCCATGAGATGGATGAGGCTTACCTCAATTCAGTGATGACCCTCATGCTTTCTCCAGAGGCTGTTGCAGCTCATAAGGATCTCAAGATCGTCTATACTCCAATCCACGGATCTGGTGTGGAGATCGTTCCTGAATTCCTCCAGAAGCTCGGTTTCGAGAACATCTATCATGTACCTGAGCAGGACGTTGTAGACGGAAACTTCCCTGGAGTTATGTCTCCAAACCCAGAGGAGCCTTCAGCTCTTGCAATGGCAGTCGCAGTTGCAGAGAAGGAAGGTGCAGACCTCGTGATGGCTACTGACCCAGATGCTGACCGTATCGGTATCGCAGTACGCGACAATGAGGGTAAGATGGTTCTTCTCAATGGTAACCAGACAGGCTCTATCCTTACATATTACATCCTCCGTCGCTGGTCAGAGCTCGGAAAGCTCAATGGCAAGCAGTATATCGTCAAGACAATCGTTACAACAGAGCTCATGCGTGCAATCGCTGAGAAATATGGCGTAAAGGTCTACAACGTGCTTACAGGCTTCAAGTGGATTGCTGACGTGATCAAGAAGAACGAGGGTGAGACTACATTCGTATGCGGTGGTGAGGAGAGCTACGGCTTCAACATCGGTGAGTTCGTCCGCGATAAGGATGCTCCTATTTCATGTGCATTCGTTGCAGAGTGTGCTGCATGGGCTGCAGAGCAGGGCAAGACCCTCTATCAGCTCCTCCAGGACATCTACGCAGAGTTCGGATACTACAAGGAGTCTCTCATTTCTGTTACAAAGAAGGGTAAGGCAGGTCTCGAGGAGATCGCTCAGATGATGGTTGACTATCGTCAGAATCCTCCTACAGAGCTTGCAGGCTCTCCAGTGGTAAAGGTGATCGACTATACAAAGCCAGAGGAGACAGGTCTTCCTTCGTCTAACGTTCTCCAGTTCTACAATGAGGCTGGTGACGTTGTTACAGTCCGTCCTTCAGGTACAGAGCCTAAGATCAAGTTCTACTTCGGCATCAAGGGTTCTGACGCAGACGCAAAGAACGAGGCCCTTAGAGCACAGTTCAGCAAATAAATATTAACCTTATAAATTTTAATACTATGGCTTACAAAGTAATTGACATTGAAGGCGTAGGTGCTGCTTATGCTGAAAAACTTACAGCTGCTGGTTTGAATACAGCTGCTCAGCTTCTTGCTAAATGTGCTGCTCCTGCAGGTCGCAAGGCCCTTGAGGAGGAGACAGGTATCTCAGGCAAGCTTATTCTCAAGTGGTGCAACCACGCTGACCTTTTCCGTGTAAAGGGCGTTGGCCCTCAGTTCGCAGAGCTTCTTGAGGCTGCTGGCGTTGATACAGTAAAGGAGCTTGCTCACCGCAATGCTGAGAACCTTGCAGCTAAAATGCTCGAGGTTAATGAGGAGAAGCATCTCGTTCGCCGTGTTCCAGTAGTTAAGGAGATCCAGAAGATGATCGACTGCGCTAAGGAACTTCCTGGTACAATGACTTACTAGTATATTTTACATATCATAGATTAAGGATGATCTTCGGATCATCCTTTTTTTGTCTTATGCTGATATGGTCTGAACATTGCTATTATGCGTTTTGAATTTTAAAAATCAAAAACGATGAAACGCATTATAGGAATTGTTATCGCGATAGGCATCTGGGCATTCTCAGCGCAGGATTCTGATGCCTGTACTGGTATTTCATTGACATCCGGAAACGGTAGTCATGTTGTCGCAAGAACTGTGGAATGGGCTGCCACACCGATGCAGTGCGGCTATGTGGTGAGTCCTCGCGGTCATATGCATCAGTCATACACGCCGAAAGGGGAGAATGGAATGAAATACAAGTCTGTATATGGATATGTAGGCATATATACAGAATATGAACCTTTCATTGTAGAGGGTGTGAATGAGGCAGGATTGGCGGCAGGCCTGTTCTTTTTCCCGAATTATGGTGAATATGCCCCGTACAATCCGGCAAATGACAGCAAGACCATCTGCGACATGCAGTTTGTCTCATGGGTTCTGTCTCAGTTCTCGACTATTGACCAGCTGAAGGATGCGATAGATGATGTCAATCTTATTACCCTGGACAATAAGATCGGAGCTGTTCATTGGAGGATCGTCGAGCCGAACGGACGCATGGTCGTGCTTGAAGTTGTGGGAGGAGTGCCTCATTTCTATGAGAACACTCTAGGCGTGCTTACAAACGCTCCAGGATTCAACTGGCACCTTACCAACCTCAATAATTACGTCAATCTGGAACCAGGATCTGCTCCTGACAATACAATTACCAAAGGAGTCACCTTGAAGGCTCTCGGCCATGGAAGCGGCATGCTCGGTCTTCCGGGAGACTATACTTCTCCTTCAAGATTTGTACGAGCTACATTCTTCCAGACGACAGCTCCAGTTTGGGAAACCGGTTTTGAGACTGTTGTACAGGCCTTCCACATCCTGAATAATTTTGACATTCCGATCGGAAGCCAGCATGCAAGAGCTGACATTCCAAAAGGCCTGCCGAGTGCAACCCAATTTACTTCAGCAACAGATCAGACTGCCATGAAATTCTACTATCGCACCGCCTGGAACAGCAACATCAGGTGCATCGATCTGATGGACATTGACTTCAAGAAAGTCAAGTACCAGTCACATCCGCTTGATCAGGTACAGCAGCAGCCGGTAGAAGTCGTGAAAGTGAAGTGACACTTTCGTCCTCGGGCAGTGGTCAGGCCAACCAGACGCTGAGGCTCATCATATTTCACCTTTATTTTGCTGTCGCCGGAAAGTTGCCTATGCAGCCTCCGGCGATGTCTTCTTGTTTGCGCTTCTGACGATCCCGTTCCTGGTATCACCGCCGGTAAGATAACTTAATACCTCTACTGAAAGACTTACGAATACGATTACTGCGAGCCACATATTTACCTCCATTTTTAAGTTTATGTGACAAAGGTACAGCCCCATTGTGCTAAAATAAGGCACAATGGGGCTGCTCGCTTGGGATTTCTATGAAATTATTTCTGAATTGTAAGCTTTTTCAGCAGATCAGCATCTTTGGAAGCAATCTTCATGATATCGACATGGGTACAGACTTCCTCGCTGAGGAAACGCGAAGTAGAGCCGGTATTTGCAGGATCCCATGTGAGCAGGATTGCGTGTGTCTTGAGAGCCTTGAGCTTGCGCGCAAGCATCTCATGGTCGGCATCGCCGCTGATAAGGACTACATAATCAAACTCTCTGTAGAGGGTAAGCTCATATGTGTCAAGGGCAAACCATGTGTCCACTCCCTTTTCGATCACTCCTCCTGACGGGTTCGGACGAAGGTGCTTATAATGGAAGATGATGTCGTTCTCGATCAATGTGTCCTCGAACTGGCGCTCTTCGAAAAGAAGGTGTCTGTTTTCAGCGTCTGTAGCTTTGAAACGTCCTCTATAATAGTGTGCTTCTGTGATATACAGCAGTTTGCGGTCAATTCCGAACTCGGTAGCAATCAGTTCAGGAATGTACTGGAAGAGGGCTTTTACATTGACCTTGCCCATCTTCTTTTTGGCAAGTCCTTCATCGATCTTTGCGAAATATCCTCCGTCGATGAATACTCCTATTGAAAGGTTCTCTGCGTGTGCCATAGTATTCAGTGTTAAGGTTATTCAGTAAATGTCATTTCATCGAAAAGGTAGCTTGCACCGCCTATCTTCTCGATTGTGAATAGTACGTAACGTACGTCGAGAGCGATGTTACGGCAGATCTCCGGGTCGAATACGATGTCGCTCATTGTACCTTCCCATACGC
This sequence comes from Candidatus Cryptobacteroides sp., assembly GCA_045649795.1. GTDB lineage: Bacteria > Bacteroidota > Bacteroidia > Bacteroidales > UBA932 > Cryptobacteroides. The sequence goes on along the minus strand of JAZRQM010000081.1, from coordinate 124,258 downwards.
GGTCGAAGTTCAGACCGATGAGGTCACCGTCTGCATTGATCACCGGGCTTCCTGAGTTACCTCCGGTTGTATGGTTTGTCGCGATGAAGCATACCGGAACTTCACCTGTTGCATCAGCCCAGCGTCCGTAGTCCTTCTGTGCGTAGATGTCGCGCAGGCGCTGAGGGATGTTATAGTCGAAGATCTCCGGATTGTCCTTCTCCATGATGCCCTTGATAGTAGATGACGGACGGTAGTATGTGCCGTCGGCAGGGGAGTATCCCTTGATATGTCCATATGCGACGCGAAGGGTAAGGTTTGCATCCGGGTAGAATGCCTTCGGAACCCTCTGGGTGCGGCAGTATACCATCTGTCCGCGCATGTAGTCGCGGTACGCGAGATCGAGATCCCTATTGATGCGTGTTGTGACAGGCTGAATGTCCGTCGCATACCATTTGAGGAATTCGTTGAAGAATTCAACTGCAGGATCCTTCATGACAACATCCTTGTCGGCAGCTGTAAGTGCCTCAGCCTTAGCCTGATCTGCGAAGATGGAGTTTGTGAACATGTCTTCTGCCCATGCCTCGACCGAGCCGTATGACGCGAGCTTCTCCTTATAATATGAAGGCTTGAAATCCGCAGGTACATTCTTTTCATATTCATTCATCACAGCGATGAACGACTCCTTATCGATCGGAAGGTACCAGTCCTTGTAGAATGCGTCCAGCACTTCCTTCGCCTTCTCCTGGTCAAATGTAACCAGTCCGTCTTCATGTCCGGAAAGGAAAAGTCTTGCCACGCTCATGGCCACGTTTGCGATTTCTATGGTACGTACAGTCTCAGCGTAGTAGTCGGTAGCGAACTGATATGGCTCGAGCTCTGCGTATAAAGCTGCAAGCTTGCCGATGACTCCGTCAAACTCACCGCCCTTGGCCCATCTGTCGAATGCCTTCTCGAACTCCTGCTTTGTCTGGACGGTCTTCATTTTCTTGATTCCCTTGACCTCGCCCTGCCACTTCTTCCATGCGTTGGATACATTGGCGTTCTTTGAAGAATACTGGATGCGTACCTTCTGACTCTGGCTCTGATACTTGTTCATGATGTCCAGACGGAGGGTGCGGAGGTTGATCTTGTGAGGATCTCCGATTTCCTCGATGTAGCGTACGCCCTCAGAATGGATGTACTCCTTTGTGCTGCCTGGGAATCCGTAAATGAATGTGAAGTCACCTTCCTGTACGCCCTTGGTCGAAATGTGGAAATATTTCTTCGGCTTGTAAGGAACATTGTCCTTTGAATATTGAGCAGGGTTGTTGTCTTTGTCGGCGTAGATGCGGAACATCGAGAAGTCGCCGGTATGACGTGGCCACATCCAGTTGTCTGTATCTCCTCCGAACTTTCCGATCGATGAAGGCGGCGCACCTACAAGACGTACATCAGCATACTCACGATAGAGGAAGAGGAAGTACTGATTTCCATAATAAAGCGCCTCAACTGTAGCTCTGAGACCGTTTCCTTCCTTTGTAGCCTCGTCGATCAAAGCCTGGCTGTTCTTTTTGACAAGCTCGACTCTCTGCTCTTCAGTCATGTCCGGTGTATATCCCTTGAGGACATTTTCAGTAACATCGTCCATCCTTTCGAGGAAGCTCACAGTCAGTCCCTTGTTAGGAAGCTCCTCGTCGCGGCTCATTGCCCAGAAACCGTCCTTGAGGTAGTCATGCTCCACGCTGCTGTGCTGCTGGATCTGGCTGTAGCCGCAATGGTGGTTGGTCAGAAGCAGGCCCTCAGGCGAGATAAGCTCTCCTGTACATCCGCGTCCGAAAAGCACGACCGCATCCTTGAGCGACGCCTGGTTGATGCTGTAGATGTCCTCGGCGCTGAGCTTGAAACCTTTCTCCTGCATGTCCACGATGCGCTGGGAGATAAGTGACGGGAGCCACATGCCCTCGTCCGCCTTTGCGGTCATCCCTGCCAAGGCCATCACGCCAGCTAAAATGAATTTGATACTTTTCTTCATGTGTTATCTATGTTGTTGATTTTTAATTCACTATGAAACATCTTCCTGTAAAATTCCGCCTTTTTCTCCAGAGGGAGAGGGTAGGCGCGGGATGAAGACGGCATACGCCAGAATCTTACCCGTCTTTCACCGATGCAGCACTCGGCATATCCTCCTACCTGAGGTTCTTCGCAGCCGAATGTCTCCACGATCACATCCGTCGCCTTCTGCCCGGTAGTCACAATGGCCTTGCAGGCCGGAATCTTCTCCAGCAATGATGTCAGATCTGTAGCCTGGACAACTTCCAGGAACTTGTCGGACGCATTGTCCTTCAGCCTTCTGACCTCGCATGCCGTGTCATACATGGCTATCCCTTTCTCGGCTGCAAACCTGGCACATCGGTCTCTGTCAAACCTTTTTGCCTTCTTGCCATCAGCCTCTTCTGCCACGAAATGCTCCTTGTCGTCATAGAATATCAATCCCCATATCCTCCACATGTCATTTATCCAGTTGGGATAGAAGAATTCCATCGACCAGCGTTTCCTGGCTGGTGGAAAGCTGCCCAGCATGAGAATCTGTGCCCCTTCGGGAAGGAAGGGCTCCAGAGGATGTTTTTCTGTTGCTGATATTTCCATGGCCATAGATGCAAAGATAACAAAACTTTGATTAACTTTGTAGTGCCCACGGGCACATACCAAGAATTGATAACATTAAAATTATAATTATGAAGAAGATTGTTTTGATGCTTGCTACGGCTGTATTGTCTTTTACTGCCCTGGCACAGCCACAGGGAGGCTTCTGGGGACCACGCCAGGAAACCATCAAGGTATGGCCGGACGGTGCTCCTAACGCATTTACTTATGACGTTTCCAAGGATCCGCATGGAGACCAGTATCAGGAAGCCATCCTCGAGATCTATCCTGCAAGAGAACCTAACGGACGCTGCGTTATCATCTGTCCTGGTGGCGGATATGCAGTACTTTCAATGACACATGAAGGCCGTGACATCAGGCAGTGGCTCAATGCCCGCGGATTCACATGCTGCCTTCTCCAGTACCGAATGCCTCGTGGTCATCATGATGTTCCGCTCAGCGACCTTCAGCAGGCAATGCGTATAATGAGAGGCCGTACCGATCTTGGTATCACCCATATCGGAGTCATGGGATTCTCAGCTGGAGGACACCTCGCATCGACGGCATCAACACATTATGTAGATGCTGCTACACGTCCTGATTTCCAGATACTTGTCTATCCTGTAATCACATTCGAGAAACCATACACTCATGACGGTTCTGTATATGGACTTCTTGGCGATAACCCGTCACAGGAGATGCTCGACCTTTATTCAAATCAGAAGCAGGTCACTTCGGATACGCCACCGGCATTTATCCTTGCAGCTACAGATGATTTCCTCGTACCTGTAAAGAACAGCCTTATGTACTATGAAGCTCTTGTCGAGAACAAGGTAAGCGCTACAATGCATATCTATCCTTCAGGAGGTCACGGCTTTGGTTGGGGTGACAACTATATCTACAAGACAGAATGGAGCCAGGAGCTTGAGCGCTGGTTTGACACTGTAGTTCTGAAATAATTCCGATCTAAGCGAAGAATCTATAAATAGTGCCGCCTGTCGAAATCACTTCGGCAGGCGGCTTTTCAGTTCGTTCAATATTTATGTCTAACATCTATGAGTTCGCAATTCTAAAAGCATATTCCGTGCCAAAACCAACATGTTTTTCGAAAAGTGATCATTATGAGAATCTGTGAGAAAAAAATATTATATTTGTAAACGACCAAAGCAATATTACCTATGAAAAACGGCTGCTACAAGCTTTCGTGGAGGGAGCGTATAGGATTCAGCGCTGGAGATCTCGCTCAGAACCTCATCTATCAGACAGTAAGTATCTGGCTTCTCTTCTTCTATACCAATGTGTACGGACTCAAGCCGAGTGTTTCCGCCGTGATGTTCCTCGTGGTGAGAATCATTGATGTGATCTGGGATCCGATCGTGGGAGCATTCATCGACAAGGCTAATCCGCGTTGGGGTAAATATCGTTCATGGCTCCTCTTTGCCGGTATTCCTCTTGCAGCCTTTGCAATGCTCTGCTTCTGGAACGGCTTCAGCGGTTCGCTCTTATATGCGTATATCACTTATGTGGGCATGAGCATGTGCTTCACGCTGATCAATGTACCGTACGGAGCGCTCAATTCATCCCTTACGCGCGACACTGATGAGATCACGATACTGACCAGTGTCAGGATGACATTTGCAAATCTTGCGGGATTGTTAATCAAGACATTACCATTGGTGATCGCTATCTTTGCCCCAAAGGTCATGAATCCTGAGACAGGCCGGATGGAGGCTGTCTACAATACTCCGGATTCAGCACAGGCATGGTTCATTACCATGAGCATATTCGCCCTTACGGGCCTCGCACTACTCGTTTACTGTTTCTTTGAAAGCAAGGAGAGAATAGTGATGGCGAAGGAAGATACAGAGAAAGTGAAGGTCAGCGATCTCTGGATGGAACTTGTGCGAAACCGTCCTCTCCGCATACTGTCCTTCTTCTTCATCATCTCGTTCGCTACCATGAGCATCAGCAACGCAGCCGACTCGTATTTCATGACATACAATATCGGCGCGACTCCGTTTATGATGACTGTATTCATGTGGTTGGGAACTATTCCGGCATTCATTTTCCTCCCGCTGGTTCCGGCGATAAAGAAAAAGGTCGGAAAGGCAGGAATGTTCAGGATTTTCCTCGGTGTGTCCATAATCGGAATGCTCCTTATGTACGCAATAGTTTCAGTTCCATCTCTCAAGGCCTGCTTCCCTCTGCTTTGTGCAGTCCAGTTCCTGAAAAGTGCGGGTGTGCTTGTGGCGACAGGATACATGTGGGCCCTTGTGCCTGAGGTGGTTACATATGGAGAATATACGACAGGACGTCGTGTGGCAGCGATTGTGAACGCCCTCATATGCATATTCATGAAGGCCGGAATGGCCCTCGGCGGCGTGATTCCGGGACTTGTCCTCGCGTGGGTAGGATTTGACGCTGCAAGCCAGATGCAGACTCCTTTGGCCGAGCAGGGAATCCTCTCTCTTGTTACCATCATCCCGGCAATCCTTTTCTTCGCCGCTATATTCGTGATAGGAAAATACGAACTTTCAGACGAAAGAATGGACCAGATAAACAGTGAAATCTCAAATCGATAGAATTATGAAATACTCTTCAAACCCCGATACCATAACCCGTGATTATTTTGATTCCCTCCTTCTGGAGACACGTTACATAGACTCTGTCCTCCCGACAACGAAAATGACCCTTTGGGGCGAAACATTCGATACGCCGGTGATGACAGCAGCATTGTCCCATCTGCACAATACGGCGCAGGACGGAATGTCGGTATATGCTGAAGGCGCTGCAAAGGCAGGAGCCGTACACTGGGTCGGAATGGGCGAGGACGAGGAGCTTGAAAGGGTAGTGGCGACCGGTGCGAGGTCCATAAAGATCATCAAGCCTCATGCTGACAATAAGGAGGTCTTCCGCAAGATCGAACACGCAGTCGCTCAGGGATGCTTCGCAGTCGGTATGGACACAGACCATGCATTCAACTCCAATGGTGGGTATGACGACGTATTCGGCCTTCCGATGAAGCCGAAGTCGACAGCCGAGCTGAAGGAATTTGTCCAGGCTGCGGGAGTTCCGTTTGTCGTGAAGGGTGTCTTGAGCCCGAAGGATGCGGAGAAATGTGCAGAGGCAGGATGCGCCGGCCTGGTAGTGTCGCACCATCATGGAATGGTCCAGTATTCGGTGCCGCCTCTCATGGTCATGCAGGATATCATTTCAGCGGCAGGTCCTGATGTTCAGGTATTTATAGACTGCGGTATCGCTAGCGGAATGGACGTATACAAATGTCTCGCCCTCGGAGCAAAGGCTGTTTCGGTCGGAAGACATCTGATGCCGTTGCTGAAGAATGGTCCTGACGCTGTGGCACAGAGGATCAATGAGATGACAGCGGAGCTTGCGGGAATCATGGCACGCACAGGAGTGGCTACCCTCGAAGATATGGATCCTACTGTAATTCATAGGAGGAATTTCTGATGCTTCTCGGAATATCATCACGTCTGGAGCACACAGATCCTCAGGATTGGGCTTCGAAACATGTGGAATTAGGCCTTAAGTCGGTGAATTTCCCTGTCTCGTTTGAGGACGGAGAAGATACATTCATGGCGTATAAGAAGGCTGCGGATGAGGCCGGATTGACTATTGCGGAGGTAGGGGTCTGGAGAAATACTCTTGCAGCAGATCCGCAGGAGAGACGTAAGTGGATCGATTATTCGATAGAGCAGCTTCGTATGGCTGATGCGATCGGATCTGTCTGCTGCGTCAATGTAGTCGGCACTCCATACGGCCCTAGGTGGGACGGAGGCTATCGCGACAATTTCAGCCCGGAGCTCTGGGATATGGCCGTTAAGATGGTTCAGGAAATCATTGATACGGCGAAGCCGAAACATACGAAGTTCTGCATAGAATCCATGCCGTGGATGATTCCGAGCACGCCTGACGAATATCTGCGCCTTATCGAGGATGTGGATCGTGCCGAGTTCGGAACTCATCTTGATGTGGTGAACATGATAACCTCTCCGCAGAAGTATTTCTTCAATGATGAATTCCTGCATGAGTGCTTCGAAAAGCTGCATGGAACCATCTGCAGCTGCCATCTGAAGGACATTCGTCTCAAGGAAGAATATACATTTCAGCTTCAGGAGTGCGCTTGCGGAGACGGCATTCTCGACATTGAACTCTACGCGAAGCTTGCAGATGCGGAGAATCCGAAGATGCCTATGATAATAGAACACCTCACGACTGACGAGGAATACGCCGCCAGCGTGAGGTATGTAAAGGAAAGATTGTCTCTATGATCTGACCTTGGTTCCGATGAAGAAGATCGCGTTCGAGCTCTGCTCCTGGATGAGGTAGATGAACGGACGGTCTGCATGGAATTTGGCAGGTCCTGTTGGTGGCTGAACTGAGGTTCCAACGAATCCTCCGACAGTAACAGCCGCGGCTTCGGTGCCCTCCTCATTCACTTTAATCTTGCTTTTCTGCTTGAGCAGTCCGAGGTATATGCCGTATGTAAGTTCAAGCATTTCATTGAATTCGGCCTGATATAGATCGAATGCTCGTGTCATGCCGAGGCTTTTCATTATATTGACAAGATTGACCTCGGTTTCTGTTTCAAATGCAGGAAGTTTAAGGTCAACGGTTTTTGTGCCCATCATATTCTTTTCCGCTTTCCATGTCTTTCCGTCGAGGGCGGAGATGACGTCTGATACGGTTTTGTCTTCATGTGGCAGAAGGATATACATGCTGTATGAACCGTTGCCGTAAGGCAGCTTGACCGTGCTCCAAATATGGTTTGAAGAGTGCTCGAAGCTTCCTTCCGCGTGCATCATCTTAACCTTTCCTGATGTGCCGTCTATGCTTTTGAAGGATTCTTTCTTCGTGTCCTTTTCAGAGAACTTTGACTTCCATATTCCATTGAAATATATGGAATTGAGGGCGATCAAAACTGTTCTTGGATCTATCTCATCGATGATTTCAGGTATCATTCCTTCGGTCTGTTCGTGGCACCAGCTATTGATTTCCTTGACAGCGGTGTCGTCAAACTTCATGCTTCTGACATATGCGTCATAATAAGTGGAAAGAGCTTCGCTGAAGCCGTTCTTGAGAGTCAGCCCCTCTTTTACGGCAACGGCATTCGCCATCTTGACCTTCACCAGATTGTCCACCTCGGGACAGCCTTGAAGAATAGCCTTGCTGTATTCGTTTATGTCCGCTGCAGTGCAGTCTTCGAATCCTAAGGCGCTGAGAATCTCCTCGCTTGTCTGGCCTGTCGCGCCATTGTTCATTGCTCCAAGCAGAAGGCTGATGCTGAGAGGGGAGACCATGAAGTCCTTACCTGTGAAATTTTCGTCATTTGATACAGCCTCGAGCAGATTGAAAGCAAATGAATTTCCTCCGTTTACCATCTCGCTTTGAGCTTTGGTCAATGAATATGGCTTGCAAGGCATAGGTTCATGTTTCTGTACCGGGTCGGCCGGTTCGCATGCAGACAGACATACAGCAGCCGCAATGATTCCAAAGATGTAGTTTCGTAGTCTCATGATAATTCGTTTTAAATGGTTTCTACATAATAGATGCAGAAAGTATGATAAGACTGCGTGCAAATTTAATCAATTACAGTGAAAATCGGATTCCTATCGGCAAGGTAAGGGTCAGCGGCCTTTCGGTCCGGACTGTCTCGATCGGGCTTCCATTGTCAAAATAACGGTTCACTTCCGGCTCAATATAGATTCCGACGTGCGGAGTGATGTCGTACTGAAGGCCGATACCAAGACCAGCCGACCATTGACATGGCGCGTCAAGACGTCTTACCCCGATGCGGCTGTAAATCGGGAACTCGAATGCAGTTCCTGCGGATACATATGATTTCATATGATATGACTCCCAGAATGTCCATGACAACTTTAAAGGTATGCCGAGGTAATGGATGTCCTGTCCGTATTCCGATCCGTCAGAAATGTTGGTGATATCTGAATGCAGATATGTGTACCTGAGACCGCTTGTGAGCATCCATACGTCTGCAAATGAGTATGTTACTGCTGCGTTGAACGATATAGGCAGGGCATGTCTGAACTTGGTTACGCTGCCAGGCCTGCCAGATACATTACCACCCTCTGTATTGTCGTTTCCGCCTTGTTCATATCCGCTGTCAGGTGGGGTTGTTGTTCCAGGTACGCTGGAGGTTACGTCCCCAATTCCAGGATATGGCGGATAAGTTGTTCCTGTCTGTCCCGGACTTGAGGTAGGGAAATGAGTCTGCATCTTTCCGTCTGCCGATCTTCCGAGGTTCCCTCCAAAACTGAATCTCAGACTTCCAGATCTTCTGCTCCTTTCTGCCGGCTCATCGAAGATGTCGTTGTGTTCGAATCGCGAAGGCTTTTCAGATTTCTTTACGACGGTATCTTCTGGCAAGACTATGCTCTTCTCCGGCTCCACTTCTGCCTCCACTTCAACTCCAGCTTCAGTCTCGGTTTCAGCCTGCTCTGAAGCAGCCACTTTTGCCACGATGGATTTCAATGCCTCTGCCTTCCTGACCTCGGCTATATATATTTCAGACCGTTCTGCCGGTATGAGCTGGATTTCATTGATGTCCACCGTAATGTTTTTTGTCGTATCCGGCTTCAGCATGAAAAGCATTGCAACGATGCAGAGACAGAATGTAAGCAGTATGCCCCAGTTCTTGGATATCACTTTGCGGAGCATCTGCTTGGCCCTTGTCAGGTTTGAAGATGAGGAATGCGGGGCGATTCCAAGAATGGCTCCGATTTCCTTATGTGTGAGGCCCTCCAGGACGGATAGCTTGAATACATTTCCATATTGTTCCGGGAGACTGTCCACAGCTTCAAGCAGATCGTTCAGGGGGATTTCTGTATAATGGACCGTGTTTTCTTCCATCACCGGTTCCGGGATTCCCTCGATGCTTGTCTCCGTCATTCTTTGCGCCTTTTTCAGATACTGGCAGGCTATGTTCCTGACAATGGAGCACATCCATGCCTCAAGTCTGGACGAATCCCGAAGGCTGTCGAGGCTGGAGAATATGACGATAAACGAATCATGTAGAAGATCTTCTGCAGTCTCACGGTCATTTACATAATGCAGACATACCCCGTAAAGTTTGCCGGAGTATGTCTGATATATGTCTGTATAGACCTGTCTTTCTATGTCGCTTATCGGTGCCATTTTATTAAATGTACCTCAAATATAGAAAAGACTGCGTGAAAAATGTGATTTTATTACATTCTGGCCTTCTGTTCTTCTCCAGCACCGGTTCCCTTGTATTTGCTCTGGGTGGTGTTGAAGTTGTATCTGAGGGTCATGCCGAAGGTGCGCATAGATACCTTGCTCCATTGGTTGAGAGAATAGGCATCGTTGTACATTCTCATCAGCGTGATGTTGTCGTCAAATATATCGTTGGCGAAGATCTCAAGGGTAAGCGTGTTGTTCAGGAAGCCTTTCCTGACTGAGGCGTTGAGGTTGTTCGTCGGCCTCATGAGATGGTAGATCCTGCTGTCTCCCTTGCCCTGGAATGCATAGTCGGCATTGATCATGAAACCCTTAGGCAGAACGAGGGTATTGCTGAACTGTATCACAGGAAGCGGCTGGTCCAGGTTGATGGTTCCGTCGATCGAATCCATTGTAAGCCACTGCTTTACGAGTGCTAAGGTGAGCCTTGGGTGCCATATTCCGAATGTCGGTGTGGCTGAAATCATTGCCTGCATTGTCGGGATCTTCCTGTCGAAATTGTCGTAGTAGATGAGGATTACATTGTCCATGTCCTTATGTACGCTTCCCTGATGCAGGATGGCATTCTTTACCACCTGATAGCTGACTCCGGCCTGGATGAATTTCCACACAACTGCCAGGGATGCATCATGGTTCATTTCCGGTCTGAGCAATGGATTTCCCTGCTGCATGCTGTATCTGTCGATGTATACGAGGGAGTTGGTCAGATAGCTGTAGTGCGGCCTGGTGGTCTTTGCTGAATAGCTCAGCAGGAACTGGAAAGGTCCTGCAACGGCTGCAAACGAAGCATTCGGGTAGAAATTGTCGTATGTCCTGCTCTGCTCCTGCTTCAGAACCTCGTTCTCATAATAGTCGAATCCGATATGTTCATATCTCACGCCGGCTGTCAGGCTTCCGAATGGCAAAGGGTATACGTATTCTGCATAAGCGCTGGTCTCGGACTCGCTTATCGTTGTGTAAGCGCTTGGTATATGACCTTCTGAGTTGATGTATTCGTCGTATCTGGTCGTGTTCGAATACTCGCTTCCAGCTGTGAGGATACCGCCGAATATCGGGTAGGTGAGTGTCAGTTTCGAGGCGTAAAGCCTGTTGTGAGTGTTGCTGACCGTGTTGAGGATGCGGTCGTCCTGATGCGTGCTGGCTTCGTTGTATGTCTGGAAATTGTTGGTCCTGCTGTCGTGGAAGTCGGCATTGAAGTCGATGTTAAGCTTTCCTGCCGTTCCGTTGTAGTACATGTTCATCTCATGGGTCTGTGATGGGTCTGAATGTCCGTCGGCGATAGTGTTGGTCTGGTCGTCAAGCAGTCCGTCCAGACTGGCACTGGTCTTGAAATCCTGCATCGAACTTGTTCCGAGAATGAATGTCGGCCTGTATCTTACTCCTACGGAATGATTTCCTGCGATCTGCCAGTTGAGACCAACCGTAGGGTTGAAAGCCTTGGTCCTGCCTTCGAGATGTCCTTTCTGTTCGGTCTCGAGAATCTGCTTCGACTTAAGTGTCTGATAAAGGTCTGTGTCCTGGAAATATTCGTAATCGGAGTATGCTGCTGATGCGAAGAAGTCCAGCCCGTTATGCCTGTAGTTCATGTTCAGGACCTCGCTCAGGTTGGTGTATTTCGATTGAGACCATTTCGAACTGACGTCGAATCCGAATCCGTCTCCGACTCTCTTGACTGTCTGGATCCTGATCACGGCCTTTACGGTCGCGTCGTATCTTGCTCCCGGATTCTGGACTACGTCGATATACTTTATATCCCTCGAGCTGAGCTGTTCAAGTTCGGAATTGTCTCTCAGGAGCCTGCCGTTTATGTAGATGATCGGAGTTCCTTTGCCGATGACTTCATATTCTCCGTCCTTGGAAATCACTCCGGGGAGCTTCTTGAGCACATCATTTGCCGAACCGGCTTCAGCCAGAATGCTGTTCTCGACCGGGGTGACGAATGCATCTCCTTTGATCACAGTCTTGGGCAGATATCCTTTCACGACGGCTCTGCCGAGCATTTCCGTGTCCGGAACCATCACGATCGTGCCCATGTCCTCTCCTTTGATCGGTGCGTGGTATGATTCGTATCCTATGAATGATACCTGAAGCATCGAGGCCTCAGGGGCTGTGTTCAGGGTGAAAATTCCGAGAGTGTCGGTCATGGCTCCGCCAAGATATGTCGAATCTGCATCCTGAAGCATTACATTCGCATAGGCAAGAGGCTCATGGTTTTCATCCACGACCTTTCCTCTCAGGGATTGGGCTGATGAGTTTATTGAAAGTGCCGCCAATAAAAGGGGAGTGACGACCCCTATGATGATGTGCTTTAGCGCCATATTGTAAGTCGTGATAAGTTCTTACTATAAAACTATTATCGTCGGCAAAGCATCTGCGACTGTCAAGGCTACCCATCCTGCAAGCACAAAGATGCTGATGATCCATGCGATAAAGATCACAAGTCCGGGTTTCCAGGAAGGAGCTTTGAGATTAAAAAGGAGCATCACTCCGTTGTAGATGAACCATATGCACAGGATGCCGACAATAACCATGACCAGACCCCAGAATGTTGTACCGGTCATGAGGGTTTCCACCAGCATTTCTTCTGCATCCAGTGTGCCCCAGCGGTTTATGTGCTCTGCAACTTCATGGCTGACGATCTCCGGAAGTACTCTGATGAATGCGCATCCTATAAGTCCTCCAAATCCCGCGAGCAGGAGGAGTATTCCGAGGAACACGCCGCCAGCACGTTCAAATGCTTGTCCTGCAGGGGATTGGGCAGCTTCCCTCACCTCCTTGCCAAAGTTGAAGTCTGTCTCCTTATAACCGTTCAGGTCCATAGGCTTTCCCTTCATTTCCCTCTTCTGTTCTGCAGTTCTGGCAGCAGGCATCGCTATCCAGAGGCATATGTATGCAAGGATAGGGAATAGAACGATTTCTTCGTTACTGATGATGCTTATGAAAAAAAGCACGAGGAAGATGATTCGGAACAATACCTTGTCAAGGCCGAAATATGTGCCGAGACCTGCGCATACGCCGCCCAGGACCCTTTCATCAATATTCCTATATATCCTTTTGTTTTTCTTCTCGGTCTTTTTTTCCTGTTTCGGTTGCTCTGCCTGTTCAGCTTCCGGCTTGAATGATGCATCTGCATCTTCCTGAGCAAGTTCCTTAGGGTTGCCTATACGTTTCTTTATATCGATGATCATAGGCAGGTCGACCACCATTCCGCTGATGCATCTCTCGCGCAGAAGCTCTGCGATGCGTTCCTCGATGTCCGCAACGATCTCGTCAGCGCTGGCGTCACCGCTGAAACATGTCCTTATGTCGCTCAAATATGCTCCCAGCTCTTCGTATGCATCAGTCTCTATCGTGAATGCGTAGCCTGCGAGGCTTATGTTTTCTGTTGTCTTCATTTTCGTGATAAAGGTTATGCTTTAGATCCTTTTCTTATTGTTTCAATACCTTTTGCAAGTTCGTCCCATGCTGCGTCCAGACCGGCGAGCTGCTCGCGTCCCAGATCTGTGATCATGTAGTATTTCCTAGGCGGTCCCTGCGTCGACTCCTCCCATCTGTAGTTCAGTAGGCCAAGCTTCTTGAGGCGGATGAGCAGGGGATAGGTTGTGCCTTCCGCGACAATTATGTTGACCTCCTTGAGTTTCTGGATGATCGACGAGGCATATTCGTCGCCTGCAGCCAGAATGAGAAGGATGCTGTATTCCAGCACCCCTCGTCTCATCTGGGTCCTGTTGTTTTCGATTATGCCTGTGTTGTCCATTCTTATCTTCCTTCAGTGAATCTTCTTATGTTATCCGCAGTGGCAGGAATGCCTCTGAGCTCACATTTTTCTGCTGCTGTCCTTGCCTCGGGAGCGGCGATCCAGATCACGAGATAGATCCAGAATCCAGCTGATCCGCAGATAAACGCAACGAGGAAGAGGACTCTGATCAATGTCACGTCAACTCCAAGGAAAAGGGCAAGTCCGGAACATACGCCGGCGATCCTTTTGCCGTCCGGGTCGCGGAAAAGCTTTCTTACAGCCTTCTCTCCGTCGCTGCCGCTGTAGTGGTACTCGTCCTTCGGAGCCTCCTGTCTGTAAGTCTGATCATCAGCGGACTGATATCCCTGTGGATAACCGAGCTTTCCGATCACATCCTGTGTCATGGCAAGATCTACAACCTGTCTTCCTCCGAGCTTTCCCTTGAGCTGGTCTGCAATCCTTACCTCCAGCTCGTCCATGACATCAGCACTTGAACTGTTGTTGTCGAGAGCTGACTTGAATCTCTCAAGATAATCATTCAGAGTATTATACGCATCTTCATTGATAGTGAAGCTGCAACCTCCGATAGCTACATTGATGGTCTTTTTCATGTCTATTTGCTTTTAAATCAGTTATTCTAAAGTACTATAGTACTGCAAAGATATATAAAATTTCAAATACCTTGCAATACAAGGTACTGAATTTTGGAATTATTTTTGATATTGCCGGTCGTGATGAATTCTGATATGGTATATATTGCGCTTGGTTCTCAAGATGCCTTGAAACGCGTGATGGACATATATATGCCCATGGTTTCCAGGATCTCTTACCGTATATTGTGCGATCGTCCCGAAAGTGATGATGCAATTATGGATTTCTTTGAAACGGCATTTGTGTATTCGGTAGATATGCCAGGACGGTATTTCAAGGGCAATGCCGTGGATTTCATTGATGGAAATCCGATGTGGAAGGTTGATGCATACAGACTTATGAATGGGGAAGTGGAGCTTGCTGCAACCACCAGGAAAGCTAATGTGCTTATATTTATACTGACTTTTGCGGCCATTGCGGCCTTGCTGCTGCTCTTCTCCAGGAGATTGCCAGGGCGAAGAAGGTGATTGGATTCTTTTTGTTTTTTTGGCTACCTTTGCGGCCTTTATCAAAGATTCTTACCATGAGACGAATATATATTCTTATTGCCATGCTTATGCCATTGGTGGCATCAGCCCAGAATGCAAAGATCCTCAGCTCGACAAAGGATACTATCCCTCCAGTCGACGGACATACGACCTCACATATGAACCTTGAGTTCGTTACCTCGGCAAATGCCTATCTTACGGAAGGACAGTTCGATGAGGCGGCATTCAAGCTCAATAGAGTAAGGCTGGAGATATTCGGAAGGCTCAACCAGCATCTTTCCTATCATTTCCGTCAGTCTTTCAACAAGTACAGCAATCCTCATTCGGTAGACAATCTCTCCTCATCCATCGAATATGCTAATATAAAGTGGCATCAGAGCGACCTCTTCGAAGTCGTGGCCGGTAAGCAGTTCGTGAACCTTGCAGGATATGAGGGATATCTCAATGCATTGGAAGTGAGGGAGTTCTGTAATTTCAATGAGAATGTGTCCGTGTATCAGGCAGGCGTGATGGGAGTGCTTCATCCGAACAGGAACAACGAGGTCAGCCTGCAGATCACGAACATTAGGAGCGGAAGCGATGCCGATCAGTACGTATATGGACTTCCTGAGGGTGTGGAACCGTCGAAGGTTCCTGTGCTTGCCACGTTGAACTGGAACGGATGGTTTGCGGACAGGTCTCTCCATCTGATGTATTCGGCTTCAGCCGGCCAGCAGGCGAAAAACAGGAACATTTACTACCTGATGTGCGGAAACATCTATGAAAAAGGCCCTGTAATCGCTTATATCGACGTTCTGTACTCACGTGAGGGTATAGACAGCCAGCAGCGCATCACGACGCTTCAGGGCCCGAATATGGGCCTTGTGCCGACGACGGCTCAGAATACGCAGCATTTGACGCTCATTGCAGACTGTGACTATCAGTTCCATCCAAAATGGAACGCATACCTCAAAGGTGCATATGAAACGGCTGGTGTCTATGAGTCGAACGGAATCTTCTCTAAGGGACGCTATATCACATCATGGAACGCTCAGGCATGTCTGGAATGGTTCCCGCTTACTGAAGACAAGGGCCTTAAGATATTTGCCCATTATGTGTATCATGGACATCAGCTTGCGGAAAATGCGCTGAGTCTGAATGCATATAAGCCTCATACCCAGCGCATTTCTCTCGGTCTTGTCTATGTGATGCCTGTTCTCTAGGCCTTTTTTCCCATTGTTTTGTCAACTATCATGGCGATGGCTCCGTCGCCTGTCACATTGCATAATGGCTCCTCCTGGCACTCCAGGGGCTGTTACCATGGCAAATCCGAGAAACTGGCTGAAGATGCCGTTGAATGTAAGGAACAGTCTTACTGTCCATGCAGGCACGATGAGCCCAAGTCCCACTCCAAGCGCGATTGCGATCAGGATCTTGCCTAAAAGGCCGATTTTTAGCTTTTTTATATGGTTAACAAAAATGTTATCAGTAGGAACAATTTTGTTTTATTGATTGTTTGATAGTGTTTTGCGTAATATTGCTTACCAAACCTTGTGTAAGTCGTCATTGTACTCGAAACCACCTTGCTTGAGGATGTTTTCGACTTCGTTTCTGTCGATTTCAAGGTCATCGCAAAGGTCATTCAGGTCTCCGTAGAAGTCCCTGAGCTTTAAGTTTATCCAGCTCATGAGCATTGCCGGGTCTTTTGGAAAGTATGTCATGTCTTTATTTGTTTTATCGAGCAAATATACTGAAAATACGAAAGAGTTTGATATATTTGTCTTCGATAAGACAGAAGAAGTATGTACCAGTTTCAGTGTGATTACAACGAAGGAGCGCATCCACGTATCATGGAGCGTATGGTTGAAACCAATTTTGAGCAGACCGTCGGTTACGGCGAGGATCATTATTGTGCAGCAGCGCGTGAGGCTGTCTGTAAGGCCATAGGCAGGGATGATGCGGATGTTCATTTTCTTGTCGGTGGAACGCAGGCAAATGCAACCGTGATATCGTCCATATTGCGTCCGTATCAGGGCGTTCTATGTGCTGCTACAGGCCATATCAATGTGCATGAGACCGGAGCTATCGAGCACAGCGGTCATAAGGTGCTGGCTCTGGAGGCCGAAAACGGATTGCTTTCGGCTGAGCAGATAAGCGATGCGGTTGAAGCGCATTATACCGAGGATGGTCCCGAGCATATGGTTCAGCCCGGAATGGTATACATTTCATTCTCTTCTGAGGTCGGAACGGTATATTCTCTGTCTCAGCTGACCGCAATCAGTGAAGTGTGCCATAAGTATGGGCTTCCATTGTTCATAGATGGTGCGCGCATGGGTTATGGTCTTGCATCCGAGGGATGCGACGTTACGCTGGCTGATATTGCCGCTCTCGCCGATGTGTTCTATATCGGAGGTACTAAGCAGGGTGCTCTTTTCGGAGAGGCTGTCGTGATAGTGAACGATTCTTTGAAGAAGGATTTCAGATATTCAGTCAAGCAGAATGGAGGAATGCTGGCTAAGGGTCGTCTTCTGGGTATCCAGTTCCTGACTCTTTTTGAGGACGGACTCTATTTCCAGCTCTCGGAACATGCAATTTCACAGGCTATGAGGATACGTCAGGCCTTTGAAAGTAAAGGTTTCGGTTTCCTTGTGCAAAGTCCTTCAAATCAGCAGTTTCCAATATTGGATAATGCGACTGTAGAAAGACTTTCCGGAGATTTCCTTTTCTCTATCTGGCAGAAGGTGGACGAAGGCCATACGGCCGTTCGTTTCTGCACCAGCTGGGCTACAAAGCCGGAAGCGGTAGATGCTCTGATCGCTGCTCTTTAAGGCCAGATGATTTCTTCGGAATCCTGGGTTGATTTCAGATATTCGTCGTAGGATATGTATCGCGCGCCCATTGATTTGAGATGGGGCGTCTCGAGTTGGCAATCTATGACGCCTCCGCCCTGAGCCAGCATGTGGCGGGCGAGATGTATCATGGCCAGCTTCGATGCGCTTGGTACAAGGGAGAACATGCTGTCGCCAATGAATGCCCTTCCGCATACGAATCCATAGAGTCCTCCGACGAGTTCATCACCTTCCCAAACCTCTACGCTCTTGGCATGGCCTTTTTCGTTCAGGAGCATCCATGTGTCGAGAAGGTCAGGGCCGAGCCATGCGTTGTCTTCTTCTATACGATCGTCAGTGCTTGCGCATCCGGCCAGTACGTCGGCAAATGCTTCATTTATGGTGCAATGGTATCTGCGCTTGTTGATCATGTTCCTCATGGAATGAGATACATGGATTTCATCGGTATGGATTACGAATCTTTCCTGTGGCGCCCACCAAATGACAGGCTCGTGTCTGAAAGCGAAATAGGGGAATATGCCCATAGGGTAGCATGCAGCCAGTCTTTCGGGCGTGACTTCTCCTCCGACGGCATAGAAACCGTCGGGGTTGCCGTAGCGCGGGTCCGGGAAAGAGTCTGTATGGTCCAGCTGAAAGATCATGATCAGTCGCAGTTGAGTTCAAATCCGTCCTCTGCCGTAACGATGGTAGCTGTGAAGTTGCCCCTTCGTCCGAAAAGGAGTTCCTTCATGAGCAGAGGGGTGAGACGCGCATTGAGCACTCTCTCGATCTCTCGTGCGCCGTATTCTGGCGAGAATCCTTCTTTGAGCAGTTTCTGGTATGCCTCCGGAGCAATCTCCAGCTTGACATTCTTCGGCTCCAGCTTAGCCTTAAGCTTGCTGATCTTGTCGTCAAGTATGAGGCTTGCCATCTTTTCGTCCATATCGTTGAAAACGACCACAGAACTGAGTCTGTTGATGAATTCCGGTGCGAACAGCTTCTTCACTTCCTTGGCCATTGCCTCGCCGGCGTTGACCTTGCGCTCAAATCCTACCGATGCCTTATGGGCATAGCGGGCGCCTGCGTTCGATGTCATGATGAGTATGACATTCCTGAAATCGACCTTCCTGCCCTTGTTGTCGCTGATGACCGCATAGTCCATCACCTGAAGGAGGAGGTTATAGATGTCTTCGTGGGCTTTTTCTATCTCGTCAAGAAGGAGAACGCAATACGGATTCTTGCGTACTGTATCTGTCAATATGCCGCCATCGTCATAGCCTACATATCCGGCAGGGGAGCCAATGAGCTTTGCGACAGAATGCTTCTCCGAATATTCGCTCATGTCAAAGCGGTGCAGTGGAACATGCATCTGCTGTGCGAGTACCTTAGAAAGCTCCGTCTTTCCTACTCCAGTAGGACCGACGAAGAGGAAGTTGCCGATGGTCTTGTCGCTGTCAAGCAGACCGGCCTTGGACATGAGGATGGCTTCCGTGATCTTAGCGATTGCCTGATCCTGTCCATATATCCTGTCCTTGAGGTTCTTTTCCAGCTGGAAAAGGTCGTTGTTTGATGCCGCGGTGCTGATATCCTCCTTGCAGATGTCCTTTAAGGCGCTCCAGACTATCGAAGTGCATACCTCTTTGGCCCTTGCGGCTCCGCAATATGCTCCAGCCTGATCCAGGAGGTCGATGGCCTTTTCTGGAAGACATCGGTCCGGCATATGTCTGATGCTTTCTTCGATTGCGTATCTGCAGGCCTCGTAGGTGTACTTTATACCATGGCTGGCCTCGAGCTGGCTTATTGTGTTGTGCTTGATGATCTCGAATGTTTCTTCCGCGTTGGGCTCGTCAAGCTCCACTCTGAAGAAGAGACCGAGAGCTCCTGGAGAGAAATTTTCTACCTTCTTTATATCTTCGTGAGTGGCTGATACAACGCACTTTACCTTGCCTGACTTCAAGTATGGGATAAGCAGACTCAGAATGTCCTTTGAACCGTCGTCATTCCTGCTGTTGCCGCCGAGTGAACGAAGTTCGTCTATGTATATGATCACATTTCCATCAGCAGCCACGCCCTCAAGTACATCCTTTACACGCATCTCAAGGTCGCCTCTGTACTGGGCTCCTCCGAGCAGCAAGGTTGTGTCCAGCTCCAGCATTCTCATGCCATGGAGCTTCTTAGGGACTTCCACCTCTCCATCAAGGCCATCCTCCCATGATGCCTCGTCGTGCCTGTCCCATGCCCTCTCATCTGTGAGTAGCTTTGCCATCTCTGATGCGATGGCTGTCTTTCCGACTCCATGGGCTCCGACTATGAGCACATTCGCCTTTCTGTGACGGCAGAGTATCCTGTACATCTTGTGGATTTCATCCTTCTTGCCGATGAACCTGCCCATGTCTTCCATCTCCCTGAAATACCTGAGCCATCCCTGTGGAGTGGCTGCAGCTTCTTCGTCAGCAAATTCCAGGAGTGAGTTCAGAAAGTCCGGAATGCTGCAGTTCAGGCATGATTCGAGGTAGAATCTTGCATAAGACTCTTCAAGATGGAATATCGAATAGATGACGTGATGGGTGTGCATTGTCTGGGAAGCGGCGGAAACGGCTGTTTCTGCTGCCTTCTGGAAGACCTCATGCAGCTGGGTCGAAAACTCGATCGACAGTTCCTGTCCGGCCGGTATCTGGTCAAGGCCGTTTATGTATCCATAGATCTTCTCCTCTAGCTCCTCAGCGCGTCCGCATTCACTCAAGGCCTCCCAGAAATCGCTGTCCTTGAGGAAACCTGCAAGGAGATGTTCCGGGGTGAGGAAGTCGTTTCGCTTTTCTGTAGCGATGCCGTATGCTTCTACCAATGCGGTAGTTACGTTTGCTGTCTGATTTATCATTCTGCCTGTATGTCGAATCTGAGCGGGAAGCCTTCGGCCCTCGCCATGTTTACAGCCTTGGCAACCTTGCTTCTGGCTATGTCCAATGTATAAGTGCCCACGGTGGCTTTCTGATTGACGTGGGTGGTTTCGGCTATGTCTTCAGCCTCCTCCATCGTTTTCATGAATACGGTCATCATGACCATTATCACGAACTCGAAAGTCGTGAAATCGTCGTTCAGGACGATTACGCGGTGCTTTTTGGGCTCTCCGGAAACTGTCTTTACAATCGTGCTGGAGCTGTTCTGAATCTGTTCCTGCGGCATGTTATACTATATTGTGCTTTTCGTGTATCTGCCTGCACCAATATACGACAGGTGTGTCGATCAGGCAGATTATGAAATATATCGCATAGCTGCTTAAGAATATCGATATGAGCGTAGGTATCTCATATGTACCGTAGAAGGCGAAGATCGTGTAGAGGAAAGTGTTCAGAAGCTGGGAGATCATCGTAGATCCGTTGTTTCTGATCCAAAGGCCTTTCCTTTCGTCCCCGAAGCGCCTTCTGCACCAGTCCCACCATTTGTGGTAAAGCCAAACGTCGGTAAGCTGGGAGATCAGATACACCAGCAGAGAGGCGCATACGACGCGCGGTGTGCTGCTGAAGATTGTATGGAT
The DNA here is from genome assembly GCA_045649795.1 of Candidatus Cryptobacteroides sp. Classification (GTDB taxonomy): domain Bacteria; phylum Bacteroidota; class Bacteroidia; order Bacteroidales; family UBA932; genus Cryptobacteroides. The sequence continues at coordinate 103,195 of JAZRQM010000081.1, read as the reverse complement.
CGATCCGCTTGCCCAGTCATTCTCGCTAGGTGTGTACATGAGCCACATCTGGGATATGACAATGAATACTACCGAGCAGATGGTGCTGATTACCACAGCTTTGTTTGCATCCTTGCGGCTATGATTTTCACTCAATATGTCTGTGATGAGGAATGTGCTGGCAAACAATACGTTACCAAGCGTCATCTCAACTCCAAATGCACGTACGAGAATCAGCACTTCGATATTAGCCAGAATCGTGGCGAGTACATTGAAGGCGAGAAGGCCGCCCTTTCCGAAGAATCGGTAGAAAGCGACCACTCCGCCGTAGATGACGATGAAAGATAATATTATCAGTAATTCGTTTGACATGTTCTGGTTTTGTTATTTATGCTTGCCGAACCATGTTGCCTGGTTCCACAACTCTTCGAACGGGCCTCTCTTGTGGCTCTTGAGCCACCAATGGCAGAAGAGGAACTGGATTACGATGAAGCATGCACCCATCATGAAGCTTGCGGTATGTCCGCAATGTCTGAAGAGGCCGAAGCCCCAGTTGTAGAAAATGAGTCCTCCGATGATGGACTGCGAAAGATAGTTGGTAAGGCTCATACGGCCGTATGGTGCTATCTTGATAAGCCAGTTTTTGGCTGATGTCTTGTAGTATGCGAGGGTCACTCCCGATACGATCATCATCATCATGCAGAAGTTCTTCCACATGTTGAACATTACGTTAAAGCTGTGTGATGCACAAGGGATGCTCTGTGTCGCTTTTGGAACGAGATAATACAGAGGAAGCATCACAATGAAGCCCAAGAGGGCGATAACAAAAATGTTCTTCCATCTAACAAGATTGTTTCCCTCATTGTAAAACATTCTTTTACGTCCGAGAAGGATTCCGAAGAGGAAAAAGCATACAGTCTGGGTCATTCGGCCGTTTTCGATGGCCCAAAGGAAGTTTACAGGCAGTCCGTAGCGTATGCCTGCAACTGCTACATCGATGATTGAACCGTCTCCGCAGGCCTTATAGAGCGGGCCCCAGCATGCTCCGCTGCCAAGATCCATAGGCAGTGCCGCCGGGTTCACAAGACCCTTGATTATGTATGCGATTTCCACCGGCTGAAGCAGAAGGAAGGATGCGGCGATAAGGATAACCTTGTCGCTGGCTCTGATGAACGGGATGATGAGAAGTCCGCATACAGCGTAGAGGAAGAGTATGTCTCCGTTGTAGAAGAGCAGGTCGAACAGACCGAAGAGCATCAGGAGGATCATTCTCCATACGAAGCGAGGTCTGAAATCAATTCCTTTCTGAGCCTGGTTGTCGTGCTGGATGTAGAAGCTCAGACCGAAGAGCATGGCGAAGATGGCGTACATCTTTCCTGCAAGAAGGAAGAATGTTGAGTCCCATACTGCCTGATTCATCTTTCCCCAGAAAGCGCTTGTTGCTTCAGGAAAGCTGTAGAAGTTCATGTGCTCGATGAAATGGATAAGGATGATGCCTCCGATTGCGATACCTCTGAGGATATCAGCCACGTCTATGCGCGTATTCGGCTTGCCAGAATGAGTATACATGGTTTTGTCTTTTAGGTTAATTCTGCAAAAATACCTTTAAATTGGCTAAATGCCAAATTCAACCGTTCGGGTAAGGTGTTTTCAGGCTGTCAGTTCAAGAAGCTGGCTGAAGTCGTCAATAAGCCAGTCTGCCGTGCTTAGGCTTTCTCTGCTTCCGTTTCCATATGTCACTCCGCATGTCTTTGTGCCGGCATTGCGGCCCATTTCGATGTCGAATATTGTGTCTCCAACCATGATTGCCTCCTCGGCAGGTATGTTGTACTTCTCAAGTGTCTTGAGCACAGCCTCGGGGTGCGGTTTTCCCTGCTTTACATCGTTAGCGCCCAGGATGTAGGTGATGGTGGATGAAAGGCCTAGATTGTTGATGTACTCTGTCAGAGAGGCGTTGCTGCGGCTGCTCGCTATGGTCAGGATGATTCCGCGCCTCTTCATCTCCTTCAGCGTTTCAATGACGTTGGGGTACAGCTGTACAGCCCCGTCCGTGTTTAATTCATTGAAGATCCTGCGGTAGGTTGCCGCATAAACGTCCCTGTCGACATCACACTCCGGGAAAAGCACAGGAGGTATCTCTACAAGCCTCAGTCCGATCATCGCCGCGCACTGCTCGTCGCTTCGCTCCGGCAGGCCCAACTCCTTTATGGCAGCCTGTGTCGTCCTTACGATCAGGTCCGTCGTATCGCCGAGTGTTCCGTCAAAGTCCAATATGGCAAGTTTGATTCTGTTCATAGGTTAATCAGGGTTATGGTTCGCGTAACAGGCAAATATAGGCATTTTTGACTCCCCGTCCTATTCTTCAGGGAAGAACATGGACTTCGGTTGCTTGCATACCGGGCAGCGCCAGTCTGCAGGAAGGTTTTTGAACGGAGTACCCGGAGGAATTCCGTTCTTCGGGTCTCCGATGGCGGGATCATATACCCAGCCACATTTTGCGCATTTCATTTTCTTCATGACCGTGTTTTGTAAATGGTTGATATTGAATTGTTTAATGTTTGATGGGTGGGGTGAAAATGACCACCTGTCAATGACGAATTCCTTGAAAATGAGAAAGTTATGTTTCACGTGAACAAATATCACTCTCTTTAACCTTAGTTGCCCATGTATATGAGCATATGTCCAGAATGAGGGAAATCATTGACGAATGGTCGGGTTCCATATGGTTGGCGACAAGATAATTCTTCTCAGAACCCTCGCTGATTGTATCCGTCAATGCAATCTTCTTATTTACAATAGGATACGAGGTGTGACCTATACTAAAAGATAAAGGCCATATGCCTTCACAAAAAGTATTCTCGCAGTGCTTCACGCCTATATGGCGGATCCTTTCGCTGATCTTGCTCATGACAATTCAATTCATTTTCTGGCCGATAAAGCAACGCTTGTGCCATACTCCTTGATTTGCATAATTCTGCATTAAGGGCTAACTTTGAAGAAAATATTCAAGACATGAAGATTGCTGTACCAACAAGAGACGGACGCGTGGACGATCATTTCGGCCATTGCGCATATTATACGATTTTCGACGTCATTGACGGAAAGGTTGCCGGTTCCTCGAAGCTGGCCTCTCCAGAGGGATGCGGATGCAAGAGCGGAATAGCCCCTGTGCTCAAGCAGATGGGTGTGGCTGTGATGCTGGCCGGAAACATGGGCCAGGGAGCGAAGAATGTGCTTGAGGCGCAGAGAATCGAAGTGATCCGCGGATGTAGCGGAGACATAGAGGAACTCGTGAAGGAGTACCTTGCCGGAAACATAAAGGATAACGGTGAGCTTTGCGATCACCATGACTGCCACTAAGCCATGCCACCTGTAGATAATGCATACAAGCTGAGAAACCAGGAGTTTCTTCAGGAATACGCTCAGAAGCCTGGCGTAAAGATTATGTTCAACGGTGTCATGTACCGTGAGATCACAAAGGGAAATGGCCCTAAGCCTTCTCCGAAGAGCTTCGTGACCGTTTATTATACCGGCAAGCTCATAAACGGAAAGGTCTTTGACCAGACGCAGAAGGGACGCCCTGCGACATTCCGTCTGAATGAACTCATAACCGGCTGGATAACAGCACTTCGCGAAATGCCTGCCGGCTCACGTTGGGAGATAGTTATCCCATACAATCTGGGTTACGGTTCACGTCCTGCCGGAGCCATCAAGGCGTTCTCGACACTTATTTTCGACATCACTCTTCTTGATGTGAGATAATGGCGACTTCTCCGGAATACGCGCAGTTTGTGGAAAACCAGTTCAGGGGACTGGATGGTTTTTCCATGCGCCGTATGTTCGGGGAATATGCTTTGTATCTGCAAGGCCGTGTGCTCGGATTTCTTGCGGATGAGCAGATTCTGCTGCAGAACACTCCTACTGCCAGCAAGCTTCTTCCGGATGCCGAAATGAGGGAACTCTTTCCCGGATCCAAACTTTTCATCCTATTTGCTGACGAGGGCAATGCCCATCTTCTCAAGAGCGTGAGTCAGGCCATGTGGGAAGAACTCCCTTTGCCGAAGCCCCGCAAGTCAAGGAAGAAGGTTACTTCTGAAAGTGTCCAGGCAGCATCAGAAAGAGAATCAGGCCATGCCGGGCGTACGGATGGTCCTCGTAAGGGTGATCTCCAGTCTTCAGATCCTGAAATCTGCGGATTCCTTGATTTTCACCGCAAGATCACTGGCAGGTGACTTCAATTCTGCTGATCGCGGAAGTCTTCGATTGTGCTGACTATTTCGTCGACAGAGTCGGTGATCGAGAGGAGGAGGTTGTTGTACTTTCCCTTTTCGATCAGGTATTGCATCAGGCGGTATACAGGCATCTCCTCTGTCCAGAACTCCTTGCCCAGGAAGACCATAGGACTAGCGTATCCGAAGCTGAGATAGTGGTTCTGAACGGCATCCTGAAATATCTCCTGCATGGTGCCGGCGCTGCCAGGAGAGTAGATGACTCCGCCTTTAGAGATCGTAAGAATCGAATCTTCTCTTGTACTGTTGTCAAAGTACTTGGCGATATGGGTCGCGAAAGGAGTCGCAGGTTCATGTCCATAAAGCCATGTCGGTACTCCGAGGCTGACGTACTTTGGAGAAGGGAAACGTTCCATCACGCGGAATGCTGTCTCAAGCCAGAGCCTGTCCTTGTATGACGGCGCGACTGCGAGCATTTCCAAAGCTTCTTCGACCTCGGAGTCAGGCCTTCCCGCCATCCAGGCTCCAAGGTGGGTCGCTTCCATTGCTCCAGGGCCTCCACCGCTGACCATGAGGCTGCCGCCTTCTGTGAGTTTCTTACTGACCATCACCACTTTACGATAGCTCTCGTCACATCGTGAAAGTCCGTGTCCACCCATGATTCCGACAATACTCCTCTCTTCGAATGAACGCAGGAAATCGTCGAGTCCGTCGTTCATAGAATGGTCGTGGAGGATGCGTGCAAGGGTCTCCTTGATGTCTCCGGTCTGCTTTCCTGCAGCCAGATAATGTTCATACACCTTGCTGTCGAAGCAGTCTTTGTATGAGTCCGGATCGCCGAGGCGGTAGCCTTCGTAAAGCGTTTTCGCATTATATAAGCCGCTTCTGAAAGCCCTGAAAGGCAGTCCGTGAAAGCGTGGGAATACTGAACATGTCTCATCCATCCTGTCCTTGAGCTCATTGACTCCGAAGCCACCGAGGAAAAGGCAGTCCGAGAATCTGCATTGGCGTGCAGCCTCCATGCAAGGATGGAAGTCCATGCCCTGGAATGCATAATGTCTTAATGTTCCGCCGGCTTCGAGGGCCTTCCTCAATGCCTCGCAATTGTCGATTTCAGTGTATCTCATATCATTGTTCAAGTTTCATGTCACCTGCCTTCACCCATCCCGCCTTCTTCATCAGCATATGTATGCCCAGGCTGATCAAGGCCGGAGCAAGGAAATAGAGGCATATGATCTTTATCGTAAGAGGGCCTGCGGCCGCTCCTGCTTCTGTCATTGTGGCGAAGGTCGCCAACGGTCCTACGAGTCCTGATGTGCCCATGCCGGCTCCCAGGGCGTTGTTTGTCATCTGGAGCCATACGGTCGACACAGGACCGAGTATGGCTGAGGTAAGGGTCGGAGCGAGCCATATTATAGGCTTCCTGGCAATGTTGCCGATCTGAAGCATTGACGTGCCCAGACCTTGTGAGAGCAGCCCTCCCATGCCGTTGTCGCGGTAGCTTATTACCGCGAATCCGACCATCTGTGCGCAGCATCCTACAGTAGCCGCACCTGCTGCGAGACCGTCTATTCCGAGCATTACACATATAGCTACAGAGCTGATAGGCAGCGTCAAAGCGCATCCTACCAGAACCGATACTGCAATTCCCATCATGAACGGACTCAGCATTGTCGCCTTGTTTATAACTTCCCCCAGATAGAGCATGAAGTCATTGATAGGTGAGCAGCAGAATTTTGCGAAAAGTCCTCCAGCGACAATGGTCACCAGAGGCGTTATGATGATGTCTACCGGAGTCTTGCGTGATACAAGCTCTCCGAGTTCTTCGCCGACGATCACCGCCAGATATGCTCCAACAGGTCCACCGAACTGGTAGCCCAATGCTCCTGTTATGGCAGACGAAATCATGACCAGAGGGGCACAGGAAAGACCGTATGCGATAGCTAGGCCTATGCATGCTCCGACCAGCGGGGAAGAGGCTGACAGGGCCTCGGAAATGAAGTTCAGGAAATCCAGACCCGGTATCTTTGCGATCTGGCCTATGATAAGGCCGAGGATAAGAGAACAGAAGAGTCCCTGGGCCATATGGCTCAAGGCTTTGACCACATATTTACGGAATAGCTGTCGTATCATTGTCCAAAAGCATTGCATCCATGCAAATATACCGAATTTATTTGTATATTAGCTGACTGTAATCACATCAGATGACATATGGTAAAGATTTTTTGTGTCAACAACCAGACAAGCAAGACATTCCCGGAAGGAACGACATTGATGGACATGCTTCCGTCATTTGAGTTCGATAGACCTTATCCTATATTGTGCGCAAAGGTTAACAACGTAAGCCAGGGCTTGAAGTATAGAGCTTTCAACAGCCGTAAGGTAGAGTTCCATGATTATACGTCATATCTAGGAAGAAGCGTGTACTGCAATTCGCTCTGCTTCCTTCTTTGCAAGGCTGCCAAGGATGTCTTTCCTGGCTGCCGCGTGATTCTGCGCAGGCCGATATCAAAAGGTTATTTCTGCTCTATTGATAAGGGAGACGGCTCACAGATAGGTGTGACGGATCTTGAGAAGATCAAGGCTCGCATGTCGGAGCTTGTCAAGGCGGACATTCCGTTCCGTCGCCATGAAGTGCTTGTGGAAGAGGCGATAGAGCTTTTCCGCAGCCTCGGATATGATGATAAGGTCAAGCTTCTTGAGACTTCAGGAGACGTGTATGTGAATTATTATACTCTGGAGGATACTCCTGACTATTATTATGATGCGTTGCTTTCAAGTACCGGCAACCTGAAGGTATGGGGACTGGAAATGTACCGTGACGGTCTGCTCCTCAGAGTTCCGGACAGGCATAAGCCGGAGGAACTGGCTCCGTTCGTAGAGCAGCCTAAGACATTCGATGTGTTTGCGGAGAATCTGAAGTGGAACAGGATCATGGGGCTTGAGAACGTCGGTGACGTCAATCAGGCTTGCCAGAGGGGAGAGGCTTCCGACCTTATAAAGATCGCCGAGGCTCTTCAGGAAAAGAAGATCGTGCAGATCGCCGAGGAGATCGAAAGACGCGTCAATGATCCTGAGAATCCGGTACGTCTTGTGCTCATAACAGGTCCAAGCTCAAGCGGAAAGTCTACATTCTGCAAACGTCTGAGCATCCAGCTGAAGGCTTGCGGTATCCGTCCTATCTCATTCTCGACCGATGATTATTTCGTGAACCGTCTCGATACTCCACGTCTTCCGAACGGAGAGTTTGACTTTGACAATTTTGAGACGGTCGACCATCGATATCTGCAGAGCGATGTGCTGAAACTTTTGGCTGGTGAGACAGTGGATGTGCCTGAGTATAACTTCGTTACAGGCCTTCGCGAGTTCAACGGAAAGAAGCTGAAGCTCGAGCCGGGATCGATTCTCATCATCGAGGGAATCCATGCATTGAACCCTCGCCTGACCGATCAGGTCGACGATTCATGCAAATACAGGATCTTCATCAATACGATCACCAGCATCTCTTTGGACGACCACAACTGCATTCCGACAAGCGACAACCGTCTCCTCAGACGTATCGTACGAGACTTCAACAAGGGAGCATTCACGGCCCGCGAATCGATCATGCACTGGCCGAATGTCCGCCGCTCCGAGGTGCAGTGGATATATCCATACCAGGAAAATGCGGATGTGCTCTTCAACTCCGCATATCTGGTCGAATTTGCTGTGGTGCGTGCCCATGCAGAAAGGATCCTCATGACAGTTCCGAAGAACTGTCCGGAATACAGCGAAGTGCACCGCCTCAAGAAGTTCCTCAGCTATTTCACTCCTGTCTCTGACAAGGAAGTTCCTTCTACTTCGCTTCTTAGAAGCTTCATAGGAGGCAGCAGCCTTTAATCTATATCCAGCGTGTCAGCCAGCTTCTCGATGTTAAGGCTTCTGGCTGATGCGTCTACGATATCCTTGTAGATTCCGCCTTTCTTGTAGAGGCCGTCAGGATCGCCGGACTGTTCTACGCGGCCGTCCTTGAGGGCATAGATGATGTCGCTGTCTATGATCTGTGAGATGCTGTGGGAAATCACCACGACTGTCCTGTCGCGCTTGATGGCGTCAATGCTGGCCTTTATCTGCTCTGTAGCGATCGCGTCAAGGCTGGCAGTAGGCTCGTCGAGGAAGATGATAGGCGGATTTTTGAGGAAGAGGCGGGCGATCGCGATCCTCTGCTGCTGGCCTCCCGAAAGGAGCTGGGCCTTAGACTGGAATCCCATAGGAAGCTTCATTACCTGATCATAGATGTAGGCCTTGCGTGCAGCTTCATGAATCTCCTCGATTGTTGCCTCCGAGCGTCCGTATCTGATGTTTTCTTCGATGGTTCCGTCGAAGATGTGGTTCTTCTGGAGTACCATACCGATGTTTTCGCGGAGGAAATGGATGTCGTAGTCGCGGATATCTACTCCGTCCAGCTTTATCGACCCGCAGTCAGGATCATAGAATCGCACCAGAAGGTTCAGGATAGTCGATTTTCCTGCACCGGAAAGTCCTACGAACGCCGTAATCTTTCCGCTTTCGATGTCCATGTTGATATCATGCAGTGCCTTTGTGCCGTTTGGATATGTAAAGTCCACGCCGGAGATCTCGAAGCGGCCTTCCACCTTCTCCGGACGGTACTTTCCTGACGGCTCTATCTGATCGTCCGCATTAAGGATGTCGAAGAATCCTTCCGCATAGATCAACGCGTCATTCATCTGATCGAAGATGCGATGCAGCTGGGTGATAGGAGCGGTTACATTCGAGAAGAGCATGATATGATACATGATCTTACCTATGGTCATTCCCGGATATTCGATAAGGACCAGATATGCCGTAAGTATGATGATCAGCACGGTTCCTATCTGCCTGACAAAGCTCTTCATTCCGTCATAGTAGAACGAAGTCTTGCGTACAAGCATCTGATTGTCAGAGAATTCTGTCTGAATGTTCCACTGCTTCTCGCTCTCGATCCCTTCTCTGTTGAACGATTTGATCACGTTCATGCTGTCGATGATGTTCTTCACTCCGTGGCTCTTCTGCTCCCTGTATGTACGCATGTTCCTGCGCCATCCCTGAAGCCTGCGGGCCTGACGGATAGTGATGAAGATGTAGATCGGCACGATCATCAAGGCAGTAAGACCTACATATACATTTGCGGCAAACATCAGGATGAGGGCCAGGACAGCACTTGTGAACAGAGGCAGAAGGTCTATGAAGAAGTTCTGCACTGTCGATGAAAGGCTGCTTACACCCTGGTCTATACGGGTCTGGAGCTTTCCGGTCTCATTGTCTTTTGCAGAGAAGAATCCCATCCTGTATGTCAGCATACGGTCGATCACGGCCTGCGAGAGGTCCTTGGATACATTGATCCTCATCTTCTCTCCGAAGAAGTTCTGGGCGAACGTGATGCCGGCCGACAGGATTTCCTTTCCGAGCAGCACAATTGTGATGATGGTCAGGATTCTGGCTGCTTTGGACCATGCGAAGCCCTCAGGATTGATCAAAGCATTGATCGCATCTACAGTCCTGTCAAGCACAATGGCATTGACCTGGGCCATGAGAGAGCCGATAAGGGTGAGTATGAGGGTAACGATGACCAGCCATCTGTATGGATATACATATGGTTTGATCCTCTTGAATAGTTCGATCAGATTCATGTTTTATTTAAGTTTGAGGTATAAGCTTTACAATCTCTTCCAGCCATGCACGGTCTGTCTCGTCAAATGTATCGGGTTCGGTGCTGTCGATATCCAGAACCGCTGTAATATCCTTTCCATCGCCCTTGAATACCGGTACCACGATCTCGCTGCGTGAGGCGCTGCTGCATGCGATATGTCCGGGAAACAGCTCCACGTCAGGAACTATTATGGTCTTTTCTTCCTTCCATGCCGTGCCGCATACTCCACGTCCGAATGGAATCCTGCTGCATGCCAGAGGCCCTTGAAACGGTCCCAGGACAAGCTCCTGTCCGCATACGCGGTAAAATCCTGTCCACCAGAATCCGAATGTCTGATGGATCATGGATGATATGTTTGCCATATTGGCTGTAAGGTCGCTTTCTCCTTCAGTGAGAGCTTTGATCTGAGCATGAAGGACCCTATACTTTTCGTCCTTGCAGCCTTCGGAAACGATAAGGTTTTCTGCCATTCTATCTGGTTGTCAATCTGCCGTTTATCCATTCTCCCTGAATGAGCACAGGTGCAGCAAGAGGCATCTTTCCGTCATCCTCGGCAAAGGATCTTGTTTCTGTCGGCGTATTAATGGTTATTGTCTTGTCAAATGCGATGAATTCGTCCAATGAAGCCTTGAAATTACGGGCTGACGTACTTCCGGTAAGTCTCATGAGACGATACCATATCGCCCATCTCGAAATGGCGTTGAAATATTTTCCATCGCTGGCATACTGGTTTCTCATGATGCTGTTTTCTGTAGGTCTGCAGAAAAGGTTGGTATACGTATAGGCGCCTCTGTAGATGCCAAGGCCTTCGCTTGCTTCGTATCCATATCCATTGAACAGCTCCTTCCAGTATACATTCCCGGTCGTTGTGTCATCTCTTGTAAATGTCCATCCGTCCTCTCGTTCCTCAGGCCCCCAATACTCGTTTATGTTCCTGTAAAGACCGTAATTATGCCTGTTCTTGAGGTTTGTCCATTCTCCCGTTCCGAAGCCGGTGATGAACAGGCTGCTATACTCATCTCCGAGCTTTCCGAAGCCATGTCCTCCGGCCTCGTGGATTGTAGTCCATCGTCCTTCCTCTTCCGAATTGCCCAAGGCAGTATATGCTACCGAATATGATTGGCAGTAATCATCGAATATCGTCCATACCAGAGCGCATGTTCCTGCGTGACAGTTCACATTGCACATGACCATCATAAGTGATGTGGCAACGCGCTTTGCGACTTCAAGAGCATCCGTGCATGGAGTGCCGTTCTTGCCGCCTTTGCTCTTGATGGCCTGTGCTGCGTATTCAAGAGCCGTATTGTCATTTCCGGTGATATTAGTGCTTCCGGGAGAGAATTCTGTTTCGAAAACCGTTGAGGCCGAGCCGTTTACAGCTCCGTTCTGATTGCCGTATGCGTCAAAATATGGCTCAGCATCATGGTTGTCTGCCGATACTGCATTGATGTAATATACATTGAAATACGGCTTGAGAGACCTGTATGGCTCTACGCTGAAGAAGTCATTGTATGCCTTTGTCATGATCTCGGCATATGTGCCGTCCTTTACTTTGTCGGCAGCAAATCCGTCACCCATGATGATGATGTCCGTACCGTTTCCTATTGTCGCTTCCTGAAGGACAGTCACTCCGTTTACAGGGTCATCGAATCCGTCCAGTCCGCTGTAGGAAATCTCCTTCCACGTGGTGCATGTGATTGTGTGGAGGCGTCCTCCGTTCAAGGTTACGTCCTTTGCCAAAGGCTTCTCGCAGACATATCTGGTACCATCTTCCGCGGTTACGGTAACCTTCAGAGTGCCTCCGCTTTTCAACTTCGCCGGATAATTGGACATCATCATGTATGCTGTAACCGATGTTGTCTGGTCGAAGTCCTTCAATGAAAGTGAAAGCTTGCTGGTCTGTTCCATATTTGCCGAATAGTCGCCTGTCCACCATGAATCCAGCCTGTTGTGGGTGCTGAAGCATGTTGACTCATATCCGGAAGGTGCTGAATATGATAAGGTTATGCTTGATGGTATCGTTGAGGGAAGACCGCTTAGGTCAAACTTCATGCATGAAGATTCTTCAATTCCTTCTCCGTAGAAATCGATGTAGCTCTCTTTGAAGGTGGTTTTTGAGCCGTCAGTGCAGAGAAGACGGATTGAATGGAAATCCTTGAGATGGGTCATGCTTCCGTTGCCTTCCTGAACCTGGCCTTCGTAGGTAAAGTTCAGATAGTCACCTTCGCCTTGAATCTTTGATCCCGGAAAGTAAATTGTCCATCCGTTGGAGGTGAAGTTTTCCGGCAGGTATCCGTTCGGAAGGTTCCTGCATTCGAAAGTGCCTCTTGTGGTTCCTTTTCCTTCAACGAGCGTGAATACATACGAATTGTCCTCGTTTGATGGGGTAGGGGTAGCGACAAGCATGTCATCCTCGCTCCAAAGGGTCTTGAGCGCAGTTCTTCCGCTGACAAGAGTTTCATGGTATGTCAGCTTGGTCTGAGGCTCTTCCTGAGGGAGTCCCGCATATATCCTCAATGTGCCGCTTTCTTCCTGGGCCGCTTCCGGAGCTTCGGTGAAATAAGTGCATCCGCCCAGGGCCAGTACAACAGGAAGAACAAGTGACTTGAATTTCATTCTCATTTCTTATAGGTCTTCTCCTGGTTCCAAATACGGACTGTTCGGATCGCTGGAAGTCAGTATCGTCTGCTCTGATACCATTTCCATGATCTCTATAGATGGGGCTGTGTACGTCTCTGTCATGTCTATGCGTATTATCCGCAGTGGAAGTATCTGTAAACGAGCTTGAGCATCTGATCCTGGTCGTCACCGATGTCCTGACGAAGGGTCCTGTCCTGATATGAGCGGAGCTTCCTGATGATTCCGTCTATCATTGCAGGGCTGAAGACTCCGTACTTTTCGAATACTGCTCTCTGCTTCTCCAGGCAGTCAGCAGAAGCTTCGCAGCTGTCCGGAAGCTGTGCCAGATTCTTGAGCTTATCCTCGTTTTCCTTCTGATGGATGTTTACGTTTACATATGTCTTTTCTGCGACTTCGAGGGCGTTTTCCATCTCGAAACCATGCCTGCAGGCCACTGCAAGGCCGGCTATGAGCTGATAGAGGTCTGCCGATCCGTCAGGTGAACGCATCTCCACTGTCTGCTTCTGAGTCGTGTCATAGTCACTCGCAGCTTCAAGAGGGTTGGCAATCCTGCACATATCGCTCTTTGCAGCCCATCCGAGAGGGACGCGTACCAGAACCGATCGGTTTCGGTCTCCCCAGCAAACGTTGGTAGGGGCTTCCTGATGCGGTACGAGGCGGAAATATGAAGTAGGATTGGTATTTCCGAATGCAGTGATGGACGGAGCAAGTTCCATCATTCCTGCTATCGCCTTGCGGGCGGTTGCAGAAAGGACGCCGTTTTCGAGCATCTGGTTCTGACCGTCCTTCACAATGCGCATATGCACATGAAGGCCAGAACCAGCCTTTCCTGCTGTGATCTTAGGCGCGAATGTGACGTCATATCCGTACTGGCATGCAAGGTTTCTGATGATCCATTTTGCTATCATCAGCTGGTCTGCAGCATCCTCGGCGTTTACAGGAAGGAATTCGATCTCATTCTGCTCGTATACGAAGTCCTGGATCGTGAAGTTTCCTACCTCTGAATGTCCGTATTTGATCTGGCCTCCGGCCTGTGCTATGTATGCCATGCACTGGGTGCGGAATTCGTTGAATTTTGCGTAAGGAGCGGACTCATGATAGCCTCTCTGGTCTGTGGCAGGGTAGAGGCCCGAATCTGGAGCGATCACATAGTATTCAAGCTCTCCCATGGCCTGGAATTCCATACCGGTCACATCCTTGAATGCCTTGCAGGCCTTTTTGAGGGTGTGTTCAGGTGAGCTTTCAAGAGGTTCTCCGTCTTTGTTGAAGTATGAACAGAGCATTGAAAGGGTAGGGAGCTCTGCAAAAGGATCGATGAATGCCGTGCAGAATCTAGGAAGTACATAAAGGTCGCTGCTTCCTGCCTCGATGAACGAGAAGAGGCTCGATCCGTCTACTCGCTCTCCGCATGTGAGGATGGCGTCAAGATATGCCTCATTGTTTATCACGAAGTTGAGGGTCTTGAGTCTTCCATCTCCCGCAGGATACATGAAGTTGACCATCCTTACTCCGTTTTCCTTGATGTAACGTACGATGTCTGCCTTTGTGAATTCCTTGGCAGGCTTTCCGAGGTAAGCCACCAGCTTGTTCGGATTCATCTCTAACTCTTTGTTCATATATAAAAAGATAACTTTACATGATCTGTTAAAACCATGTAAAGTTATCAAATTTAATTTAAAGTATGTTCTACTTCACTACGAAATCGATGCTCTTGAGATCTTTTTCAAGTGATGATGTTCCGTAAAGGATCTGATATCTTCCGGTCTTTGTAGAAAGCTCGTCGATAGATGGGTCATAATACTGGAATGACTCGCCGTCGAGAACGATCTGAACCTTGCCCTTCTCACCAGCCTTGAGGTTGATCTTCTGGAATCCCTTGAGTGACTTGATAGGAGCCTCGGCATAGTCAAGAGCCTTGACGTAAACCTGGATAGTTTCTGTACCCTCACGGTCACCAGTGTTCTCTACAGGAACTGTAATTGTTACAGAACCGTCAACCTTCATCGACTTCTTCGAAATCTTAGCCTTGCCGACCTCGAATGTAGTGTATGAGAGACCGTAACCGAATGCGTACTGTGGAACGCCGCGGAAGTAACGGTATGTTCTGTTCTCCATGCTGTAGTCAAGGAAGTCTGGGAGATCGTTTGTAGACTCATAGAATGTTACAGGGAGCTTACCGCCTGGGTTGTAGTCACCGAAGATAACTTCAGCAAGTGCCTGAGCACCACCCTGACCTGGATACCAAGCCTGGAGGAGTGCGTCGTACTGACCCTTCACGCTTCCGAATGCGATAGCGGAACCAGAGCAGTTAACAACGATTACCGGCTTGCCTGTAGCCTTCATGGCACGGATGAGTCTCTGCTGTACCTCAGGAAGCTCGATGTCAGCCTTGTCACCGCCTTCACCCTCAAGCTGTGCAGAGATACCGCCGATTACGATGATAGCGTCAGCGTCAGCAACATTCTTTGCTACTTCGTCAAACTCGATGAGTCTGCGCTCGCAGATCTCTGCATTGAGCATAGCGAAGTTTCCTGAACCTCTCTTATACTCGATAACGATGTCGTAAGTCTCACCCTTGACTACATTGAATGACTTGTACTCTACGCTTCTTCTGAATCCGAATCCACGACGCATTCCGCCTGTTGCAGTCTCGACAGTCTCACCGTTCACCTTGAATACATAACCGTTGTCAGATGATATAGCGTACTTCATCTCGCCTGTGAAAGGAGCGACGAACTTACCGCTTGCTCTAACTGAAATCTTGTCAGTGCTGATTCCCTCAGCGAAGCCCCATGCTCCGAATGTTGAGAAGTTGAGAGCCTTGTTGTAATAACCTGTTGCATCAGGTGTACCCTCGAGGTCGTTGTTATTGAAGAACTCTACATAGAGACCCTGTCCTTCATTGAAGTCCTTGATGTAAGAGATTGTCTCATAACCCTCTGTAAGAGGACATGCCTGGTTGTAGTAAACCTCTGTACCAGGGACTGCAGCCTTGATACCCTCGAGGAGTGTGAATGTGTGCTCCTTTGTAGGGGTTCCGCCGTAGTTACCGTTGAGGAGAGCTGCGTCGTTTGCGTTAGGACCTACGACAGCGATCTTCTTGAGGTTCTTTGCAAGAGGAAGAATTCCGTCGTTGTGAAGGAGTGTCATAGACTCGCGTGCAGCCTGGATTGCAGTCTGATGGTTAGACTCGCTGCTGATCACTTCAGGACCGAGATCCTTCCAAGGAATCATGTCAGCAGGATCGAACATACCGAGCTCGAAACGGCCGTAGAGTGTCTTGCGGAGGTGTCCGTCGAGAACTTCCTCGTCGATCATGCCTTTCTCAAGAGCCTCCTCAAGAACCATGAATACCTTACCGCACTCGAGGTCAGTACCGTTAAGAACTGCGTCTACAGATGCCTCAAGCGGACCAGCGTGAGTCTCGTGCTGACCCTTGTTGTAGAAGTTGTTGATTGCGTCGCAGTCTGTGAGGACGATACCGTCGTAACCCCACTTGCGGCGGAGGATGTCTACGAGGAGACGGTCGCTTGTACAGCAAGGCTCGCCTTCGTAACGGTTGTATGCACACATCACTTCACGTACGTTACCCTTCTGAACGAGGGCCTTGAATGCAGGAAGATATGTCTCCCAGAGGTCACGCATTGAAACAGAAGCATCGTAAGTGTGACGGAGTGGCTCAGGACCGCTGTGAACTGCATAATGCTTTGCACATGCGTGAGTCTTGAAGTACTTGTCGTCATTACCCTGCATACCGAGTACGTTCTGTACTCCGAGAACAGCGTTCATGTAAGGGTCCTCACCGTATGTCTCCTGACCGCGGCCCCATCTTGGGTCACGGAAGATGTTCACATTAGGACACCAGAAAGTAAGCTCTGGATTTCCAGGATAGTAGATTACACCCATAGGCACATTGAAGACGCGCTCAGAACGGTTCCAGTTTGCACGTGCCTCATCCGATACTTCAGAGAATACGTCGTATACGAGCTCAGAGTTGAATGCGGCAGCCATACCGATAGGCTGAGGATACACTGTGTAGTCGCTCTGACGTACACCGTGGCAAGCCTCGCTCCACCAGTTGTATGACTCGATTCCGAGACGGTCTACAGAAACTGACTTGTTCATCATCAAGCCGACCTTCTCCTGTGGAGTAAGGAGGGAGATGAGGTTTTCAGTACGCTCTGCATATGAAAGAGTATGGTCTCTGTAAGGATAGTTCCTTTCAAGGTCGTTTCCTCCCTCAGTATGCTTCACATCTGCTGTAACAGAAAGTGATGCGAGAGTGTTTCCGTCTCTGTCGATGAGCTCGACGCGGCGATGACCTTTGCCATTCTCCTCCTTTGGAGAGAATGATACCATGACTTCCGCCTTCTGTCCAGGCTCTACGACAACGTCGTCATAGAATGCTCTGATGCACTTGCAGCTAGGAATGTCTCTGTCGATCTTGACAGCTTCCTTTGATGTGTTTGTGAATGTGAAGGTATGGCTTACAGTACCTTCTGCGGCCTCGATCGTGCCGAAGTCCCATTCGTATGCATCGAATACGATCGGGCTTTTCTTTGTCTGTGCATCACTTGCAGCAAGCAGGCCGAGTGCACAGAAAAGTGATAGGATGATTTTTTTCATTAGTTGTTTATTTTAGTGTTATTTTACAATAAATCCGAGTGATTTGAGGTCTTTGTCAAGAGATGATGTTCCATAGAGGATCTCATATCGTCCTGAACGTGTAGAAAGTTCGTCAATCGAAGGATCGTAGTACTGGAATGACTCGCCGTCGAGAACGATTTCTGCTTTTGTGCTTTCTCCCGGCTTGAGGCTTACCTTCTTGAAGCCCTTGAGGCTCTTGATCGGAGCTTCAGCATAGTCCAGCGCCTTTACATAAACCTGGATTGTCTCTGTTCCTTCACGGTCGCCGGTATTCTTTACTGGTACGGTAACCTTAACGGAACCGTCTGCCTTCATTGATTTCTTTGAGATCTTTCCCTTGCCGACTTCGAATGTAGTATATGAAAGTCCATATCCGAATGCGTACTGAGGGACTCCGCGGAAGTAACGGTATGTCCTGTTCTCCATGCTGTAGTCAAGGATATCTGGAAGATCGTCGTTCGATGCATAGAATGTAACAGGAAGCTTTCCGCCAGGATTGTGGTCACCGAAGATAACTTCAGCAAGTGCCTGTGAACCGCCCTGTCCAGGATACCATGCCTGGATGAGTGCGTCATACTGGCCCTCAAGGCAACCGAATGCCATTGCAGAACCTGAGCAGTTCACGACTACCACTGGCTTGCCTGTTGCATGCATCGCGCGGATAAGACCTCTCTGAACCTCCGGAAGCTCGATTGTGGCCTTGTCGCCGCCTTCGCCTTCCATCTGAGCCGAGATACCTCCGATCACGATGATCACGTCAGCATCCGCAACATCCTTTGCAACTGTCTCATATTCAACCGGCTTGCGCTCGCAGATATCTGCCTTGAACGTAGCGAAATGGTCTGTACCTCTCTTGTACTCGATCATGACATCGTATGTCTGACCCTCGACAACATTGAAGCTCTTGTACTGAGCTCCGCCTCTTCTTCCGCGTCCACCGCCTGCTGCAGCTTCCTCGACTGTTTCTCCGTTTATCTTAAGGAGATAGCCGTTGTCAGTGTTGATGTTGTATTTCATCTCACCTGTGAAAGTGGCTGTGTACTTTCCTGTCACGCGGATTGAAAGGTCTTCTGTGTTCACTCCGTCAGCGAAGCCGTATGCTCCGAATGTTGAGAAATTCAGTGCGTCGTAGTATCCGGTAACGTCCGGATTGCCTTCAAGGTTCTTGTTGTTGTAGAACTCAACGTACACACCCTTTCCGTTGTTGAATTCGTGGAGGTGAGTGATGGTCACGATGTTATCGTTGAGAGGGCATACCGGATTGTAATAAACTTCCGTTCCTGGAACAGCCTTTCTGATGCCGTCAAGAAGGGATGCAGTATGCTCAGGAGTAGGGGATCCTGCGTAGTTTCCGTCGAGAAGTGCTGTGTCGTGTGCGTTAGGTCCTACGACTGCAATCTTCTTGAGGTTCTTTGCAAGAGGGAGGATACCACCCTTGTTCTCGAGGAGTACCATTGACTCTCTAGCTGCCTGTACGGCGAGCTGATGGTGCTTTTCGCTGCTGATTACGTCAGGAGTGAGCCCTGCCCATGGAAGCATTTCCGCCGGATCGAACATACCGAGCTCGAAACGGCCGTAGAGTGTCCTGCGGAGGTGGCCGTCGAGTACATCTTCCTTGATGAGGCCTTTCTCAAGTCCTTCCTGAAGGATCTGGAACACTCTTCCGCACTCAAGGTCAGTACCGTTGAGGACTGCATCGACCGAAGCTTCAAGCGGACCTGCATGGGTCTCATGCTGGCCTTTTCTGTAGAAATTGTTGATGGCGTCACAGTCTGTGAGGACGATGCCGTCGAAACCCCACTTGCGACGGAGAATGTCGACAAGGAGACGGTCGCTGGTGCAGCATGGAACGCCCTCATATCGGTTGTATGCGCACATTACCTCACGTACATTTCCCTTCTGGACGAGGGCCTTGAACGCAGGAAGGTATGTCTCCCATAGGTCGCGCATTGATACGGATGCATTGTATGTGTGTCTCAATGGCTCCGGACCGCTGTGTACGGCGTAATGCTTGGCGCAAGCGTGAGTCTTGAAATACTTGTCGTCATTTCCCTGCATTCCCAACACATTCTGTACTCCGAGGATCGAGTTGAGGTATGGGTCCTCGCCATATGATTCCTGGCCTCGGCCCCAGCGTGGGTCACGTACGATGTTGACGTTAGGACACCAGAATGTAAGCTCTGGATTGCCAGGGTAGTTGATTGCACCCATCGCTACGTTATACTCTCTTTCCGATCTGTTCCAGTTTGCACGGGCTTCGTCTGAAACCTGAGTGAAGACATCGTAGATCATTTCCGGGTTGAATGCTGCAGCCATACCGATTGGCTGGGGATATACGGTATATCCGGCCTTTACTACTCCATGACATGCCTCGCTCCACCAGTTGTAGGACGGGATTCCAAGCCTGTCGACAGAAACGGCTTTGTTCATCATCAGGCCGACTTTTTCTTCGGGGGTCAGAATTGAAATAAGGCTTTCTACGCGCTCCTCAAACGATAACGATGTATCTCTGAATTTGTTATCCTTCTGGCTTTCCTGTGCTGACGAAACTGTCGCTAATGCAGCCATAAGCGCTAAGGATGTTAAGAAATGCTTCATAGTATAGTGGGAATGGTTATCAGCGTTTACATTTTAAATGTAAAGATATACATTTCGTTGAATATATTAAATATAAGTAACCGAGTTTATACAAATTGTGTCATTTTTGATATAGTCTGAATTGTATTTTAAACCATTTGTAACATATGATAAATACATAGTGTCACGTATTGACTAATTTTGCATTGTCGAAAATTTGTCTTTATGAGAATGTATAGAAATATTATTGCGCTAATTACGCTTTCAATCCTTTCGGTTTTCAGAGTTGATGCCATAGATCATCCAGGTGCAACTCTTCCTGTAAAGTCATCTGAACGATTCAATCTTGTTTCTGAAGGCATTCCATTGTCATTGCTTGTTTCAGAGAGTGATAATCCGGCTGTCCTTCATGCGGCCAGAAACCTTCAGGAGGATTTTTTACGAGTTACTGGCGTGAAGCCGGCAATGGGAAGTCAGACCGAGGCAGGTACAGCTTTGATTATAGGTACCTTGGATTCTCCGCTTATCAAGGAGATTGCTGGACGTGGTAAGATCGATGTGGGTCAGCTTGCCGGCTGTACTGAGAAATATCTGATAAGTACGGTTTCTGATCCTATAGACGGAATCAAGGAGGCACTTGTCATAACAGGAAGTGACAGACGTGGTGTTGTGTATGGTATTTATGAGATTTCCGAGCAGATCGGAGTATCGCCTTGGTACGATTGGGCTGATGTTCCGGTAGCAAAGCAGGAGAATCTTTCCATCGCCCGAGGTACTTACACTGCAGGTGAGCCTGCTGTGAGATACAGGGGTATATTTCTCAATGATGAAGCTCCGTGCCTTACAGGTTGGGTGAAGCATACTTATGGAACCGAGTACGGTGATCATAATTTCTATGAGAGGGTATTCGAGCTTATCCTTCGTCTTCGCGGTAACTTCCTCTGGCCGGCAATGTGGAGCTGGGCATTCTATGCAGATGATCCGGAAAACAGCCGTGTGGCTGATGAAATGGGAGTGATCATGGGTACATCCCACCATGAACCGATGGCACGAAACCATCAGGAATGGGCACGAAAGAGGAATGAGTATGGCGCATGGAACTATGCGACAAACAAGAAGGTGATCGATAAATTCTTTACTGAAGGTATCGAGAGAGCAAAGAATACGGAAGATCTCATTACCATCGGTATGAGAGGTGACGGTGACGAGGCTATGAGTGCCGAGGCTGACGTTGCGTTGCTTGAGAAGGTGATTGACAATCAGAGGAAGATCATCCGCAAGGTGACGAAGAAGCCAGCTGACCAGACCCCTCAGGTATGGGCACTTTATAAGGAAGTTCAGGATTATTATGATGCAGGTCTTCGTGTGCCTGACGATGTGACGATCCTTCTCTCGGACGATAACTGGGGCGATGTGCGTCGTCTTCCAAATGCTGAAGAACTCAAGCGTAAAGGTGGATGGGGAATGTATTACCATGTAGATTATGTGGGAGCACCTCGTAACTCCAAGTGGTTGAATGTCACTCCGGTACAGAATCTTTGGGAGCAGATGCAGCTTACATATTCATATGGTGTTGACCGCCTCTGGGTATTGAATGTCGGAGACCTCAAGCCGATGGAGTATCCGATCACGCTCTTCCTTGACATTGCTTGGAATCCTGAGCGTTTCAATGCTGCAAACCTTAAGGAACATACAGTGGATTTCTGCCGTCAGCAGTTTGGCGAGGACCAGGCTGCAGAAGCTGCGAGAATCCTTAACCTTTACAGCAAGTATAACGGCCGCGTGACTGCGGAAATGCTTGACAGCCGTACATACAATCTTGAGACAGGTGAGTGGAAGCAGGTGTCAGACGAATATCTCAAGCTTGAGGCTGAGGCACTCAGGCAGTACATGACTCTTCCAGAGGAAGTGCGTGATGCGTATTTCCAGCTCATCCTCTTCCCGGTTCAGGCAATGGCCAACCTTTATGAGATGTACTATGCCCAGGCCATGAACCATGCTCTTTACAATGCGGGAGATCCTGCGGCTAATGATTGGGCAGATAAGGTAGAGGCATGTTTTGCACGCGATAAATTCCTGACCAATCAGTATAATAACGTGATGGCAGACGGTAAGTGGAAGGACATGATGATCCAGAAGCATATCGGTTACAGAAGCTGGAATGACAATTTCCCTGAAGACATGCTTCCACGTATTTTCCGTATTGAGGATACAAAGCCGCTTACAGATGGATTTACCTTCAGTGCTGATGCTGGTTATGTCTCTATCGAGGCACCGCATATATATGCAGCGAATGATTCCGCAGAGGGAAAATGGACATTGATAGAGGACATGGGAAGGACACTCGGAGGAGTTGCTCTTATGCCGTATACAGTCCCTGTTGATGGCGCATCACTTACTTATAAGATTAAGCTTCCTGCTGGTATTCAGAATGTTACCCTGCATGTGGCAACCAAGTCCACTCTTGCTTTCCATGATGCTGCAGGACATAGCTACAGGGTTGGTTTCAAGGGTGCTGAGGCTGTTGAGCGCTGTTTCAACGACAAGCTTAATGAGAAGCCGGAGAACATTTATTCTGTCTACTATCCTACAGTAGCGAAGAGGGTAGCTGTAGAGAAGATCGAGCTCGCTCTTCCTGCAGACTCAGAAGGAGTTTATGAGCTTGTGGTCGAGCCGCTTGACCCTGGTATCGTATTTGAGAAGTTTGTGGTCGATTTCGGAGGTTATGTTCCTTCTTACCTGATGGGAAATGAATCTCCGCATTCAAGAAAATAAATCATTATTATTAGTAATGGTTGTTATGTTGGTTAGTGTGAAACAGGCATCCTGTGAAGGACGCCTGTTTCTTTTTAGATATGTTTCCGAGCTTTATTTGTAAAGTCTCACTTCGAAGAGTCTAGGGGTCGCTTTTCCGTCGCTTCCCTTGATTGTCACAGTCATCAAACCTTCATTTTTCTGACTTTCCGGTATGTCGATCAGGTGTGTTTCTACCTCACCGGCAACCATGGTCTTCAGTTTGCCTGCTTCAACTCCATTTACAAGGATTGCTGCTTCGCTTCCCTCGCGACCGGTACATACGATTCTGATATACTGTACAGGCTGACCCTTTGGATTCATTACATAGCTGAACCATCCTTCAGGACCTGCCATTCTCCAGTGACGGTTGTTGTCGTTACCGTTTCTTGAGTTGGCTACTTCAGCAAAATGATCGTTTTCAGGCTGCTGCTCTCCACATGTAACCTTGTCTGCAGTAAACATTTCGACAGCGATTCTTGCCTTTTCGTCTGCCTCCTGCTTAGCAAGTCTTACCTTCCATTCATCCTCTGATACGAGCGGCCAATATACCATGTATCTGCACTCGTGAAGAGATGAGAACGGTACAAGAGTAAGCTCCTTATACTTGAGCGGTGCGAGGCCGGTCATCTTGAAAGTAAGCGGCTTGCCTTCTACCTTGGTGATGCGTGAAAGCATGTCATCCTTTTCGCCTACGATAAGCGGCATTTCATGAAGCGGAAGTTTTTCGCCTGCTGCGATATGTCCGCCACGGCTGTCGTCAGCATACATGCCGAGCTGATTGTGCTTGCCGAGTGATGCTGCAAGAACTACCGGACCATACATGAACGAATAATTATCAGACATGTCTGGCAACTGGACTGCTCTGAGAGACATCGGGAGGTCAACGGTCAGCTTGTCTCCCTTCGCCCACTTTCTGGCGATCTTGAGATAGCCGCCTTCAATCTCAGCCTTTACAGTATCGCCGTTTACCTTTGCATTCATGCGTGCTCCCTCTGTCCATTCAGGGATACGGATGCTGACTGTGAACTCTGAGGCTTTCTTAGGGTTGATGATGAGCGTAGTTCCTTCTTCTGCCGGGAAGTCGTTTACCTGCTCGATAACTGTCTTTCCCCAAGTGAGTTTTGAAGGAATGAAGAGGTTGACGATCAGTTCCTCGTTGCCCTTGTGAGAGTAGATCATCTCTCCGTAACGAGCATGATTCTCGATTCCGGAACCCACGCAGCACCAGAAGCTTGTCTGTGGCTGTGAGTAGACGCGGTAATGTCCCGAACGCATTGGAGTGAAGTATACGAATCCTCCCTGGATAGGGTTCACTGTAGAAAGGATATGGTTGTAAAGAGCCCTTTCATAGTAGTCCATGTAGTGTGGATCCGCACTTGTTGTGTATAACAACTTGGTGAGTCTGAGCATGTTATATGTATTGCATGTCTCTGGACCCTGCTCGCTTTCAAGCATGCTTGTGAAGTCCTCTGATGGATGGAAATGCTCGAATACGCTGTTTCCTCCGATACTGATGCTTCTCTTCTCGACGACGGTGTCCCAGAAGAACTGAGCCGCCTTGTCCCACTCTTTGTTGCCTTCCAGATCTGCGATTCGCTTATATCCGATCACTTTCGGAATCTGAGTATTTGCATGCATTCCTGTAAGCCTGTCCTCGCCACGAAGAAGAGGCTCAAGCACAGCCTTGTGCGAGAATCTCTTGGCGAGTTCCATGAACCTAGGGTCGCCGCTCAATTCAGCAGCATCGGCGAATACTTCATTCAGACCGCCGTGCTCGCTTCGAAGCATATCCTGAAGCTGCTCGTCAGTGAGACCTGATACAAGATTGTACATCCATTCTGTCAGATCTATGAACATCTTCTTTGCATCCTTGTTTCCTGTGATGAGGTAAGCATCTCGGAGGCCTGCGTAGATCTTGTGGATGTTGTAAAGCGGCACCCATCCGTCATTGAGGCCGAATGATGCGGCGCGGATGTTTCCTTCAGAGATTTCCTTCCAGATCCTGTTCTTGCCGTCTGAAACACCGCTGAGGTATCCGTTGCCGTTGGCATCTGCACAGCGCTTCAGCTCAGAGATATAATAGTCAAGTCTGCCCTTGATCTCATGGTCGCCTGTGGCTGCATACATATAAGCCAATGCTGAAAGATAATGGCCTCCGACATGTCCGTCAAGTCCTGTATTCTCCCAGTTGGTGTAGTTTTCGGCCTTTGGTTCAAGTCCGGCTTCCTTAAGATAAGGTGCGAGGAGCCTGTCGGGATCCATCGCGAGGATGTATCTGAGATCCATGTCTTCGGCGTGTTTGAATGCGCCCGAAGTAAGCCTGACATCAGTTACGTTAAAGTTTTCCACTTTCGCAGGAATCTGCGCGTCCGTACTCCATGCTGATGCAATAAGAATTGCGGAAAGAATGAATCTATTGATTTTCATAACCTTGTAAAGGTAGTTATTTTTAATGATAAAGTCAACCTATAATAAGAAGAACAGGGCGGTTCCAGCCATGCTTACTGTAACTCCGATAATCTCTTTTAAGCTTATTTTCTGTCTGTATATCAATGCGTAAGGTATGATGATCAGGACGGGAGTAAGTGACATCAAGGTTGAAGCAATGCCAGTTTCCGTATACTGTACCGACATAAGTGAGAGAGAAACTCCGATTACAGGGCCGAACAAGGTTGTCAATGCGGCATACTTCAGACCTTTCCGGTCCTTGGCCGCTTCGCGCAGCTTGCCGAGGCTTTTCTGCATAGTCATCAGCAACAGAAAACCGATACAGCCGATCATCGCCCTTGCCATTGTGGATGCGAAAGGAATCATCGACCGGATTGCCTCGGGCGTGTCCGCAGGTAAGACGGAGGAGTAATGGGCCATGCCTATCTTGCTCAGAACCAAGCCTATGCCTTGTCCCATTCCTGCACCTATGCCGAGCAGAATGCCTTTCAGGGGGATTGACAGACGTATATGGGATCCTTCTTCCCGGCTCATGATGGATATCGCTATTCCGCTTATGGTGACTGCCATCGCAATCCATGCCTTCCATGACATATGTTCGTCAAGCATGATCTGACCTGTGATCGCCGCGATCGGAGGAGCTAAAGTCATGAAAAGCTGTCCTATCTTCGGCCCGATGACGATGTATGAATTGAACAGACACCAGTCGCCGAATACATATCCGACCAAGGCGGACATAGCGAGGTATAACCATACCTTGCCGTCTGCAGATGCCGGATAGGGTAAGCCTGTCGTGATCCACAGGGCTCCAGCCAGGAAGACAGTCGCCATTGCTAACCTCAGCACATTGACCGTCATCGTTCCAAGACGACTGCTTGCCTCAGACGCGTAAAGTGCTGTGGCAGTGCATGAAACTGCTGAAAGAATAGCTATTATCTCACCCGTATGGTTCATTGTTTCTAATTTTGTCCAAAGTTACTTCTATTTCTCGTTTTTTTTAGTTAAATTTGTATTTATTGCCAAACCATGTAACTAATAACAAAAACTGATATGAAACATACTTTTCTTGCATTGTTTTCAGTCCTTCTTCTGACTGTTTCGTGCCATAAGGCGGAGCCCGGTCAGGTGAAGGTCGAAGGCGGATGGATCCAAGGCGAAGTGACTGAAGATCTGACTATTTACAAAGGAATTCCTTTCGCAGCTCCACCTGTGGGAGATCTCAGATGGAAGGCTCCGCAGCCGGTAGAGTCCTGGGAAGGCGTCAAGGAGACGGTGAAGTTCGGTCCTGGCCCGATCCAGGGATCCGGACAGGCCGGAGAAGATTTCTCGGAAGATTGCCTCTATCTGAATGTCTGGACCCCTGCAAAGTCGCCTAAAGACAAGCTCCCGGTTCTTGTCTGGATTTATGGAGGCGGCTTCTCGATGGGCTCTTCGGCATTCAATGACGGAGCAGAGCTCGCACGTAAGGGAGTTGTTCTTGTAAGCTTCAACTACCGCGTCGGTCAGATGGGCTTCTTTGCACATCCTGAACTCAGTGCAGAAAATCCAAACGGAGTATCCGGAAATTATGGCATCCTTGACCAGATCGCTGCATTGGAATGGATTCAGGACAATATTGCTGCATTTGGCGGCGATCCTGAAAAGGTTACAATCTTTGGTGAGTCTGCCGGTGGAATCTCCGTAAGCATGCTTTGTGCTTCACCTCTTGCAAAAGGACTTTTCAGAGGAGCGATTTCCCAGAGCGGCGGATCATTCGGACCGGTAGAGGAAAGATCATATCCGGGAGAGAATATGACAAGTCTTGAAGTCGCAGAGAAGGATGGTGTTAAATTTATGGAAGGTCTTGGTGCTCAGTCACTTGCTGAGCTTAGAGCAAAGCCTGCGTCAGAACTGGGACGTCCGTTCGCAATGGCCGGAGGTGCATGGCCTATCGTAGACGGTTATGTCATTCCTGATGATCAGTACAGACTTTATGAAGCCGGAAAATTCAATGATGTAGATATACTTGTCGGTTATAATTCAGACGAAGGAGCGAGCTTCTCGTTCGGAGGAAATGATGCTGTGGCACATAAGGCAAGTGTAGAAGAGCGCTTCGGTCCGTTTGCTGAGCAGCTCCTTCAGGTTTATCCTGTTGACGGTCCTGTAGTGACCAAGACAGGACGTGATCTGGCTCGTGATGCCGCATTCGGATGGCATACATGGAGCTGGGCCCGCCTTCAGGCTGAGAATGGCAATTCTAATGTCTATCTGTATTATTTCGACCAGCATCCTGATTATCCGGAGGGTTCTCCTCGTTACGGATACGGCTCTCCACATGGCCAGGACGTTGATTTCGTATTCAAAGCCTTGAAGAAGGAGGAAGTTGACACAGACTTCGAACTTTCAGATATCATGGCTACATATTGGACCAACTTTGCAAAGTACGGCGATCCGAACGGAGAAGGCCTTCCGCAGTGGCCGGAGTTCACCAAGGACAATCACGTGACTATGGTCCTCAAGGGCGACAAGCCATATCCTGCACCTGTTCCCGATGAGGAAGCCATGTGGGTGCTGAATTCATATTTCGAATCTAGAAGAAACCAATAATTAATATTATACATTATGAAAAGACTTCTAACTATTATCATTTCGCTGGCATTTTTAGGTGTCAGCGCTGCTGCGCAGGAAACTGTCAGCATAGATGTCAAGTCAAAGGCAGCCTCTGGCACTATTGATCCGATGATCTATGGACAGCTTTTCGAGCACATCTATTTTTCAGCTAACAACGGCGTATGGCAGGAGCTTATCTTCGAGCGTTCATTCGAGCCGGAGCAGTATCCTGGAATCCATCCGAGAGACGGATTCTTCGATGGATGGTATATGGATGATGATAATGTCCTCCATTCTCCTACAAGATATGAGCAGCCTCTTAACATCACCAGCGTCGATGGTGATGACTATGAGATCACAATGGATGTAAAGTGGCGTTCGTACAAGCTCGTGAACCGTGCTTGGAGCGGCGGAATCATGGACATGAGGTTTGCTGTCAAGAATCAGGCGAACGGCGAGCCTTACTTTGTTCGTCTTCACGATCCGTATTATGAGACAAAGATTCTCAGCACTGCACAGACTGAGTCTCAGATTCAGGCTCAGAGTCTTGCTCAGGCACGTCAGAATGCAATGCAGGTAACCGAGCAGAACTTCTCGATATCTAAGAAGGTTGAGAGGGAAATGCCTTCTTTCGGTGGCAGAACCCGCAAGATGACTATGCTCGAGCCGATCAACTACAAGATCGCTACAGAGCAGCAGATGAATGAGAACCAGGACTGGCATAAGCTTCGCGTAGTCTGCAAGGCTAATTCAGTTACAGTGTACTGGGACGGAAAGAAGGTTGTAAGCAGCAGCAAGCTTGATGCTGCAGGCAAGAATGACATCGTTTTGTGGGTAAACTACACAGAGGCGTATTACAAGAACATCAAGGTCGCATCTTCAAACGGAAAGACTGTGTATTTCGAGGGAACTCCTGAGGATGTCAAGATCCCTGCTGTTGCTCATCAGTGGAACTCTTTCGGAAACGGCCAGTTCGAACTCGTAAAGGGTGACGCCATCAATATGGAATATTCACAGAAGGTTACAGCCACATCAAAGTCAGGTGTTTCACAGGGCCCTCAGAACGTTGTGGCAGGCGAGACTTTCGTGGGATCGATCTATGCAAAGGGTAACGGTACTCTTTCTGTAGGTCTCAAGAGAGGCGATGATTTCATCGTTGAGCAGAAGCTCGGCGTACCAGGAAATGAGTGGAAGAAATTTGAAATCACTCTTCCTGCAGGAGAGAACAGCGGTGATGCGGACTTCGCTATCGCAGTTGAAAACGGTACAGTACAGTTCGATCAGGTAACTCTTTCAACAGCAACAGGTCAGGCTAATGGTGGCTTCCGCCCAGATATCCTCCAGGCTGTAAAGGATCTTCACCCTACATGTCTCCGTTGGCCAGGTGGCGGTTATGTCGCTCAGTACGACTGGAAATGGGGAATCGGACCGCAGGAAGACCGTCAGAGATGGCCAAACTGGATGTGGATGGACTATGATCAGAACTGCTTCGGAACAGACGAGTTCATCAAGTTCTGCCGTGAGGTCAATACAGAGCCTATCATCGTGGTTTCTGTAAGATTCGAGCTTCCTGAATCCGAAAGAGAGCGCATCATTCAGGATGCAGCTGACTGGGTTGCATACTGTAACGAGCCTGCAACAGGAAAATGGGGTAGCATCCGTGCTGCCAACGGTCATCCGGAACCATACAATGTGAAGTATTGGGAGATCGATAACGAAATGTGGGAGATGGGAATCGAGAAGTACGAGGCTTGCGTACGTGATTTCTCAGAGGCTATGCGTGCTGTCGATCCTACAATCAAGATCATCGCTTGCGGTGGTTTCCGTGGTCAGGATGGAGGTATGATCGAAAGATCTGCAAACTATTTCGACTATCTCAGTCTCCACCATTATGAGCAGCCACGCGGATACGCTGACGGTCCTGCAAAATTGGGCGCTCAGTATGACGAATATGCGAAGATGATCGCAGAATCACCTAACCCTAACGTGAAGCTTTTCATCTCAGAGTGGAACCTTCAGAGCATTGACTGGAGAACCGGTCTCTTTGCAGGTGGATTCCTTAACGAGTGTGAGGAGCGTGATATCGTTGCCATCGGTTCTGCAGCCCTTTTCATCCGTCGTACCGATGCTCCAGACTGGAACAATGCATTCATCAACTTCGATTATAAGGATCTTTTTGTAGCTCCTAACTATCAGGTGACTGAACTTTGGTATAATAATTTCTCGAGATATCGTCTTGATTATGAGGGTGATACAAAAGAGATCAGCGTTATGACTACAATGTCTGAGAACGGCCGTGACGTCATCGTGAAGGTTGTGAATCCGACTGATACTCCGTACAGACTCAAGGTAACAGGTGACTGGAAGGGTATCGCTTCGACAAAGTACGAGTACTTCGCTCCTGGTTCTCTTGATGCGGCAAACAGCATGGAAAACAAGAATGCTGTAGCTCTCAAGATGTTCACTCCATCGTTTACAGATCAGGAGGTTGTCCTTGAAGTTGCTCCTCTCTCAGCCGGAGTAATGAGAATCGAAAAGAAATTCTAAATAACTTAATATGAAGAAAACATTATTAGTTTCTGCTCTTATACTTGCTTCTGCAGCGGGCTTCGCTCAGAATCCGATCATCACTACGTCCTATACTCCGGATCCGGCTCCATATGTACATGGGGACAAACTCTATATGTTTACCGGACATGACGAAGATGATGCGACATATTTCAAGATGAATGACTGGCAGGTCTTCTCGACTGAGGACATGGTCAACTGGACATATCTTGGCACTCCGATTTCTACCGAGACTTTCAAGTGGGCCTTCCATGGCGACCGCGCATGGGCTTCACAGGCCATCGAGAGAAATGGAAAATGGTATTGGTATGTTTGTCTGAACGATGCCAACAAGAAGGATGTTCTCGCTGTTGCAGTGGCAGATGATCCTCAGGGACCATATGTTGATGCAATCGGAGGTCCTCTTGCAACAGGTTTTTCATTCATCGATCCTACAGTATTCATCGACGATGACGGCCGTGCCTATCTCTTCTGGGGTAACAAGGGTCTTTGGTACGGTGAGCTCAATGATGATATGATTTCATTCAAGAACGGCTATCAGGAAGTGCCTGGTTTCCACGATCCTAAGTGCTTTGGACCACAGTCTATGAAGATGAACTGGGGTAAGGGCAAGGAGGAGCTCATGGTTGGCTTCGAGGAAGGTCCGTGGATCAGCAAGAGGGGAGACCTCTACTATCTTACATATCCGTCTGGTGGTGTTCCTGAGCACATGGCATATTCTACGGCTCCTACTGTAAATGGCCCTTGGACATATCGTGGACGCATTATGGATGAGGCTGTGAATTCATTTACAATCCATGGCGGAGAGGTTACCTACAAGGGTCACAGCTACATGTTCTATCATAATGGAAAGCTTCCTAACGGAGCTGGTTTCCACCGTTCTGCAGCCGTAGAGGAGTTCAAGTATAATCCTGACGGAACAATTCCTTTCATTCCTTTCACAGACAATGGTCCTGCACCGCTCGGCACACTCAATCCATATGAAAGAGTAGAGGCTGAGACTATGGCTCACAGCTGGGGACTCAAGACTGACCGTCTTCCAGGTAAGGATCATTATGTAAGAAAGATCGACAATGGCGACTGGATCAAGATCGCTGAGGTTGATTTCGGAACAGAAGGCCCTAAGCAGGTGACTGTCAAGACTCTCAACTTCAAGAATCCTGGTACTGTGGAGTTCTATCTCAACGCTTTGGCTGATTCTCCTTTCGCTACTGTAAAGGTGGACGGAACTCAGGATGAGCAGACAGTCGAGGTAAGAAGCAGACGTCCTGTAACTGGTAAGCATGACGTTTACATCCTCTTCCGCGGTGGCGATGAGGAACTCTTCGACTTTGACTGGTGGCGGATGAAATAATTTAAACAGAGTATAATCATGAAATCAAGATATCTCTTGATAACTGTGCTGACAGCGTTGTTTTCTACAATGCTGTCAGCACAGTCACTCAAGGTCAACGATCTTGAGTATTTTGAGGACAGGGGAGTGAACTTCCTTGTGTACAGCAATCTCTATAACGGTATGTTCTGCGATGAGAAGACAGCCGCAATAGAAATTATCCAGAGAGGAGTAAGGATCTCCACTGGTGGAGGCATCCGCCTGATGAATACACCTGAACAGTGGGACATCTATCCTGTTCTTGAGTCGCGAAAGGTTGATAAGGATGGAAACACGATCGAGGTCGTGCTCTATTATGAAAGATATGATTTCAGGGCAACCATCAAGGTGCAAGGAAAGGATAAGGGTGTTACAATGGGTGTCTACCTTGACAAACCGGTTCCGGCAGAACTTGTCGGCAAGGCCGGAATGAACATTGAATTCTTCCCTGCTACATATTTCGGAAAGACCTTTATGATGGATGGAAAATATGATATCCTTCCTAAGCATCCGGCAGGAAATACAGAGATCCGTCCTCTTTCTGAAAAGGTTGTTCAGATTTATGGCGAAGGCTACAGCTACTCAACATTCGATGATAGAAAGAGAGATGAATTCCTGGTTGCTCACCCAATTGCTACAGGAAAGACTCTTGTAATGGCACCCGAGGATAATGATATCCGTGTTACATTCAGGTCGGACTCAGATATCAATCTGTATGACGGACGTAATCTCTCGTCAAACGGAACATTCGTGGTAAGATCATTCCTCCCTGAAGGAAAGATCGGTAAGGTTGTCGAGTGGTATATTGAGCAGGGATTTGATCCTGAGTGGGTTAGAGAACCTAATATCGGTATTTCACAGGTCGGATATACACCTGCACAGAAGAAGGTTGCTGTTGTCGAACTCGATAAGAATTACAAGGTTCCGGCAAAAGCTAAGATCATCAGAATTGCTGCTGATGGCCAGCGTTCGGTTGTAGCCGAGCCTGCTGTCAAGGAGTGGGGCGTATACTACAATCGTTATAATTATGCTCAGGTAGACTTTACATCAGTCAAGGAACCGGGACTTTATGTGCTTCAGTTCGGAGAACATGTTTCCAATGTATTCCCGATCGCTGAGAATGTATATGCTGACAAGTGGCATACCACAATGGACGTATGGCTTCCTGCACAGATGGACCATATGGAAGTAAAGGAAGGCTACAGGGTATGGCATGGCCGTTCGAACATGGACGATGCACTTCAGGCTCCTCTGAATGTTTCGATGCATGACGGTTACAGAATGGGCAATGAAACAAATACCAAGTATAAGCCTTACGAGCATATCCCTGGACTTTCGGTAGGTGCTTGGTATGATGCCGGTGATTTTGACATTCAGTCAGGTACCGTGATCGGACTTACTTCCCAGTTTGCATTGCTTTGGGACCTCTTCGGCGAGGATCGCGACCAGACTTATATCGATCAGAAGACTCAGTTTGTAGACATTCATCGTCCGGACGGACAGCCTGACGTGCTTCAGCAGTGCGAGCACGGTCTGCTCAATCTCATTGCACAGGTCGAGAACATCGGTTTCGTTGCTCAGGGTATAGTACAGGGCAATACATGGCAGTATGTACATATCGGTGACGGTGCATCGCAGACTGATGGATATGTATACAACCCTGCTCTTCAGCCATATGCTATAGTAGGAGGAACATCGGGTACATGTGATGATCGTTTCGCATTTACCGGTAACTATTCACCTGCAGGTCAGATGTCTACAATCGCCGCAATGGCAGCTGCTGCACGTGCATTGAAGGATTACAATCCAGCACTTTCTGCAAAGGCTCTCAAGCTTGCTGTGAAACTTTGGGATGAGAATTTCGAGGCTGCAGATCCTTCGAAGAATCAGAATTCGAACAACAGATGGATGCGTGGCGAACAGAGAACTTCTGCTGCGATCCAGCTCTGGAGGGCTACAGGTGAGCAGAAATATAAGGATTTCTTCCTTCCTAAGGTAATGGAACAGCTTACCCAGCAGCCTCAGCAGCAGCATGGAGGCCAGGGTGGTTCTTATCGTGCACCGAATCTTGGTTCTGCTCTGGAACTTTATCCTCTTCTTGACGACGAATTCAAGGCCGCTGTAAAAGCTGCGGTTCCTGCATACGTGAAGTCTGTAGAGGCTACAGCAGCAGAGAACCCATATGGTGTTCCTGTACAGGGACGTGGATGGGGAGGTACAGAGGTTGCTCTCAACTGGGCATACAACAACTACCTCGTGTGGAAGTATTTCCCAGACATGATCGATCCTGAGCTTGTACTTAACGGTATGCATTTCATCTTCGGTCGTCACCCTTATTCAAATGTTTCATTCATCACATCAGTCGGTGTTAACACTAAAAATGTTGCATATGGTACCAATCGTGCGGATTATACCGTGATCCCTGGTGGAATCGTTCCTGGACTTCTTATTATGAATCCGGACTTTATGGAACATAAGGATGACTATCCGTTCCTTTGGGGCGAGAACGAGTGCTGTACACGTAATGTACCTAATTTCGTGATGCTTACACTTGGAGCAGAAGAGATAACAAAGGCACTGAACAAATAAGACCATAATATGAGAAAAAATTATCTGATATTCATATTGGGGGCGATCCTCGCATGGACATCTGCCCATGCTCAGGAATACAAGATCAATGATCTTGACTATTTCGAAGTGACCGGAGCTAACGTGCTGGTATTCAGTAATCAGTATAACGGAATCTTCTGTGACGAGAAGACTGCGGGTATTGAGATCATCCAGCGAGGAGAGCGTATTTCCACTGGTGGTGGAGTGCGTCTGATGAACACTCCGGAGCAGTGGGACATCTATGCTGAACTTGTCGAGAGGACAGTCGACAAGGCTTCAAATACCATTACGGTAGACTTCGTGTACAAGCAGTATGACTTCAACTATTCGATCAAGGTTTCTCCAGATGAGAATGGTGTGAAGATGGCTGTATATCTTGATAAGCCGGTACCGGCTGAACTGGTAGGAAAGGCAGGACTGAACATGGAGTTTTTCCCTGCGCCATATTTCGGCAAGACTTATATGATGAACGGTAAGTCGGCGATTCTTCCACGCCATCCGGCAAGTTCTGTTGATGCAAGGCCAGTAGATGAAAAGGTCACTCAGATCTTCGGTCTTTCTACATTCGACGACCGCGGACGCGGAGAATTCCTTGTAGCACATCCAATCGCAACAGGCAATACCCTTGTCCTTGCTCCTGAGGATGACGACCTTCGAGTTACATTCAAGTCTGAGACTGAGATCAACCTTTATGACGGTAGAAACCTTTCTCAGAACGGTACATTTGTGGTACGTTCATTCCTTCCTGGCGGCAAGACAGGAAAGGTTCTTGAGTGGACAGTAGTTCCTTCATACGATCCTGAGTGGAGGAGAGACCCTAATATCGGTATCTCTCAGATCGGTTATACTCCTGCACAGAAGAAAGTTTCTGTAGTCGAACTTGATAAAAATTCAAAGGTTGCTGCTCAGGCAAAGATCCACAGGATCGACGAGAACGGAAATGATGTGGTTGTCCTCCAGCCTGCAGTAAAGGAGTGGGGAGTATACAACAGCAGATACAACTACGCTCTCATTGATTTCACAAAGGTTACAAAGCCAGGTCTCTATTATATCGAGTATGACGGCTTCAAGTCAAATGCATTCCCTATCAGCAAGGATGTGTATGCAGGCAAGTGGCATACTACAATGGACGTATGGCTCCCTGCTCAGATGGACCATATGAGAGTGAAGGAAGCATATCGTATCTGGCATGACCTTTCGAATGTAGACGACGCTCTTCAGGCTCCGGTAAACTTTGAGATGCATGATGGATACAGGTCTGGTCCTGAGACATTTACTGACTATGAACCATGGGAACATATCCCGGGACTTGGAGTGGGTGCATGGTATGACGCCGGTGACTTCGACATCCAGGCTGGTACTGTCATCGGAATGACATCACAGCTTTCTGATCTTTGGGAAAAGTTTGTCCCTGAGAGAGACCAGACATTCATTGATCAGAAGACTCAGTTTGTAGACATGCACCGTCCTGACGGCACTCCTGACGTGATCCAGCAGGTAGAGCATGGAGTCATCAACCTCATCGCCCAGGTTGAGAACATCGGTTTCGTAGCACAGGGTATCGTTCAGGTCAACATGTGGCAGTATCCTTTCCTCGGTGATGGCGGTTCGCAGACAGACGGCCTTCTTTACAATCCTGCTCTCCAGCCATATCAGATCTATGGCCAGACATCAGGTACACGTGACGACCGCGTTGCTTTCACAAGCAATTACAGCCCAGCCGGACAGATGTCCACAATTGCTGCAATGGCTTCGGCTGCCCGTGTTCTCAAGGAGTACAGACCTGAAGTGGCAGAAAAGGCTTTGACTCTTGCGGTAAAGCTATGGGATGAGAATTTCGAGGCTGCAGATCCAGCAAAGAATCAGGGTGACGGACGCCGCATGAGAGGTGACGGCCGCATCAATGCTTCGATTCAGCTCTGGCTCACAACTGGCGAGCAGAAGTATAGCGACTTCTTCTATGACAAGGTACTT
Organism: Candidatus Cryptobacteroides sp.; assembly: GCA_045649795.1. Lineage (GTDB taxonomy): Bacteria > Bacteroidota > Bacteroidia > Bacteroidales > UBA932 > Cryptobacteroides. The sequence continues at coordinate 67,077 of JAZRQM010000081.1, read as the reverse complement.
GCGCAGCTTGCCGGCGAAAGACCAAACCTCAATACGGCCCTTTCTCTTTACCCGCATATGGACAAGAACTTCCAGAAGAAGGTAAAGGCAGCTGTTCCTGCATTCGTGAAGGCTCAGAAGGCTACAGCTCAGTCTACTCCATATGGCGTCCCTGTGACCGGACGCGGCTGGGGTGGTAACGGCTCTGTGATTTCATGGGCATTCAACAACTACATGGTATGGAAGTATTTCCCTAACATGATCGATCCGGAAATGGTTCTTTCTGGACTTAACTTCCTTTATGGTTGCCATCCGGTATCGAATGTCTCATTCGTTACATCAGTCGGAGTGAATACCAAAAAGGTGGCATACGGAAACAACCGTGCTGACTATACAGTTATCCCAGGTGGTATCGTTCCTGGTATCATGATCATGAATCCTGATTACATGGAGCATAAGGATGACTATCCTTTCCTCTGGGGTGAGAACGAGTGCTGTACTGGTACAGTTCCTCCATACGTGATGCTTTCGCTTGCATGCGAGGAAGTAGCGGCAGCTTTGAATAAATAAAGGAATAACGGCTGGTTACTCAAGTTTCCAACCGTTATCTCCATGATAAATCATAAGTCGGGTCATTCCGCCGTCGATGCATATGTTTTCGCCGGAAATGAACCCGGCTTTTTCTGTACATAGGTACATGACCATGTTGGCAATGTCGAGCGGGTTTCCTACGCGTCCGCATGGCTGCTGAGTGGCGTCAGGACCTTCGTAGACCTGATATGAGGTGTCTATCCATCCCGGTGAAATGGAGTTGACGCGGACCTTGCCGGCAAAGCTTACCGCAAGGGCATGTGTAAGTGCCGCAATACCTCCTTTGGCCGCTGTATAGCTCTCGGTCTGAGGCTGGCTCATACGGTCTCGTGAGGATGATATGTTTATGATGCTTGCGCCCTGAGTGAAATGTTTCGCGAATAGTTTTGCAAGGTAGAAAGGCGCAGTTACTCCGACACTGAGAGCATACTGGAACTCTTCATATGAACACTCGTCGATACCTCTCATTATCGGGAGAGCATTGTTTACAAGCACATCGACCTTGCCGTATTTATCTATGACATCGGCTGCAAATGCCTCTAATGTACCTTTGTCAGATATGTCTCCTACGTAGTGGCTTCCTTCCTGTTTGTCAATCACGCATACATGCGCACCGGCTTTTGTGAATTCTTCAGCAATGCATCTGCCGATGCCCTGGGCGCCACCAGTGACGACGACGACCCTGTCCTTGAAAGTGTTTTCCATATGTCAGATCAATGAATAAAGTAAGAATCCCCAGTGAGCGACAATCGCTGCAACGATACCGCCGATTGTGTGGGCCAGAATCGCCTTTGATGTGAGTTTGCGGAATCCGAGGCTGTCAAGCATGGCTGTATGAGTACTGAGATATCCGCTCCAACACATTCCGATTGCCGTAAATACTGAGATCGCATTTCCGTCTATCCATCCGGCAGTCATGAAGTTAGGAATGAGTCCAAGCGCAGCTCCAACGGCTCCAAGAGCCGTGATAGGGAAGGCTATGAGATGAGGATCGGTAAAACCGAAGAGCCATTTGAATATGAATCCAAGCTTGCTTCCGATCCATGGGAGAAGGCCTACGCCTTGATACGCTGCTCCTGTGTATTCTCCCGAAGCGGAATCAGGACCAAAGGTCAGAAGCATTACGAGGGTCGAGATGATCAATACTCCCGGGATGATCGCGATACCGACATCAACGCCTGTGCGGCCTCCGTCGAGCAGGGAATCGAGAATTCTCTGGAACATCGGACGTCGTTCGATCTTAAGATCCTTCTGGACTTCTTCAGTTTCTTCACAGACGTTCTCCTCCTTGTATTCAGGATATGCCTTGATGATGAATCTCTGCATGAGTCTGGTAGAAACTATACAGCCGCAGACTGCTCCGAAGAGCCCGATAAAAGGTTCTGCATAGAATCCCTGTCCGACCATGAAAACTATTACGAGAAGTCCCATGCCGAATGCAGTTCCGAAATTGGTCAGTGAAATGAACTGGTACTTCTTGAAATAACAGCTGAACTGTTTGTCCTGAGCAAGCGATATGATCGCAGGATTGTCCGAGAGGAAGGTCAGAATTGCTCCAAGAGATGCTACTCCAGGAAGATTGAAAAGCGGCTTCATCAGAGGCCTGAGTATTTTTTCAAGCAGTCTTACTACGCCGAATTCTACAAAGATGCGTCCTATTGCGCCTGTGATTACGCATATTGCCATGATGTAGAATACTGTATTGAGCAAAAGATCATGAGCAGTGCTCATCAATGTGTTCAGCATGTTGGCAGTACCCATTTGTGAGCCAAGGTATGCGAACAGACCGAATACTATAAGAAGGCATGCGACTCCCGACGGAATCAGTCGTTGAATCTTGCGCAGTAAAGATTTCATATATGCTGTCCTTATTTAGGTGTTAGGCCTTACAAATTTATGAAAAATCCATTTCATGATACAATTTTGCAAATAAAAAGTTCAAATATTAAACCGTATGCCACGTTTTACGTCTATATTTGTGATGTATTAGGAATTTTTTTATCCACATTAAAAAATAACATAATTCATGAAAAAAATCTCTATGGTGGCCCTCACCCTCATGATGGGTGCGGCTTCAGTCTTTGCTCAGGGATGGGGAAGACAACCTGTAGAAGACCCTACAGGCTACAAGGACACTTACAAGGATTATTTCACTGTAGGTGTTGCAGTAAACATCAACAACGTTACAAATCCTGATCAGATCGCTCTTATCAAGAAGAACTTCAACAGCATCACAGCTGAAAACGACATGAAGGTTGTTTCTCTCCAGCCACGCGAAGGCGAGTGGAACTGGGAGAATGCCGATAAGATCGCAAACTTCTGCCGCGAGAACAACATTCCTCTTCGTGGACATACTCTCTGCTGGCACAGCCAGTTCGCTGACTGGATGTTCGTGGACGATAAGGGAAATGAGGTTTCAAAGGAAGTTTTCTATGAGCGTCTCCGCACTCACATCCACACTGTAGTAAACCGTTACAAGGACATCGTTTACTGCTGGGATGTTGTAAATGAGGCAATGATCGACGGTGACGGCCGTCCTACACGTTGGCAGAGAGAGGCACCAAGCCCATACCGCCAGTCTAGACATTACAAGCTCTGCGGCGACGAGTTCATCGCAAAGGCTTTCCAGTTCGCTCATGAGGCCGATCCAAACGCCCTCCTTTTCTACAACGACTACAATGCAGCAGATCCAGCAAAGCGCGACCGTATCTACAACATGGTAAAGAAGATGCAGGATGCAGGCGTTCCTATCCATGGTATCGGTATGCAGGGTCACTACAACATCTACGGACCTAGCAACGAGGACATCGAGGCAGCTATTGTAAAGTATTCTGAGATCGTTGACAACATCCACTTCACAGAGCTTGATATCCGTATCAACGAGGAGATGGGTGGACAGCTTGAGTTCAGCCGTGGTAAGGAAGGTGCTGTTCCTTCATACATCCAGACTCTCCATCAGGCAAAGTATGCTGACCTCTTCAAGATCCTCCGTCGTCACAAGGACGTTGTAAAGAACGTTACTTTCTGGAACCTCAGCGACAAGGATTCATGGCTCGGTCAGAACAACTATCCGCTTCCATTCGACAAGGAGTACAAGCCAAAGGCTGTATACCGCACAATCAAGAACTTCGATCCTGCTCTTGACAATGTTGAGATCAAGGAAGACTTCGTTCCTTCAGTAATGAACCAGCCAGGACAGGAGTATCCTATGGTTAACTCACAGGGTTATGCTCGTTTCCGCGTAGAGGCTCCTCAGGCTCAGTCAGTTATCGTCAGCCTCGGTCTTGGTGGACAGGGCGGTACAGTTCTTCACCAGGATGAGAATGGTGTATGGTGGGGTACTACAGACGGTCCTATGGACGAAGGATTCCACTACTATCACCTTACTATCGACGGTGGCGTAGTAAACGATCCAGGCGCAAAGAACTACTACGGTTCAGTACGTTGGGAGAGCGGTATCGAGATCCCTGCACACGATCAGGATTTCTACCAGGTTAAGGACGTTCCACACGGACAGGTAGTTCAGGTTCTTTTCCCATCACCAAGCACAAACAGCACAAAGCGTGCATTCGTATATCTCCCTCCACAGTACAACGGAAAGAAGAAGTTCCCTGTACTTTATCTCCAGCACGGTTGGGGTGAGGACGAGACAGCATGGCACAATCAGGGACACGCAAACCTCATCATGGACAACATGATCGCAGAGGGTAAGTGCGATCCGTTCATCATCGTAATGACTTACGGTATGACTAACGACGTTAAGTTCGGCGGACTCGGCGGATTTAACTTCAAGGATTTCGAGACTGTTCTCGTAGATGAGCTTGTTCCTTATATCGACGCAAACTTCAAGACTATCGCAAAGAAGGATTCACGCGCTATGGCAGGTCTTTCAATGGGTGGTATGGAGACAAAGAACATCACTCTTGCACGTCCTGAGGTATTCGGTTACTATGGTCTCCTTTCTGGCGGTACATATTCTCCAGAGGACATCAAGGATCCTAGCCAGGTTAAGGGTATTTTCCTCAGCTGCGGTGGCAAGGAAGGTCCTGATATGATCATGAAGGCTGCTGAGGCTCTCAAGGCTGCAGGCTTCAACGCTAAGGGTTATGTTTCTCCAGGAACAGGTCACGAGTTCCAGACTTGGAGAAGATCACTCCTCGAGATGGCTCCAATGCTCTTCAAGTAATAAGAGACATTAAATGATATCTTTACCGGCATGTGCGCAAGTATATGCCGGTTTTTTTTATTATATTTGTTGATAGTTAAAAGTAAAGCCACAGATACCATGATTTTGTCATTGATGCTTATTTTGCTTGCGATAATCCCATCTGCAGATAAAGATATTTGGAATTTGCCTGAATTCAAGATTGAGCAAGGCGAATATACAGAAGATTGGGGTACCTTAAGCAGAATGTATAACGTACCACAGTGGTGGCGTGATGCAAAGTTCGGAGCATGGTCGCATTGGGATCCTCAGTCTGCTGCAGAGTATGGCGACTGGTATTCAAGAGGCATGTACATGCAGGGCCATCCTCAGTACGAATATCATCTTCAACATTATGGTCATCCTTCCGAATATGGCTATAAAGACTTGTGCAATGATTGGGTGGTCGATAAGTGGGATCCGGAAGAGCTCATGAAGCTGTATGTCGATATGGGAGCAAGGTATTTCGTCGCAATGGGAAATCATCATGATAATTTTGATTGTTGGGATTCGGAATATCAGCCATGGAATTCTGTAAATGTAGGTCCGAAAAAGGATATTGTCGGAATATGGAAGGAAGTGGCAGACAGATATGATATGCCTTTCGGCATCGGTTTCCATGCTACTCCAGCTCGTACATATGGACAATTCATGACGGTCAGGTATAGAGGGGACAGGACTGGTCCGTATGAGGGACTGCCATATGATGCTGTGTTGACTGAAGAAGATGGCAGAGGAAAGTGGTGGGCTGGATTGGATCCTGTGGATCTTTATGGACCTGTCCATCATGACGGAAGGAATTCTCTTGACACACCTTTCGCGAATCAGTTTATGTGGAGGGTGGATGATGCCATACGAAAGTATCAGCCGGATATGATATATTTTGATGACCATGCCGGTGACTCTCAGATAGATTTGGGAATCAATATGGGCCTTGGCAGGTTGACTCCGCAGATAATTGCCAATTTTTACAATATTGCACTGAAACGTCAGGAAGGAAATCGTGAAGTGGTAGCGACGTTCAAGGGTGTAGGAGGCAGGTATGACAGTTTTCAGAACAATCCCGAACTGCTTCCTTTGGTGGATAGAAGTCTGGTGAAAAGTACGGAGTTTTATACTGAAGATGATATCATGGCATACCCGTTCCAGACTGAGGTCAGTCTCCAGGAATGGCATTTCAAGAAAGGTGCTCCATATCATTCAGCAGCCGATATTGTTCTGCGACTTATGCAGAACGTTTCAAGAAATGGCTCTCTGCTTCTTAATATAACACAGAGAGGACGCGGAGACATCGAATCTCAAGCCAGGATTATCTGTGAAGATATTGGACTTTGGCTGAAGATTAACGGAGAAGCTGTGTATGGTACGAGACCTTTCGATGTCTGGGGAAATGAGCATTGCATATATTCCAGAAAAGACGGCAACGTATATGTCACTATGATTGATTGGGATGGCAGTGAAATGGTCTTGGAGCCACTCTCTTCATTGGCCGCGTCAGTGGGCAAGATATCCAAGGTCTCTGTATTGGGACATCCGGATCTCAAGATTGAGTATTCTCAGAGGGAGAAGGGACTGACAGTCAAGGCGACCAGACCGATGAAACCCAATGATGCTATCCGTGATACGACTCTTGCACAGGGATTTAAGGTACTTAAGATAGAACATGACAAGAAATGGTTCAATGATGATGATCCTGGCGTGACCACCATAGGCTGGAACCGTAAGTGTAATCTTGGTAAAGGAGATTTCAATAACGATCTGTATTTTACAAACAATCCTGGTGATGAGTGGACGACCTCTTTAACAGGGAAAAGCATCACTATAGTATCTCCTGTCGGAACAGATGGAGGCAAGATGAGAATCATCATTGACGGTAAGGACCATGGTCTTGTGGACCTTTATTCAGAGGTGGAGAAGCATCAGGAGAAAGTATTCTCCCATAAGTTCCGTGGGAAAGGACAGCATACAATCCAGATTATCAGTGTCAGCGGCACTGTTTCGATAGACGCATTGATCATTAAATAAGTAATTGTATATGAAGAATTTAATTTCAATCTTCTGTATGGCAACCATATGTCTTACAGCAGCTGCCCAGCAGAAAGTTTACACCCTTGATGATTGGAACATAAAGGATTGGGACAGTCAGAAAGGAGAACTTGCCCTTGATGTAAGTGAGCATAAGCTTAATTTCAATCATCCTCTTCCGTTTCAGGACATGCAGGCCAGATGGAGGGTTAAGGCTGACTTGAAATGCGGAACTCTTGGCACTGAGCAGGTTTTCATTTGTAAGGAAGGAAAAGGAATCCATTTGTTGGGCCGTATCTCTCTCAACGGTGATATTTCTTTGGGTTATGACAATACAAATCATAGGTTTTTTGTTGAAGTGCTGGATAAGAACGAGCAGCCACATCGTCTTTGTGGTGGACCGGAAGTTGCAGCCGAGAAGTGGTATACAGTAGAAGCAACCGCAGAATACGATGCCAAGACAGATCACTCGATTCTTACCCTGAATGTTGATGGAGCTGTCACTACATTGAAGTATCCGGGAAAGGCTTTGCGTCACAATGCTTCATTATGGACCATAGGTCACGGATATCCAGGTGGTTATCCTAATTCCCTTCAAGTTCGTAAAGGAGCTATCCGCAATCTGGAAATCAGCGGTGAACCTCTGCCTCGCACAGAAGGTCAGAATCCTCTCTTTACTGATTCCTTCACGGCGGATCCTGCATTTCTTGTAGTCGGAGATACTGTATATGCATATGTGGGTCAGGATAAGGCTGCCCCTGGCGGATGGTTCAATATGCCGGGCTGGATGTGCTATTCTTCAAAGGATATGATCCATTGGGAACCGCACGGAACTGTACTTAAGCCTGAAGCATTCGGATATGCCGTTCCTACAAGCGCATGGGCTGCGCAGGTTGTGAAGGCCGATGACGGTAAATATTATTTTTATGTGACCCTGGATGATAAGAATACGAAATTGCATACGGTCGATGTGGCTGTAAGTGATTCACCTCTTGGACCTTTCCTTCCTGCAAGAAAGGATGGAACGCCGCTGGTCACAGATGACATGACTCCTGATTCGCACAGGTGGAATGCTGATATTGATCCTACCGTACTTATCGACGATGATGGTACGCCTTGGATGGCATGGGGTAACGGCGACTGTTATATGGCCAGGTTGAAGAAAAATATGTACGAGATAGACGGTGAAGTGAAGAAGGTGCCTTTGCGTAACTACAGCGAAGGACCATGGCTCATGAAACGCAATGATATCTATTATATCATTTATGCAGCTGATGCGCCTGGCGTGCAGGAGGAGCAGATGGCATATTCTACGGCGCCATCAATCAATGGACCGTGGACATATGGAGGTTTCATAAGCACATCGGCTAATCATGGTTTTACGATTCATCCTTCTGTCATTCAGTTCAAGGGACAGTGGTATTATATATATCATGACGGAAGCTATGCGCTTGATGGTGCACCGGGAGGTCAGTGCCGTCGCAGCGTGTGTGCGGAATACCTGCACTTCAATGAAGACGGTTCTATCCGCTTTATTCCTCTTACTCAGGAGGGATTGAGTGTAAATCTATAATGTTTTTGTATATTTGTAGTATATACAGTAAATCGAATCTTATGAAAAAATCGATCCTTACGGCATTTCTCTTATTTGCTGTTCTTTTGGCTGCTTCGGCTCAGGCGCCGAGGAAGGTCACTCTTCCGAAGCTCATCAGCGACAAGATGGTCCTTCAGCGAGATGTCGAACTTGATATCTGGGGATGGGCTGATCCCGGTACATGGGTGACCGTCAGGTTCAATGGCGGTTATTATGAGGCTCAGACCGCTCAGGATGGAACATGGAGCGTGACTCTTCCTCCTCAGAAGGCAGGTGGTCCATACCTTATGGAAGTCAATGAGATAGCCATACGAGATGTCCTCGTGGGTGATGTATGGCTCTGCTCCGGACAGTCCAATCAGGAGACTCCTATCCAGCGTCTCACAGAGATGTTCCCCGAGATCAATGTAGCCAACAACAACATGATCCGTCATTATAAGGTGCCGACACAGGACTCGAAGGAAACCCTCCAGGAGGAGATTGCCGGAAACATCAAATGGATTTCAGGCGTGTCTTCCGAGATCATGAGCTGGACAGCCCTGGCATATTTCTATGCGCAGGAGGCTTATGCGAAGACAGGAGTTCCGCAGGGAATGCTGGTGTCAAGCCTGGGCGGTTCGGAGATCGAGAGCTGGATCAGCCAGGAGCATCTGAAGGAATTCCCGCGTCTCATCCTTGACAAGGAGGCATTGAAGGCATTTGAGGAAGCAAATAAGGATAAGGGCGAAGGCGTATGGAATCAGCTCGATTTTGACGATTCTGACTGGGCGACAATGCAGATGCCGGGCACATGGCGTGAAAACGGACTTAACGTGCGCGGAACCGTATGGATGAGAAAGGATTTCGAGCTTCCTGCGGAGATGGACGGAAGACATGCGAAGCTGAGCATGGGTACGCTTGTGCATAACGATCAGGTATATGTGAATGGTGTATATGTAGGAAGCACTGGATATGAGTATCCTCCGCGTCGTTATCAGATCCCGGCAGGAGTCCTCAGGGAAGGAAAGAACACTATCGCTGTGAGACTTAATGCTCCGGCAGGAAACGGCGAGTTCGTGAAGGACAAGCCTTACAAGCTCATCGGTGACGCTGTTGAAATCGACCTTACAGGAACATGGAAATATAAGGTTGGAACAGACATGGCGGAGGCGATGCAGTATGCGGATCGCCTTAAGAACCGTAAGAATGTAGGCTCAGGCCTTTATAACGGAATGATTTATCCTTTAAGGAATTACAAGGTCAAAGCAGCGATCTGGTATCAGGGAGAGAGCAACTCCGGACGCCCTCATGAGTACAATGCCCTGATGACATCTCTCATCGAGAATTGGCGTGAGATCTGGCCAGATATGCCATTCCTCCTTGTGCAGCTTCCGAACTTCATGCAGAAGCATCCGCAGCCGACAGACAGCGGATGGGCAAGAATCCGTGAGGCTCAGCTTCAGGCATTCAAGAACATTCCAAATACAGCTCTTGCAGTCAATTACGATATCGGAGAATGGAACGATATTCATCCTCTGAACAAGAAGACTCTGGCTCAGAGACTCTTCCTCGGTGCAAGGAAGCTTGTATACGGAGAAAAGATTACAGCTTCAGGACCGATCTACAAGGATATGAAGATCAGCGGAAACAAGATCATCATTACCTTCACAGAGACAGGAAAGGGACTCGCGATCCGAGGCGGTGAAAAAGCTCTCAAGCATTTTGCGATAGCAGGGGATGACCAGAAGTTCGTATGGGCGGACGCTGTGATCAAGGGTAATACGGTTGTGGTAAGCAGCAAGGATGTGCCGAATCCTGTGGCGGTGCGATATGCATGGGCGGACAATCCTGACGATGCAAACCTCATCAACAAGGATGGCCTTCTCGCTTCTCCTTTCAGAACTGATGATTGGAAATAACTTAAACAGATTGTAATATGAAAAAAATGATTTTTGCAGCGGCGTGTCTTCTTGCCGCATTCCAGAGCTTTGCTGAGGAGAGATCCTTCACGAGCCCTGACGGCAGGATCCAGGTTGTTGTGACTGACAACGCAGGAAAACCTACCTACAGCGTAAACTATGACGGAAACGCATTCATTCTCCCGTCGCCTCTGGGACTCAACACCAGCATGGGCGAGTATGTGTCGGAGATGACCTTGCTTCCTGAAAAAGAGGCTCCGAAGCTTATTGAGGAGCAGTACAGCGTCAAGACCATCAAGCAGAGTAAGGTGGACTACAAGGCTACAGAGGCAGTATTCACATTTGCCAAGGAGGACAGGCCTGTATTTGACGTGATCTTCCGCGTATCGGACCGTGACGTGGCCTTCAGATACATGATGTATCCATACAGAGACAAGCGTTCGGCCGTGATTTTCAGCGAGGCTACAGGCTTCCAGCTTTCACCTTCTGCAACATCTTTCCTCTGCCCACAGGTAAAGCCGGGTGGTGGATTTGCAGGTACATACCCAAGCTACGAGACAGGTTATACATTGGATGAGCCTGTAGGAAAGAACGGTTGGGGAGAGGGCTACACATTCCCATGCCTCTTCAAAAACGAGGACAAGGGATGGATCCTCATCTCTGAGACAGGCGTAAGCAGCGCATATTGCGCAAGCCGTCTCCTTGGACATGAGGGCGGCCTCTATACAATCGGATTCCCACAGGAGGGCGAGAATAACGGTAACGGTTCTGCATTTGCAGGTATTCCGCTCCCTGGTTATACAGCATGGAGAACCATCACTCTCGGTTCGACTCTTGCTCCTATCATGGAGACTACAGTTCCTTTCGACGTTGTTGAGCCGCTCTACGAAGCTTCTAAGGATTATATCTATGGTGCAGGTTCATGGAGCTGGATCATCGGAATGGACGGAAGTACAGTCTATGACGTACAGAAGAAGTATATCGACTTCACAGCAGAGATGGGCTACCAGACTGTCCTTATCGACGCTCTCTGGGATACTCAGATCGGCCGTGATAAGATTGCTGACCTCGCCGCTTATGCCAAGAGCAAGGGCGTTGCTATCTTCTTGTGGTACAACTCAAACGGTTATTGGAACAATGCTCCGCAGAGCCCTAAGGGCATCATGGACAATACCATAGCCCGTCGCCGCGAGATGGCATGGATGAAGAGCATCGGTATCAGAGGCATCAAGGTGGACTTCTTCGGAGGCGACAAGCAGGAGACCATCAAGCTTTATGAGGACATCATGGCTGATGCCAACGATTATGGAATCCTCTGCGTCTTCCACGGATGTACACTTCCTAGAGGATGGGAGAGAATGTATCCTAACTACGCATCAAGCGAGGCTGTCCTTGCCAGCGAAAACCTCAATTTCTCGCAGGGCGCTTGTGACAACGAGGCATTCAACGCTACAATCCATCCGTTCATCCGTAACACAGTCGGCAGCATGGACTTCGGCGGCAGCGCATTGAACAAGTATTACAATGCCAGAAATGCTCCTCGTGGAAGCCAGCGTCGCACATCTGACGTCTTCGCTCTCGCAACAGCAGTAATGTTCCAGAGCCCGATTCAGCACTTCGCTCTCGCTCCGAACAACCTTACAGACGCACCTGCATGGGCGATCGATTTCATGAAGAAGGTCCCTACTCTCTGGGATGAGGTGAAGTTCATCGACGGATATCCTGGCAAGTACGTGATCATGGCACGTCGTCACGGAGATACATGGTACGTTGTCGGTATCAATGCTCAGAAGGAGACTCTCAAGGTCGAGGTCGAGCTCCCTATGTTCGAGCAGGGTGATGTCGTGAAGCTCTATTCAGATGATAAAGAACTTTGCGGCTCTGTCACTGACCTTAAGATCAAGAAGAACCGCAAAGTAAAGATCGAGATTCCTTGTAACGGTGGAATCGTAATTGAAAAATAAAAGCTTATTCGAAGGAGATATATTCTTCGACGAATGCTAAAAGATTTTCAAGCTCCTCATTGTCCGAAGCACTTGTCAGGACGGTGAGGAGTTTTGTTTCGTCAGACTTTTCAGCACCGATGCAGAGGAAGCTGCATGCTGCTCCGTCTTCGGTCTTGAAGTCGAAGCCGTATGCCTCCTGGCCCTTGAATTCGCACGTATAGATCGGCTCATCGTTTTCTGTATCGACATCCTCGGCGAACTCCTCGAATGTTCCGTTGACCTCCATAAGGGCGTCAGATCCCTCCGGCATAGGGCCGTAGCTGATCATGATGCTTCTTACGTCGCCTTCCTCAGCCGTAACATCGATACATGCGCACTGACGTCCGTCAGGCTCGTCGTACATTTCACATTCGGCTGTCCATACCTCCGGAATCTGGAGTGTCACTCCTCCGAAGTAAACCTGTTTGAGATTGATTTCCATGTTGTTATGTTATAGTTATTTTACTGCTTCTGGTGTCCAGTTGCTGAAGAAGCGCATTACCTTGGACTTGTTATATCCGTTGCCTTCTTCAAGCAGACTTGAATCCTGGATGTGGATTACCTTTCCGTCACCATCGAGAACAACAAATACAGGATATCCGAAACGTCCTGGATTGCCAAGCCTTGCAAGCATAGCCTCGGCCTTTTTCATCTTTGACTCATCATTTCTTTCGCGAGGATTGTAATTGACGTGGATGTATTCGAAATTCTTGTCGATCAGTTCTGTGATCTCGCTGTCTTTTGAAATAAAATCAGCAAACATCAGGCACCAGCGGCACCAGTTGCCTCCAACCTGGCAGATCACGAACTTACCATCCCTGTCAGCCTTGGAGATTGCATTGTCAATCTGAGTCATCGGATCTATGCTCTCGTCATAAACCTTCTTCAGATTAGACTGAGCCTCTGCAGCAAAACACATTACTGCAGAGGCCAGGATTGTCATTATCAGTCTTCTCATGTTTTACAGGCACATTTCGTAGATCTTCTCTACGTCTGCTGCTGAGAGGGTCTTGAAGCCGTTGATGTTTCCGTCGCGGCATGCCTTTGCAGCCATCATCGCGAAGTCCTCAGCCTTGATTCCGATCTCTGTGAAGTTGCTCTTCAGACCGAGATCCTTGAAGAAGAAGTCAGACAGGCGCTTGATGCTCTCCTTTGCGATCTCCATAGGCTCGAGGTTCTTGTCGATGCCGAACACATTCACTCCGAACTGTACGTATCTTGGGAGTCTTACCTCGTCGAGGCAGTACTCAAGCCATCTTGGAGTAAGGATCGCGAGACCGAGTCCGTGGGTGATGTCGTATGTTGCAGAAAGCTCATGCTCCATAGGGTGGCAGCTCCAGTCGCACTGTCTTCCGCATGCGATGAAACCGTTGATTGCCCATGATGATGCCCACATGAGGTTTGCTCTTGCCTCGTAGTTGTCAGGCTCTGCGATAGCGATAGGAGCGTACTTGATCACGGCTCTGAGCATTCCCTCCATGAATCCGTCGATCATGTCCATGCCCTGCTCTGTGTCGAAGTATACCTCCATAAGGTGTGAGAGGATGTCTGCAGAACCGCATGCTGTCTGGTATGCGTTTACAGAGTAGGTGAGGGTAGGGTCGAGGAATGATACTCTCGGACGGATCGGACCTGCGAGACGGCCGAGTTTGTCCTCGGTCTCAGGGTTGCTGATAACTCCGGCTGTGTCCATTTCTGAACCTGTAGCAGAAAGTGTAAGGATTGTCACAAGAGGAAGCGCAGTCTCGATAGGCTTTGCATCAGCTCCGAAGAACTCCCATGGATCATGGTCTACATGAGCTCCTGCGCACATGAACTTGGCTGCATCAAGAGTCGAACCGCCGCCGACAGCAAGCACGACGTCGATCTTCTCTGTCTTGCAGATTCTTACGCCCTCGCGTACCGAACCGATTCTTGGGTTAGGCTCGATGCCTGAGAGCTCGAAAAACTCGAGGCCGGCCTTCTTGATCTCTTCAACAACCTTGTCATAGAGGCCCATGCGCTTGATTGAGCCACCTCCGTATGTGAGGAGCACGCGGTTACCGAAGCTCTTGAGCTCCGCTCCGAGGTTTGAAAGCTGGTCTTTACCGAAATATACCTTTGTAGGGATATCGTATACGAAATTGTTCATAAATGCTTTAAGTTTTTAAAATAGTTGATTATCTGTCCATTGGATACTTTATGCCCCATTCCTTGCGGAGCTCATCCATCTGTTTCATAATGTTAATGGTTTCTTCATGAGGCATCATAGGGGACTCAAGAAGTCCTTCTTCAATACATCTGCGAGACTCTATCACCTGATATTCATATCCGTTCACCATTCCTTCCGGCTTAGTGAATCTTTCCACAAGCTCATAGTTGCGGTATACTTCCACAACTTCAGGGCAGTTGATATTGTCAACGCGGATATAGCCTTCTGTACCATTGACAATGCCCTGGCGGTCGTTGAGACAGAGGGCTCCTGCCTGCAGGTTCGCCATCTTTCCATCTGCATAACTGAGTGAAATGCACTCATGCATGTCCATGCCTGTCTCTCCGATATGTACATTGCTGACAGTTCTGACGATGTCTGTTCCGAAGTACATTCTTGCGAAGTTCAGTGCATAAACACCGAGGTCAAGCAGCGCGCCTCCGCAAAGGTCCGGTCTGAGAATACGCTCCTTGAACTCCATCATGTAGCAAAGAGTCGCTGTAATTGCGCGTGGCTCTCCGATGATGCCGCTTTCCATCAGTTCCTTTACCTTATGCGACAGAGGCATGTACCTTGTCCATATGGCTTCAGTGATGAAGATGCCTTTTTCGCGTGCTGTACGGATCAGGATCTCGGCTTCTTCTGCATTGGCTGTGAATGCCTTTTCCACGAGTACCGGCTTGCCGTGCTCAAGAGCGAGCATCGAATGCTGGAAATGATGTGAATGCGGAGTAGCAACGTATACAAGGTCTACATTCGGATCTGCGACCATTTCCTCATAACTGCCGTATGCCTTCTCAATATTCCATTCTTTAGCGAATTCTTCCGCCTTTTCAATTGATCTTGAGGCAATTGCGTAAACGCACATCTCTTTTGACGGAGCAAGTGCTTCAGCCATCTTGTTGGCAATCCATCCGGCTCCGATAATACCTACTTTGAACATCTCTGATAGTTTAAGTTAATGAGTGTCAGATTATTTTGCTGTTTTCTTCGCAAGGTTCAGCAATGCCTTTGAAGGCTCGTTCTCCAGGTCATGAGCCACGAGATACCAGGTAACTGTCCAGCTGAGCTCCTCGCCTGCCTTGAGAGTAGTATATGCTCCCTGCTCCTCGATCTCGACGAAAGTCTTGCCCGGATTAGCGAAGATCTGGATCTCAGCCTCTGCAGGAGCCTCCTCTCCAGCCTTGAGGTCCTGGAACTTCTTTACGAAGAGAAGACCGTTGTCGCTGAATGCGAGCCAACCCTTTCCGTCTGCGTTGATCTTTCTGTTCTCCTTGTCCTCGTCGAGGGTGAACCATGCCGCCTTTTTCTCGAACTTGAAATTCATTCCCTTCATGTTGTTTGCAGGGGTCGCTTCCTTTGCGTCGAAGAAAAGGATACCACCGTTAGGAACGCGTGAGATCTCCCATGGAGCAACCTTGCGTGTCTCACCGCTCTCGTTCACGATTGTATAAGTTATAGCGATAGAATTGTTCTTTGCGTCAGCCTTGAACTCCTTTCTTACTCTGTAGCCGAAACGCTCGGACTTCTCACCTGTAAGAACGAGTACATCATCCTTAACCTCTGCTGCAAACGGCTTTCTGTCATACTCCGCTACAGGAGGCCAATTCCACTCAGACTGAGGGCTTGTCCAGAATGTGCTTCCGAAAGAATTAGGAAAACGGGTCTGTGAAAGAACTTCTTTGTCCCCAAGTCTGTATGACACGATCTTGCCACCCTGGGCCGCATTCACGGTCATTGTGATGTCTCCGACCTTGATGTCGTACTTTCCCTCTTCAACTGCGTTGACTGTCTGTGCTGAAAGCGCTGCGCTTCCAAGGCTCAATGCTGCGAACAGCATGATTATCTGCTTTTTCATGTATTATGTAGTTAAATGTTTTTCTATTAAAGGTGATAAGGGGCAGGGAAGTGCATTCCGTATACCTTGACTCCTTCCTCTGCCATCTTTATGATTGCCTTGCGTGTCTTCACGGACATTTCCTTATCCATGTCAAATCCCGCACTGTACTGTGGATATCTTGTCTGAAGGGCTGTTCCGTGCATCACGTCGCCTGCCACAAGAATGTCACCCATACGGTATGCGGTATGTCCCGGAGTATGTCCATAAGCTTCTACGGCTTTGATTCCATATGGAAGCTCATCTCCGATGTCAAATGTCTTGAGGCGGTCGCCATATGCATCTGATATTCTCTTGAGAGATTGGGCCTGTCCTTCCATGGCCATCCATGCGTCGTATTCAACCTTATTGATATATAGGTCGGCACCAGGGAATGCTGCTTCTCCGTTATTCAGGAGTCCTCCGACATGATCTCCGTGCATATGGGTAATAAAGATGCAATCGATATCTGCATGAGATAATCCTATTTGTCCAAGTACCGTAGGAAGCTGTGAGTCAGGTGCTCCGTTGGCAGCATCGAAAAGGATTTCCTTGCCGTCGGTCTTAACAAGAAAGGCACATACTGAGGCCGGGATTCCCTCTTCAAGACCAAGTTCGGTAATAAGGCTGTCCGGCGCTTCCGGGAATAGGGCTCTGCCCATCAACCTTGGCGACAGGTTGTCCTGTACAGGGTATATTTCATAAGTGTTCTGTCCAGAATTGCATGAAGCTAAAGTGCATGCGATGATTGACAGTAAGGATAGGGTTCTGATTCTCATGGTTTAGGTTTCTTATTACGCAAATATACAAAATTATCTTATTGGATATCGAAATTCCAGATCGGAAACAAGACTTTCGTTATATTTGCATGAATTATCATCATCATATGGATTACAGGAAGATATTGGAAGACATCTATCAGGAGATACTTCCATACAGCAAAGAAGGTCGTCAGGCAGATTATATCCCTGCTTTGGCAAAGGTCGATCCGGATCAGTTCGGAATGTGCCTCGAGACTGTCAATGGAGAGGTATATCCGTTCATGCAGGCAGATACCAGATTTTCGATACAGAGTATAACCAAGGTCTTTGCACTGGCTATGTGCTTGTCACTCAGGGGAGAAGAACTTTGGAAGCATGTCGGTAAGGAGCCTTCAGGTACAGCTTTCAATTCTCTTGTCCAGCTTGAGGTCGAGAAGGGAATTCCAAGGAATCCTTTCATAAATGCAGGGGCAATCGTAATGGCGGATATCTTGATGACAGATCTTGAAGATCCGGAAAACGAGTTTCTTTCATTCGTCCGCAGTGTCAGCGGTAACGAGACGATAGACTATAATGTCGACGTTGCCTTGTCGGAACGAGAGAAAGGGTATCTTAATGCGGCGATAGCAAATATGCTTAAATATCATGGAACCATAGAGAACGATATCGAGGATGTCCTGATGTTCTATTTCAAGATGTGTTCTATAGAGATGAGCTGCCGTGAACTTGCTGATGCTTTTCTATCGTTTACCAATGCGGTACCGTTCGATCATGCCGGATATAAGCTGACATCTTCTCAAATCAAGAGAATGAATGCCGTAATGCAGACATGCGGATTCTATGATGAGGCCGGTGAGTTCTCATATCTGGTCGGATTGCCGGGAAAGAGCGGCGTCGGCGGAGGCATAGTTGCCATATATCCAATGCGTTACGCAGTTGCTGTCTGGAGTCCGAGACTCAACCTGAAAGGCAATTCAGTCATGGGAATGAAAGCATTGGAGCTGCTGACATCGGCTACGCAAGAATCTATATTTTAATGAGATAGCAGTTCGTCGCCCATTTTCCATGGTTCGTAATGCAAATCTTACCATTCGTCGGACTTGAATGGAACGGTTATTGCTAATATGCTAAAAAGCAGTACCTTTGCAATCGAGTTGATCAGAGAGTTCTTCTGTAACTCTCACAACTTATTGGTTATTAGTTTTAGTGTTATTAATTATGTGGTTAGTATGAGGCGTCCCCGCGTGAGCGGCGAAGTCTCATTTTTTTTGTACATACTAGAAGTCCATGAGGGCGTTGCCTTCGGAAAGCCATGCTCCTATGGTCTTGATATAGTGCATGTTATGCATGTCGGTGGCGAGGATGGATACTAGACCCTCATCCATGAGATCTTGAGCCCTTTGCTTGGCTTCGTCGCCATAGACTCCTGCTAAAGAACCATAGTTTGACTGAATCACAACTCCAGCATCAACAAATCTCAACAATTCATCATGCGAGAGATAAGAATACCTTTCCGGATGCGGAAGCAGAGGAGTCAGACCCATAGCCTTTATCTTCTTGAATTCCTCGATCGGCTTGATGTCCTTGATATCTGAAGGGTCGAAGATAGGCAGTTCCATAAGTATGAAGCGGTCCTCGATCGGCATAAGCCAGTTCTTTTCAAGCACTTCCGGCCATGTCTCCGGCACAAGACGATACTCGGCAGACATCCTGAGCTCAACGTTTACTCCACGTTCATGCAATGCGTTCTGCAGCATTTCGAAAACGGGGCGTATCGTTTCAGGGTTGTTCCTGAATTTATTCGTGATATGTGGAGTACATGTTATACGTTCAAATCCCCATTTCTGCATCGCAGAAACAAGTTCGTCTGCATTTTCAAGGTCTGTGGCTCCGTCGTCAATGCCGGGGAGGATATGGCTATGGAAATCGATCTTCATGATTATCCGATGAATTTGAGAAGTTCCTGATATACGAGGTGTACAGGAAGGCCCATGATGGTGAAATATGAGCCTTCGATCCTGCCGATTCCCATGTAGCCGATCCATTCCTGGATGCCGTATGCCCCTGCTTTGTCGAATGGTTTATATGTATCTACGTAATACTCTATCTCGTTGTTAGTCAAATCTTTAAAATAGACATATGCAGTATCACTTGAAGTAAGGCAAGTCTTGCTGTCTCTGAGGGTGACAGCCGTGATGACCTTATGTTCTCTGCCTGAGAGGAAGCGGAGCATGTCGATCGCTTCTTCGCGCGAATGCGGCTTTCCCATGACGCGGTCGCCACAGAGTACCAGAGTATCTGACGTGATGAGTATCTCGTCATTTGCAAGAGGTCTGTGGAAACCATATGACTTGCCTTCGGAAAGGACCTCAGGAATCTTGTCATGTGGAGTCTCAGGTGAGTAAACCTCCTCGAAATCATTCCTTGTATCTACCTCGAAAACTATGTCCAGTCCAGCCAGAAGTTCTTTCCTTCTGGGCGAATTGCTGCCTAAAATGATTCTTTTGTCTTTTATGTCCATAGCAAGACTATTTCTGAAATAATCCGCGAATATAAACAAAAACTCAGAGAATCTTTTTTACCAGCCCGAACATCTTGTATGGCATGTAGCGGAACGGGAGGTCGATCCATGTGCCTGTTGCGATGATGCTTCTGGTGTGGCTGAATGCCTCGAAGCTGTCTTTGTCATGGTAACGGCCCATTCCGGAATTGCCGACTCCTCCGAACGGAACGTTTTCGTTGGCGATGTGCATGATAACGTCGTTGATGCAGCCGCCACCGGATGATGTCCTGCGGATTACATCCCAGCCGTCGGATTCCTTGCCGAAGTAGTAGAAGGCGAGTGGCTTCTCACGGGATGTGACGAAGGTGATGACGCTCTGGAGGAAAGATCCTTCGCTTCGCTCAGGATGACAAGGGGAGAGGATTGCGCCATTGTCATCAATTGTGATTACCGGGAAGACTGGACCGAAGATTTCTTCTGTCATGAGAGGGGAGTCGAGGGCTACGTTTTCGATCAGAGTCGGCTCTATGAACCTGCTCTGTGCGTCCGTGCGGCCTCCATAAATTATGTCTCCGTCCTTGAAATATCCTGTCACTCTCTCGAATGCCTTGTCGTTTACCATGCGTACATAATGCCTGTCAGCCATGATGTCTTCGCCATGAAGATTGCGTACCTCTGCAGCGAATGCCTTGACAAATGCATCCTTTACGTCCTTATGTATCAGGATGTAGTCCGGTGCGATGCATGTCTGGCCGCTGTTGAGCGTCTTTCCCCAGGCGATTCTTTTTGCAGCAACCGCGATGTCCGCTGCCTTGTCGATGATGCATGGACTCTTTCCGCCGAGCTCCAGAACTACTGGAGTGAGGTTCTTAGCAGCTGCCTCCATGACTGTCTTTGCAAGAGCCGGGCTGCCTGTGAAGAATATCATGTCCCATCTCTGCTCGAAAAGGGCTGCATTCACATGGCGGTTTCCCTGTACTACTGCTATGTACCTTTCTTCGAAGGTCTCGGCTATCATTTCCTCAATGACTTTTGAAACTGTAGGTACGTATGGCGAAGGCTTCAGGACAGCAGTACATCCTGAAGAAATCGCTCCGACAAGCGGGTTGAGAAGAAGCTGCACGGGATAGTTCCATGGCGATACTATGAGGGCATTTCCAAGAGGCTCCTTGACTACATAACTCCTTGAAGGAAAAAGTTTTAACGGACTATGCGCGCGCCTTCTACGTGCCCACTTGCCGACATTGCGGATGTGGTTCCTGATCTCTCCTGTCACTATGCTGATCTCAGTAAGATATGCTTCTTCATATGATTTGTGAAGGTCAGCCCAAAGAGCATCTGCAAGCTTTGACTCCCATTTTTCCATGGCCCCAAGCAGCTTCTTGAGCATCTTCTTGCGGAAGCATACGCATAAGGTCTCTCCTGAGCGGAAATATTCCTTCTGTGCCTGATGAATGCTGATTATTTTATCTGTTGCTGTGTTTTCCATTGTCCTTATAAAAAGTGATGTACCAAAAATAGTCATTTTCTTGGTACATCGGTACCGATTTTCATTGAAATTGTACATAAAAGAGGAGTGATGTACCATATAATCTGAGAATCTTGGTACATCACTTCCATTAAGCGGTTTTTGTGGCTGCTGATGCCGGCTTCCTGCCGGTGAAGTTGTCCATTGTATGGTAAATTCCCATGACTTCGCCGAAGAGCCAGTCGAATAATCTCGTCGGAAGGATGAACTGCCAGAAACGGATGAAGTGGAATCCGAAAGGTATGCCTCGGAAAGACTTGTTCTTCTCGATAGCCTTGATGATTCTCTTGCATACATATTCGGGCTTCAGGATAGGGATGATTCTGGACTTTACGCCGTCGAACATGCCGGTATTTATATAGTATGGTGCGACTGTGGTGAAATGTACATCGCTCTTCATATCCTGCAACTCGATGCGGACTGAATCGGACCAGCCGATCGCACCCCATTTGCTTGCTGCGTATACGGACATCTTCGGATTTGAAAGCATTCCTCCGGCAGATGCGATATTGCATACATGTCCTCTGTTTCGCTTGATCATGCCGGGGAGCATAGCCCTTGTCACGAACATAGGGGCGATGGTGTTGATGTTGATCGTGCGCACGATTTCATCTGCTGTCTGTTGGTCGAATGTCTTGTTGCTGGTGATGATGCCGGCACAGTTGATCAGTATGTCGACTTCGCCGCATTCGCTTACCACCTTGTTATGACCCTCTACAACCAACTCGTTGCGCGATACATCCACTATATATCCTTTTACTTTTCCTATCTTGCTCAGTTCGCTTACTGCAGCTGCGATGTTCTGCGGGTTGATGTCCCAGATGATGAGGCATGCCGCCCCCTTCTCAAGAGCCATGCGGCCCATGATCTTTCCGATTCCGGATGCTCCTCCGGTAATCAATACGTTTGCATTTTCAAATTTCATAACCACTTGTTTACGGCAAAGGTATATCAATAAAAATACCTGCTGCAATCCGCAGCAGGCAATGCCGTAAAAAATTCCGATTCGTTGTGATTATGTCGGATATGTGGTGAAAATGTTTTGAAGTGTGGCGAAATCCGGGTGAAAACAGCTTAGAAATGCTTTTTGTAAGCCTGCACATCCAGCTCCCATTTACCCTGCTCCTTCAGGACTGTCTGGATCAATTCTCTTGCGCAGCCTTTGCCGCCAGGTCTTGTGCTGATGAAGTCTGCGATTTCCTTGACCTCCTCCACAGCGTCGCTCGGGCATACTCCGCATCCGCATGCGACCATTACCGGAATGTCAGGAAGGTCGTCGCCGAAGTACATCACTTCTTCAGCTGAAAGGCCATGTCGGGTGCAGAAATCCTCGAAGTCTTCGATCTTTGCGCGTGAACGCAGGTACACGTCTTCAGGCTTGATTCCGCAGCTTTCGAAGCGCTGTCGGATGCTTTCAGAACGTCCTCCGGTGATGATGGCCATATGAAACCCTTTCATTGCGGCCATTCTTATAGCCATGCCATCCTTCGAGTCAAAGGTACGATAGAGTTCGCCGTTCAGGTCGGCAAGTATGCCGCCATCGGTCAGAACTCCGTCGACATCAAATGCAAAAGCCCTTATCTTGCTGAATCTTTCTTCCATTATGGTTATGATTTTGCGCCTCCGCCGAAGCCGCCCATAGGGAATGTTGCCTTAGGCTCGCCTGCAAGAGTGATCTGTCCGTGCTGGTTCTCGTATTTATTGATGTTGTCCTGAAGTGCGAGGAAAAGTCTCTTGGCGTGTTCAGGAGTCATGATGATGCGGTTTCCTACCTCCGGTTTAGGGAGTCCTGGAAGCATTGTAGCGAAATCAATTATGAACTCGCTATGAGAATGAGTGATGATAGCGAGGTTTGAATATGAACCCTTTGCCACTTCCGGTCTGAGTTCGATCTTAAGTTCTTTTTCGTTTGTCATAGCAAATTTTCTATATTGAATTCTGCAAATTTAGTCAAAATACGTAACTTTGCAGAATATAATTAAACTATATGAATAATTTCAAATTCTGGTTTACAAACGCGCGCCCGATATCCCTTCCGCAGAGTATGCTTCCTGCTTTGACTGCAGTTGCTCTTTCATCCGGCACCGGACATTTTTCCTGGCTCGCAGCTATAGTAAGTGTGTTGGGCGTAATGTTCGCCCATCTTGGCATGAATCTCCTGGATGATTGGTTTGACTATTATAAAGGTTCGGGTGAGGCTCGTAAAAAAGCTGCATCTGAAGGCTTCAGAGGACGAATGACCAAATATCCATATCTTACTTCCGGTGAGGCGACTCCAAAACAGCTTCTTGTTGCTGTATGTGTGTTCCTTGGAATCGCAGCGGTCATGGGTTGCATCGTTCTCGCTGTAAGGGGTTGGATGATACTTTGGTGGATGCTTGTAGGATTCATTATCGGATACTCTTATTCTGGCGGACCTCTTAAGCTCGGTTTTCGCGGTCTTGGAGAGATGGTCATTTTCATAATGTTCGGCCCTCTTATGATGACCGGAGTATATTATGCCATTACAGGTGAGGTGACTCCGAAGATTGCATGGCTTTCAGCAGCTGTAGGTCTGCTCGTGACGAATATCGTATATACTCATTCCGTTCTGGATGCAGTTCCTGACAAGAAGATGGGCAAATTTACAATGGCACATCTGATGGGTTCCGACAAGGGAATGCTCGCTCTTTCTTCTGTGCTGAACCTGTTGCCGTACATCCTTGTCACTGCAGGAGTCATATTGGGACAGCTCCACATCGCTTATCTTGCCGTTTTACTTGTATTGCCGGTTTCGGTGTGGCTTGTCAAGTCATTGTCCTGCTTTGTGTCACATGTGGATGTTCCTATCGTAACCAAATGGTGGATGGGTCCTATGGGAGATTTTGACAGATTCCGTAAAGCTGGTCTTGACTGGTTCATGCTACGCTGGCTTGTGGCAAGGAACATCGTACAGTTCTTCTGCCTTATTGCTGCTGTGGTAAGTTTGATTTTCGGATAATAAGAATAAATATATATGAAGAAGTTGTTTTACCTTGGCCAGTGGTTCCTCAGAGCAAGGCTGTTCGGAAGAAAAGCCCCTCTGCAGACTGTGCTTTTCATCTCAGATGTATGTAATCTTCGTTGTAAGCATTGCAATGTATACGAGCTGAAGAATCCTCATAACATGACATATGAACAGGTGCGCGATCATCTGCAGTATTCTTATGATCAGGGTTCGCGATTCGTCGATTTCGAAGGTGGTGAGGTCACTATCTGGAAAGATGGTGATTATAGAATCAATGATCTGATCGATCTTGCCAAGAAGATCGGATTCTTCTCATGCACAATTACTACAAATGCACAGCTTCCGTTTGCCGGATCTCATGCAGACAGCATTTGGGTCAGCCTCGACGGTATAAATTTCCATGAAGAAGTTCGAGGAAAAGGAACCATTGCAAAACTTGAGAAGAATATTGCAGGATGTGGCCATAAGGACCTGAGTGTCAATATGGTGGTTAATACGATCAATCATACTGATGTTGAAAATACGCTTGAGTATGTGAAGAATAATCCACATATCAAGTCTATTTCGGTCAACTTCCATACTCCATTCCCAGGTACAGAATACCTTTCGATTCCATTTGAAGAACGTGCCGCAATCATTGACAAGGTGATCGAGTATAAGAAGAAAGGTTATCCTATCATGAACTCGGTATCTGGACTTAAGCTCATGAAGACCAATAAGTTCACCAAGAGATGTTGGGTAACGAACTTCATTTATCCTGATGGCAGCAGAGGACTTTGTGTCGGTCACGGTACAGATAAGTGCGACCAGTGCGGATTCTGCATGTCGGGTGAGATGGCTTCGGTATTCTCATTCAGACCGGATACTATTTTTGCCGGTCTTAAGCTTAGAGTCTGAGCATATCGGTAATACATATTCATATAAACTAAAAAGGAGGCTGGCGGCCTCCTTTTTTTGTGGGAAATTTACTATATTTGTACGATTTTGCATCAATTTGTATGATGCGGGACGCAACGAGTTGATAATTAATAAATTAGATTTATATATGGAACTTCCAGCAAAGTATGATCCTGCCTTGACGGAGGATAAATGGTATGCCTATTGGCTTGAAAACAAGTTTTTCCATTCTGAACCAGACGAAAGAGAACCTTATACCGTAGTGATTCCGCCACCAAATGTGACCGGTATCCTGCATATGGGCCATGTGCTCAACAACACTTTGAATGATGTTCTTGTCCGCAAGGCAAGAATGGATGGTAAGAATGCATGCTGGGTACCTGGTACCGACCATGCCTCTATTGCTACTGAGAACAAGGTCGTGCAGAAGCTTGCTGCAGAGGGAATCAAGAAGGAGGACCTTACCCGCGAGCAGTTCCTTGAGCACGCATGGGAGTGGAAGGAGAAGCATGGAGGCATCATCCTCAGCCAGCTCCGTAAGCTTGGTGCATCATGCGATTGGGACAGGACCAAATTCACAATGGATCCAGACCTCAGCGACGCTGTGATCAATACATTCGTGTATTTCTATGAGAAGGGATACATCTACAGAGGAGTGCGCATGGTGAACTGGGATCCTGTAGGACTTACAGCAGTAAGTGATGAGGAGGTAGAACATAAGGATACAGTCAGCAAGTTCTACCATCTCAGATATTTCGTATCTGACGGAAACGGAAACCCAACCGACAAGTATATCATTGTTGCAACTACACGTCCTGAGACCATCATGGCCGACGCTGCGGTATGTATCAACCCTGATGATGAGCGTTATCATTGGCTCAAGGGTCAGAAGGTGCTTATTCCTCTGATCAATAAGGAGATTCCTATCATCGAGGACAGCTATGTCGCTATGGATTTCGGAACAGGATGTCTTAAGGTTACTCCTGCTCATGATGTAAATGACTATGAGATCGGAAACCGTCACAATCTTCCTGTACTTGACATCATCGACGATCACGGCCGTCTTAACGAGAAGGCTCAGATCCTTGTAGGCGAGGATCGCTTCGATGCGCGCAAGAAGATAGTGAAGATGCTTGAGGAAGCTGGAAATCTCGAGAAGATGGAGGACTACACATCGCCGATCGGATACTCTGAGAGAACCAACGCTGTTATCGAGCCAAGGCTTTCAATGCAGTGGTTCCTCAAGATGGAGGCTCTTGCAAAGGATGCCCTCGAGTCAGTTGAGAGCGGTGCTGTGAAGCTTATCCCAGATAAATATAGAAATACATATCGCCATTGGATGGAGAATGTACGTGACTGGTGTATCTCTCGTCAGCTTTGGTGGGGACAGCGAATTCCGGCTTATTATCTTCCTGATGGACAGGTGGTTGTGGCTTCCAATGAAAGCGATGCTTTAGTAAAGGCTCAGGCAATCGATGCAAATATCACAGCTGCTGACCTTCGTCAGGACGAGGATGTTCTCGATACATGGTTCTCATCATGGCTCTGGCCAATCTCAGTGTTTGACACAAACAAGGCCGGACATCCTGAGGCTGAGCCAAACAAGGATCTTGCATACTATTATCCGACAAATGACCTCGTGACTGGTCCGGATATCCTCTTCTTCTGGGTGGCTCGTATGATCATGGCCGGAAACGAGTTCATGAACGATGTTCCGTTCCGCAACGTATACCTTACAGGTATCGTTCGTGACAAGCTCGGACGCAAGATGTCCAAGACACTCGGAAACTCTCCGGATCCGCTCGACCTCATCGCAAAATACGGTGCGGACGCAGTTCGTCTTGGTATGCTTCTCTGCAGCTCGGCAGGAAATGACATCCTTTATGATGAGTCACAGATCGAGCAGGGACGTAACTTCAATAATAAGGTATGGAATGCATTCCGTCTCGTAACAGGATGGAATGTCGATGAGGCAGCCCAGCAGCCGGACGCAGCTGCAGTAGCGGTGAAGTGGTTTGACAACAAGCTCAGCCAGGTTATCGAGACTGTAGAGGATCATTTCAGCAAATTCCGTATCTCAGATGCCCTCATGGCTATCTACAAGCTCTTCTGGGATGATTTCTGCGCATGGTACCTTGAGGCAGTGAAGCCTGCATACGGTGCTGGAATCGACAGGAAGACATATGATGCTACAATCGGCTTCTTCGATGCCCTTCTCAAGATGATCCATCCTATCATGCCGTTCATCACAGAGGAACTTTGGCAGAACATGGCAGAGCGCAAGGCAGGCGAGACTATCATGAACCAGCGTTACCCTCAGGCAAAGCCTTACGATGCAGAGTTCATCAATGCATTTGAGATGGCTTGCGAGGCTGTGGCAGGTGTCCGTAACATCCGTCAGAGCAAGAACCTTTCTCCAAGAGAGGCTCTTGACCTCGTGATCAAGGGTGCATTCCCTGCAGAGGTTCTTCCGGTAGTGATCAAGCTTGCGAATGTTGCTGTTTCTGAGGCGGAAGGTGATCTGTCTGCGGCCCAGAGATTCATGGTAAGAACAGTCGAGATGTTCATCCCTCTCACTGGTCTTATCAATGTCGAGGAGGAGATTGCAAAGCTTGAAGCAGAGCTTGCTTACCAGCAGAAATTCCTTGACAGCGTGCGCAAGAAGCTCTCAAATGAGCGTTTTGTAGCCAATGCACCTGAGGCTGTGGTAGCAGTCGAGCGCAAAAAGGAGGCAGATTCGCTCTCAAAGATCGAAAGTATTACGGCTTCGCTTAATGCCCTGAAAAACAACTAGTAAAACATAGAAGTTTATACTGCTAACATTTTTGTTATGCTGAAAAATGAGCATTTCCTTGACGTCAGATACTATGAGACTGACCAGATGGGTATCGTCCATCACTCGAATTACATCAGGTATTTCGAGTGTGGACGTACTGCAATGCTCAAGGAACTCGGACTCCCGATAGAGAAGATTGAGGAAGCTGGAGTCATGCTTCCAGTAGTTTCCGTTGAGTGCCGATATAAGGTACCGGCAAGACTCGGAGACACTCTTAGGATTGTATCTGTCATAGATGAGATTCCGAGAGCAAAGCTTGTTATCAGGACTCAGATTTTCAATCCGGCAGACCAGCTCGTATGCGAAGGAGAAGTCGTGCTCGGATTCATAAATGCCGAAACGCGACGTCCGGTAAGATGCCCGGATGCACTGTCGGCGATTTTTATGGACAAAATAAACCTTTAGATTATGATTACACCTCTTTTATTCGGAAGCCTTGGCTTCTGGGAGATTGTACTTATCGTTCTTGTAGTGATCCTTCTTTTCGGAGGTAAGAAGATTCCTGAGCTTATGCGTGGACTCGGCAAGGGAGTCAAGAGCTTCAAGGAGGGCATGAAGGATGTCGAGGATGATGTCAAGGAAATAAAGAAGGATATCGAGTCGGATAAATAATGGCGCAGACAGGTGAAATGACCTTCTGGGATCACTTGGAAGAACTGAGGGAGAGCCTCTTCAGAATGCTTGGAGTATATGCAGCAGCTGTAGTGGCGCTCTTCTTCTTCAAAGGGTTTATCTTCGACGACATAATCCTGGCACCTTCCAAGCCTGATTTCTTTATGTATCAGCTGCTGGGAGCTGATTTCTCGATGACCCTTGTGAACATCGAGCTGGCTGCTCAGTTCCTGATACATATGAAGATCACTTTTATCTGTGCATTAGTGATAACGTTCCCATATCTGATATTTGAGGTATGGCGTTTCATAGCCCCTGCCTTATATGAAAAGGAGAAGAAGGCTGTAAAAGGAGCATTCCTTTTTTCATCAGTTCTTTTCTATATAGGCGTCCTTGTCGGATATATGATTGTCTTTCCTCTGATGCTGAACTTTTTTTCAGGCTATCAGGTGAGTCCGGATATCTCAAATACTTTCTCATTGACTTCGTACATTTCAATGTTCACGTCAATGGTGCTGATATTCGGTATTGTGTTTGAGTTTCCGACAGTAGCAGTGGTGCTGTCCTCAATGGGAGTGTTGTCCAAGGAAACCCTTAAGTCTTTCAGAAGACATGCAATATGTGCAGTCCTTATCCTGGCTGCTTTGATTACGCCGTCGGGAGATCCGTTCTCTCTTCTGGTAGTGTCCGTGCCTTTGTATCTGCTGTACGAATTCAGTGTTCTGATTTGTAAAAAGGGTGTAAAAACAGTTGAAGAATAATATATGATATCTATAAACAGTCTTACAGTGGCCTATGGCGGCTTTGTCTTGCTGAATGACATCAATTTTCATATCAGCGAGAATGACAAGATCGGCCTTGTAGGAAAGAACGGAGCAGGAAAGTCTACGATTCTGAAACTCATATGTGGCCTTCAGAGTCCGACAAACGGAAAGGTTGCTGTTCCGAATGATGTGAAGATAGGTTATCTTCCTCAGATCATGGAGCATCATCGTGGCCGCACTGTCATAGATGAGGCCATGACAGCTTTCTCTGAGATGTTCGAGCTTGAAGCAGAACTTGAGAAGATTACCGTAGAGCTCTCTGAAAGAGAAGATTACGAATCAAAGGAGTATCAGGACCTAATTGTAAGAATGAATGAAGTCAACGATACTCTTGCCTATACTCGTTCTGACAATCCGCAGGTATTGGCAGAAAAGACCTTGATCGGTCTCGGCTTCAAGTATGAAGAGCTGTCACGCCCTACAGAGACATTCAGCCAGGGATGGAACATGCGTATCGAGCTTGCGAAGATTCTGCTTTCGAAGCCGGATGTGCTCCTCCTTGACGAGCCTACCAACCATCTTGACATCGAGTCCATCGAATGGCTTGAAGGTTATCTGAAAGAATATAAGGGATCCCTTGTCTTGATTTCTCACGATAGAAAGTTTTTGGATAACGTTACAAACAGGACGGTAGAGATCATGGTGGGAAGGATCCATGATTATAAGGTTCCTTATAGTAAGTATCTGGAACTCAGGAAGGAAAGACTTGCTCAGCAGCAGGCTGCCTACGAGAATCAGCAGAGGATGATCGAGAAGACGGAAGAGTTTATCGAGCGTTTCAGATACAAACCAACCAAGTCCAATCAGGTGCAGTCGCGAGTAAAGCAGCTTGAAAAACTGGAAAGAATAGAAGTCGATATCGAGGACAGATCTGCTTTGGCCGTGAAGTTCCCGCCCGCTCCTCGTTCCGGTGACATTGCTTACAAGGCTGTGGACATGAGAGTCGGATACGGTACTAAGGTCGTGTTTGACGATGCCCAGATCGAAGTGCGAAGAGGCGAGAAGGTCGCTCTTGTAGGAAGAAATGGTGAGGGAAAGACCACGCTTATGCGCGTTATAATGAATGAGCTGGATCCAATGGCCGGTGATTCAAAGGTCGGATACAATGTCAATATTGGATATTATGCTCAGAATCAAGAGGATATACTTGATAAAGAAGATACTGTATTCGGCACATTGGACCGCATTGCAGTTGGAGATATCCGCCTGAAGCTCCGTGATATTCTTGGTGCATTTCTTTTTAAAGGTGAGGATATTGACAAGAAGGTGGCGGTGCTCAGTGGTGGAGAACGTGCACGACTGGCTATGGCCAAGCTCATACTTAAGCCATACAATCTTCTTGCCCTTGACGAGCCTACCAACCATATGGATATCCGCTCGAAGGACATTCTCAAACAGGCGCTGAAGGCATATGACGGTACATTGATCATAGTTTCACATGACCGTGATTTCCTTGACGGACTTGTTGATAAGCTTTATGAGTTCAGGGACGGTAAGGTAAAAGAGCATCTGGGTGGTGTTCAGGAGTTCCTTGAAAGAAGGAAGCTTGAGAACCTGAGCGAGCTGGAAAGACACTACAAGCCTGTTGCTGCTGAGAAGCCGGTGGAGGTCGTGCAGAAAAAGGAAGAAGCCAAGCAGGAGTACCAGGCAAAGAAATATGTATCTAAAGAAGAGAAGAAGATAAAGAATCGTATCTCATTCTTAGAGAAGGGGATAGAGCAGATAGAGGCCAAGATGGCAGAGATTGAGGCTGTCCTTATGAACCCAGGTCCCGGAGATGATATCATGGAGTTGACCAGGGCATATCTGGAGAACAAGCGTGAGCTTGATTTCAAGATGGAAGAATGGGAAAAGTTGAATGAACAATTGGATCAATAAATATGGAAGAGAAGAAAATGCAGTATTTGTTTGGCATGCATCCGGTACTGGAGGCAGTCAAGGCAGGAAAAAAGTTTGACAAAGTCCTTCTGAAGCAGGGACTTGAGGGAGTTCAGTTCAGAGAGCTGATGGAACTGCTCAAAGTGAATGAGATTCCTTTCCAGTTTGTACCGGGAGAAAGACTCAACAGGGCTGTAAGAGGATCTCATCAGGGTGTACTCGCATATATCTCACAGATTGATTACGTTGATATTGAGCAGCTTGTGAACAATGCACTCGGTTGCAGCGAGAATCCTCTTCTTGTGATTCTTGATGGTGTGAGCGATGTTCGTAACCTTGGTGCGATCGCAAGAAGTCTCGAATGTGCTGGTGGACATGGAATCATTGTGCCTGCTAAGGGTGGTGCAGCTATCAATGCTGATGCTGTCAAAGCTTCTGCAGGAGCGCTTATGAGAATCGATACCTGCAAAGTGTCGAATCTTCGTGTTGCCGCTTATTATCTCCAACAGAGCGGATTTAAGCTTGTTGCGGCAACCGAGAAGACTGACAATCTGATCTATGATGTAGATATGACAGGTCCATGTGCTATCATAATGGGCTCGGAAGGCAAGGGTATTTCGCAGACTATGCTTGATCTGGCGGATGAGAAGGCTGCAATACCTATGGTAGGAGAGATCACATCTCTTAATGTTTCAGTAGCATCGTCTATTTTGATGTATGAGGCTGTAAGACAGAGAATTAGAAAATAAATATCAGTTATGAAGAAGTTGCTTTTCGTTTTGATTGCAGCACTTGTCACTTCATTTGCTGCAAATGCACAGGCAAGTCTTGTGCAGGAAAATGATTATGAGAGCTTCAGCTCTGTCAATGTTTCGGATGATTTTTCAGTAAAACTGATCAATTCTCCGAAGTACTCTGTAAAGACTGTGTCTGATGAGAGGATTGCCCCTTATGTTGTATGCTATGTAAAGAATGGAGTTCTGTATGTATCCCTTGATCGTAAAAGTTTCAGTCAGGAATTGAAGAAACAGATGAGAGTCAAAGGAGCAGCTGCGCCAATACTTGAGGCTGAAATATGCTGTCCGACAATCAAGTCATTGGAAATGAGCGGAAATACCCACCTCAAGCTTGCAGATGTGATAAATGCTCCGAATTTCACGCTGATCCTTACAGACAAGGCTAAGGTCAACAAGATCAATTTTGAAGGAGAGACAGCTGAGATCAATCTTTCCAAGGGTGCATACGCTAGCATTGAAGCAACTACAGCCAAGACTCTATATGTAACGACAGAGAATAATTCTCAGGCGATTGTAAAGCATTTTGGAAATGCTATCAGCCTCGTTGCATCTGGAGCGTCAACTCAGAATGTTGAGAGTGAGGCAGTTAATATGAATGCAGACTTCTCGGGTGGATCTACAATTGAAGTAAAGGGTTCGACAACAATGCTTCAGGCAAAGGGTTCCGGCACATCTCGTCTTACTGCTGAAGAGACAGTTGCTGACAACGCTTCAGTAACTCAGACCGGTTCTTCAAAGTGCCATGTGAATGTAACAGGAAACCTTCTTGTGAATCTTTCAGGTGGTGCTATGCTTACATTCAAGGATAAGCCGGTAATCGAGGTTGAGAGAATATTGAACTCTACATTGATCAAGCACGACGATCCAAGAAGGAAGTAGAATATGTATGTCCTTGATTCTCACTGCGATACTCCGTCGCAGATAAACAGACTCAGGGATATGTCCCTGGATAATGATCATGCGCATGTCGATTTCCCGAAGCTCAGGCGAGGGGGAGTCGACGGCGCTTTTTTTGCGTTATATGTACCGGCTTCGCTACAAGGCGATGATGCCTATGCATATTCATGCAGACTTTTGAAATGCGTCGAAGATACCCTGTCCATGCATCCGGACAAGGCAAGGCTGGCGACTTCTCCGGCACAGGCTCTGTCTAATAAGGAAAATGGATTGTTTTCGGTATTTATCGGGCTTGAAAACGGATCCCCTATAGCTGATTCTATCCAGAGGCTTCATCGGTTTTATGATGCAGGAGTCAGGTACATGACTCTGTGCCATTCAGCTGATAATCAGATATGTGACTCATGTGCGTCAAAGAAAGGAAAATGGGGTGGACTGAGTCCTTTCGGAAAGGAAGTTGTCGCAGAAATGAACCGTATTGGCATGCTGGTGGATGTTTCCCATCTTTCAGATGATTCATTCTGGGATGTGCTCAAATATTCGAAGGCTCCGGTAGCTGCTACGCATTCATGCTGCAGATCCCTGGCTGCACATCCGCGCAATATGACGGATGATATGATACGCGCCTTGGCAGAAGCTGGTGGAGTGATACAGATCAACTTCTATCCTTTATTCATCGATGATTCGTTTGCTGGCATTCTTGACACATCCGGTATAATGGAGTACGGCGAAATTGTTGAGAGTCAGTTTATTGCAGATCCATCTGATCCTGAAAAGCGAGCTGCATGGAATGCGGTGCAGGACCAATTGCAGTCTCTACCACGTCCGTCATATAAGAGAATTGTTGACCATATCGATCATGCTGTTTCAATTGCAGGAATCGACCATGTGGGTATCGGTTCAGACTTTGACGGAATCGAGGTGACTCCAGAAGGAATGGACGATATCTCATTCATGCCTCTTGTGTTTGATGAAATGCGAAGCCGTGGGTATACCGAGGAAGAAATAGAGAAGGTTGCAGGAGGAAATTTCCTTAGGCTGCTTAATGATGTTTCTTTGTGTTCTGGTGAGTGACGACCATCATTACAGATATCATTATAAGTATCATACCTGTGATGGTCTTGAAACCAAGATGCTCATCAAGGAAAAGGACTCCCAATGCAACAGCGGTAAGTGGCTGAAGGGCACCGAGAATAGATGTCAATGTCGGTCCGATACGTCTGACGGCCTTTACGCCCGTGAAATTCGATACCATGGTAGCCCAGAGTCCCAACCCCAGAATGTATAGCCAAAGCTTTCCGTTTGTGACGATGGTTATGTTTCCATGAAAGATCAGGCCAGTTACAATGAAATATAATGCGCTGAGCATCATGATCCATGTCGTGAACTTGACTACTTCTATCTTATCAGCCCTCAACCTCTTGATAAGTATGTAATATGCGGCAAAGCTCACTGCAGAAATGATTGAACAGACTAGTCCGAGAGTCGTGTTTCCTCCATCTATCCTCAATCCGTCTCCAGATGCCAGCAGGTATACGCCGACTATGGATAAACCGATTGCTCCAAGGTTTATGAATGATTTCTCTTCTCCATGGAATAGCATCATACATAGCAGAACGATGACAGGATACATGAAGTTTATCGTCGTTGCCACTCCGCTTGCTATGTTGGCATATCCAATCAGGAGGGTTATGGATGTCAAAGCTCTCAATGCGCTGAGGAGTCCGATCTTCCAAAATTCTTCAAAAGAATTGAGTCGGAGTGTCTTCTTTTTAACCGCAGCATATATCATCAGCACAAATCCGGCAATCGCCCAACGGTAGGAAAGAATATCTGTATTCGAGAGGCCTGCAGTCAGAAGTCCGATGCTGAAAAGGGGAGAAAAGCCGAATGATGCAGACGAAATCGCAGCGTAGAATAGTCCGTTCAAGGTTATTCTACGCTTCTTTTTCTCGTATTTCGTCAATATATGGCTCATTTATCGCGTGGTTGTCTATATGCCTGAATATCAATCAAATAGGTTTAATATAAGAATGCTTTATAATTCACATCGTTGAAGTAACAAAAATGTTATAAGTCTAAACAAAAATGTTTCTTCATTTGATTATCAGTATTTTAGCTCGTTTACAAGTTTTTCCCTTAGTTTATTGAGTGCTGACGATGCAAAACGTTCGATATTACGTTTTCTGTCGTTCCTGAAGACCATTTTAAAGGTCTCGGTTCCTTTTTCTGAGCTTACTCCTATCCATACCAGGCCGACTGGTTTTTCTTCGCTTCCGCCTCCTGGACCAGCTATGCCCGATGTTGCTACCGAGTAATCACTACCTGTAAGCTTGCGGACTCCTTCCGCCATTGCAGCTACGCATTCCGAGCTGACTGCACCATATTTTGCAATGATTTCTTCTGGTACTCCAAGTACATTCATCTTGATTTCGTTGGCATATGAGGTCACAGAGCCGAGATAATAGGTTGATGAACCTGGTACAGATGTCAGGAGGGCAGAAATTGTGCCTCCTGTGCATGATTCAGCTGCAGAAAGGGTCTTTCCGTTCTCTGCCAGCATCCTGCCTATGCACCCTTCGAGCGTATCCTCTTGGAAAGAGTATAGGGCAGAACCGAGAATAGGCTTTAATTTGGTCAATTCTGCCTCTATTCTGGCTTCCTGTTCCTCTTTTATACCTCCGTATATCGACAGCCTCAAACGTACTCCTGTAAGCGCATTAGGAAGATAGGCGAGATGCATATCTGAAGGCAGGGCATCTTCCCATTCCTCGATCATCTTGGCTAACGCAGACTCGGCAATGCCATAAGTCATTACAGTATGATGGTAAATATCTGATAATGAGTTATGTATCCTTATGTCCTCCATTACTTCCGGTAGTGCTCCAAGTGCTTCAAATGGCACTCCTGGAAGAGAATATAAGGTAGCTTTGTGCCCGAATCTTTCTTCAGGGAAGCGGAACACCATTATCGGAGCTGTGCCAAGTCTGTTAGGGATTACTTCGCATGCTTGTGGAACCGAAGCTTGGGCGATGTTGATATCCAGTATGTCAAGCCCTCTGGAACTCAATATCTTACGTATGATTTCCAGCTGTCTTTCGTCTGTCTTGTATTCAGAAGATCCGGCTAGGCAGGCGAGTGCAGCCTTTGTTATGTCGTCTTTTGTCGGACCAAGCCCTCCGGTGACAATGACTACATCATTATCTTTCAGCTCTTCTGCCAACGAATTCACTATTGTATCATGGTCATCACCGATTGATGTCATTCGGTTGACCTTGACACCTAATGAATTGAGTGACTGCGAGATATGAGATGAATTGGTGTCGACGATCTGTCCTATCAGGATCTCATCGCCGATTGTACAGATGGAGGCTGTTGTCATTTATTCGTGTTTTCCAGATGCTTGTTGATGTTCTTGATGAGTGCAGGTCCTTCGTAGACGAATCCTGAATAGATTTCCACAAGCGATGCGCCGGCATCCATCATTTCCTTAGCCTGTTCAGGTGACATGATACCGCCGACTCCTACGATAGGAAGCTTTCCTTCAGACTTTGCGTATACATATTTCACGAGTTCCAGATTCTTTTTATAAATAGGAGCGCCTGACATACCGCCATTACCGATAGCTTCGATCTTCTCTTTGGAAATGCTTGTGATTCCGTCGCGGCTTCTTGTAGTATTACCAGCTACGATGCCGTCTATTCCTGAGCGGAGACAGTAATCGATGATGTCATCAAGCTGCTGGTGGGAAAGATCAGGAGATACCTTGAGAAGAATAGGACGATAATTGTCAAAGTACATTCTGAGATCAAGGAGTTTATCTACAATCTCAGAAAGGAATGAAACATCTTGTAAAGCAGTGAGACCCACTACATTAGGACATGAAATATTTACAACAAACATGTCTACGAAGTCGTACAGAAGGCCGAAAGCCTTCTCGTAGTCCTTAGCAGCATCTTCGTTGATGCTTGTTGTATTCTTGGAGATGTTAGCAGCCACAATAACGTTCGGACGCACCTTCTTAAGATGCTCAACAGCGTTCTTCACACCTTTGTTATTGATGCCGAATCTATTTATGAGAGCCTTATCTCCTGGAACTCTGAAGCATCTTGGTTTGGCATTACCGTCCTGAGGAAGTGGGGTAAGTGAGCCAATTTCAACGAATCCGAACCCGAAATTGGCCATATCGTTATAAAATTCTCCATTCTTATCAAGTCCTCCGGCAAGTCCTACGGGATTAGGAAATCTGATGCCGAATACTTCTCTCTCAAGCGATGGAGTGTCCTTTTTATATATGGCTCTTATGATCGACTGTGCAAAAGGAATATTCCTGATGATAGAAAGAGCTTTGAATGTAAGGTTATGAGCGGTTTCAGGATTGAATCTGAATAGAATAGGTCTGATAAGATGCTTATACATAATGCTGTTGTTTATATTCTACAAATATATAAAAAAAGTACCGCCTACGCAGTACTTTTTTACATTTCCTGATATGTGCCGTCATCAAAAAGTATCAGAATTTTCTTTACTTTTCGCTGATTGACAGCGCTTTGAGCTACTTGTGTTAAAGTATTCAGTTCGATCGAGGGTTCGATAATCGGCTTGACGTACTCCACAGGTGCAGGAGACTGAGTTCTCGGTTCGTCTTCAAGATCAAAATCAGAGAAGAGCAGATCTTCAGCTGGCTCCGGCCTGGTTGCATCTTTATACATCTTGCCTTTGCCGAACATCAGCCAATCGATGTTCAGGTTAGGGTATTGCAGCATCATAGCTTTAATGAAGTCAAAGCTTGGATTATTTCTTCCGGATAATACATGTGACACGCTTGCGCGCACAACATTGATGCTGTCGGCAAATTGTGCTTGAGTGATGTTCTCTGCTGCGAGAAACTGCTTTAATCGAGTATTCATATTTGTTTACTATAGCGTCACAAATGTAATGATAATTTTTGAAAACTAAAAACATTTCCTGAGATCAAATTTGTAAATAGGGGAGAGGAAGAATTGTAAAATAAGCTATAAAACACTTTAGCTTAACTATCATAAATAACTGATTATTCGCCATATAGCATATATAAATATAGGTGTATTCATGTTAATGGACCTCATTTGAGCCTATTTTGATGGCATTTACTGAAATAAAGTCTATAAAATATATAAATAAATATATCTAAGTATCTGATTTATAGAATAATATGATAAACAAAAAACATTTATAAGAAAATATTATATTACAAAGATTAATGTTACAGGATAGTGGTTTACATAGGGCGTAAAATGTTGCGAAATTTACAAATGCAAACAAGATTGAATATATATGTAAATAACAATTGTGAATCACAATTGTAAATCGCCAGAGATTTTTATTTAGCTGAGATTTGATTATTTTTGTATAATAATTGACTTTTACCATGATACCAGAAATTCGTATAGAAGATTATAATTATCCCCTTCCTGATGAAAGAATCGCTAAATATCCTCTTTCATCACGTGATTCTTCCCAGCTGCTTGTTTATAAGGATGGTATTCCATCATGTAAGTCATTCAAGCAGATTCCAGATTATATTCCTGGGGATGCGCTTATGGTCTTCAATGATACCAAGGTAGTTCCGGCAAGACTGCACTTCCAACGTTCTACAGGAGCGCATATTGAAATCTTTTGTCTTGAGCCTGTGCAGCCGGAGGAATATGTCAGCATGTTTGCCGTAACTGATTGCTGCAGATGGAAATGCATTGTGGGAAATGTGAAAAGATGGAAAAATGACACTCTTTCGCTTTACAATCCCTTAGATGATGCCAGGATATCGGAAATGAATCTGAAGGCGGATCTTGTCGAAAGAGATGGAGAAACCTCTGTAGTTGAATTCAGGTGGGATAATGGAGCTCCATTCTCGCAGGTACTCGAAGTTTGCGGCTCTGTTCCAATCCCTCCATATCTAAACAGAGATACCGAAGATGTCGACCTGGAACGCTATCAGACCCTCTATGCAAGATACCGAGGATCTGTCGCAGCCCCTACAGCCGGTCTTCATTTCACTGAAAATGTACTCCAGGCGATAAGATCCAATGGTGTTGATACTGATACCGTATGCCTTCACGTAGGTGCAGGAACCTTTCTTCCGGTCAAAAGTTCTCTTGTTGCAGAACATACAATGCACAGGGAACCATTTGTGGTGACATTAAGCCTGCTTGAGAAACTGATCGCTCGTAAAGGCAAGGTTACAGCCGTAGGCACCACTTCGGTCAGGACTCTGGAATCCTTGTATTATGTAGGCGTAAGCTGTCTGGAAAGCGGGCATCCTGAAGATGTCGGACAGTGGGATCCATATACAAGAGACTATTCATATTCGACGGAAGAGGCTCTTGGGGCTATAGTGAACTACTTGAAATCCAATGGTTTGAATGAGCTGAAAGTCGGTACCAGGATTATAATCGTACCCGGATTCACCTTCCGTATCGTCGATATGCTTGTAACTAATTTCCATCAGCCTCAGAGTACTCTTCTTCTCTTGATTTCTGCTTTTGTTGACGGTGATTGGAGAAATATATATGATTTTGCACTCGAAAACAACTTCCGTTTTCTTAGTTATGGCGACAGTTCCATTCTTTTCAGAAGAAACAGGAAATGATGGTGCGGGTAGAGCCTGATATTTGTTATTTTGAGAAAAGATTATAAATTTGCATATTGTACTAATATAACCTTTAAATACAATGGTTGATTTATCTGAATTCGAGAGCATCAGTCCTTATACAGATGCCGAAGCAGCGGAAGCTTTAAGCAAGCTTGCGGAATATCCGCTTCTTGCCAAGGTTTCTCAGCAATTCTTTCCGGAGGAGTCGCCAGATTTCTTGAAGAATATCCTTAAGCAAATAAAGACAATAGATCAGTTCCAGGTGCTTGTAATGCAGAAATTTGTACGTTGGGTACTGGAGCATACAGCAAGGAACTTCTCATACGATGGCATTTCCAACATTGATCCGGAGAAAAAATTCCTAGCGTTGTCAAATCATAGAGATATCATCCTGGATCCGGCAATCACTCAGCTGGTTCTTTACAATAATGGTTTTCCGATGACTGAGATTGCTGTTGGTGATAACCTTATTACGAACAAGACAATCGAGTATCTCATCAGGTCTAACCGCATGATCAAGGTTGTGCGTGGTATTACTGCAAGAGAACTTTATCTTTCATCTCAGCTTCTTTCAAGGTATATCCGTCTCAACATTACTGAGCAGCGAAGCTCTATCTGGCTTGCTCAGAGGCAGGGACGAACCAAGAATGGCTATGATATTACCGAGCAGGGCCTTCTCAAGATGCTTGACATGAGCGGTACTTCAGATTTCCAGCAGAATTTCGAAGAACTGAACATCATTCCGATGAGCATCTCATATGAAATCGAGCCATGCGATATACTGAAGGCACGTGAACTTGTCATTTCGCGCAAGCACAAGTATGTCAAGGCTGAAGGCGAAGACCTCAACAGCATCATGAGCGGTATCATGACTCAGAAAGGTAACATCCATCTTAACATAGGCAAGCCTCTTACAGCTGAAGAAATAGCGGATGCTGCCCTTTGTGACAAGAATGACCGTTATCAGAAGATCCGCCATGCCGTAGATCTCAGAGTGATTGAAGGCTATAAGCTCTGGAAGAATAACTATGTCGCTTATGATATAGCAAACCATACATTCAAGTACTCTGATAAATACGATCAGGCCGATGTCGAGCAGTTCGTATCATATATGGAGCATCAGCTGGATAGCGTTGAGCCAGAGATCAACAGAGAGGATCTCAGAAGAGTCTTCCTTGATATCTATGCAAATCCAGTAGTGACCAAGGAACTTCTATTAAAGGAAAAGGCTACAGGTGCTATTCTCCTGTAAATGAGAGATATATCTAATGAGAAAAGCCAGTCCGTCAAGGACTGGCTTTTCTCATTTTCCGGATATGTGCTTATTTATCCTGATGAACATGCACATCCATCTGAGGGAATGGGAAATGGATGCCATGTTTAGGAAGAGTTTCATATATCTTCTCGTTCATCTCGAATTTAACCGGCCAGTAGTTCTCTTTCTTGACCCAGGCACGCATAGTAAAGTTGACGCTGCTATCAGCCAATATACTCAAACCGACAAATGGATCGGCAGGAGCTCCATCGTTTTCTCTCAGGATTCTGAGATCTCTTTCCAAGAGTTCATTCAGCAGGCGTTTGCATTCTTCGGCAGAAACTCCATACTCTACGCATACGGTCCATTCTACACGGCGAATGGTATTATGAGAGAAGTTGTTTATTGTGCCGTTGGACAGTGCACCATTAGGAATGATGATACATCTGTTGTCTGCTGTCATAAGCTTGGTGCTGACAATGGAGATTTCGGTTACAGTACCTTCATATCCTTGGGCTTCGATGTAATCACCGACCTTAAAAGGTTTGAATGCAACAATCATTATTCCTCCAGCAAAATTCTGGACTGTGCCATTCAATGCCATACCTATTGCCATACCGCCACCGGCAAGCAGAGCGGCTATTGAAGTTGTATCGATGCCTACCGCTCCGATGGTAATGACAAGGAGAATTATGTTGAGAATTATGCCGACAAGGCTTTGCACGAATGAGGAAATACCTGCGTCCGTGTTCTTTCTGCTGAGAAGACGCGACAGTATGTTCCTGATTCTCCTTATGATCCAGATACCGATGGAATAGATGAACAGTGCAGCCAGGACTTTAAGTCCGAATGCTACAGCTTTGTCTATAAGTTCGGATACAAGCACGGTCACCGGAGTTGTGGAGAGCTTCTCGGCCAGCGTATCTATGGCAAGTTGGATGTCCAAAGTGTCAGTTGGCTGTGTTTGTAATAGGTTGAATGCCATTTTTCTAAAATTAGTTGATAATCAATCTGCGAAACATTTATGTTTGAAGTGCTAACAAAAATGTTATCGTAGCATTTCCCCAGAATTCTATAGATTGGCGATAAGATACCACATGTATCCGATCTCCAAAAGGAGGAAAATGACACCTTCATATCTGTCGATCTCTCTCTTCTTGAACATGAATGCGCTTGCAAAGATGATGATGGCGCTGATAAGTACCAGGCCAAGATCTACAGGGGTCATGCCGTTGAATGAGAGAGGGGCGATCAGGGATGCTCCTCCAAGGATGAGGAGGATGTTTGAGATATTCGATCCAAGTACATTTCCAAGCGCGAGCTGGCCACGTCCTTTGAGTGCTGCAACAACGCAGGTTGCGAGCTCCGGCATTGATGTACCTGCAGCCATGACGGTTATTGCAATGAATTTATCCGATACTCCGAACATCTTTGCAAGTTCGGTGGCTGAATTCACGAAAAGCCTTCCTCCGAAGATAAGACCAGCAAGACCGGCAGCGATCATGATCACAGACAATCCTGTCTTGTATTCCTTTATGCCTTCTCCTTCTTCTGAGGCATCTCCCTGATCTGACTTGAATGAAGTCCACAGATACCATGCAAACACAGCGAGCAATATGGCGCCGTCAAGTCTGCTGATCTGATCCTGTCCCTTTCCAAAAAGGGTGAAATTCATTCCCAGGATGATCAGAAGCACGGTCACTACTATATTTAAAGGTATATCTCTCTTGAGGTTGTTCTTTGTAATAGCCATCGGAGCAACCAGAGCAGTGATTCCGAGGATCATAAGGGTGTTGAAAATGTTCGATCCGACGATGTTACCTATGGCCATGTCGGCTTTGCCTTGTAATGAAGACATGAAGCTGACAACCATTTCCGGAGAGGACGTTCCGATTCCAACTATAGTAAGACCGATGACGAACTCACTGATGCCGAATCGCTTTGCTATGCTGGAAGAGCCGTCGACCAACCAGTTTGCTCCAAACAGGATCAGTGTAAGTCCGGCCAGGAGCATGAGAATCTGTAATGTCATAAATTATAAATCTTTTAACTCTGCAAATTTATCTAAAAATATCCTAAATTCATTATATTTGTCAATTCTGCAATATATATGTGAAGATATGAAAAGATTGGTTCTCCTCCTTATTACCATGATACTTGCGGTTTCAGCTTCTGCAACTGATTCGCTTAAAGTGTTTTATCGTATCAGACTTGACCAGGATATAGATCAGGCATCTCAGAGACTTGTGATTCTGGGACTGGAAAAAGCCAGAGAAGCCGAGGCTGACTATGTACTTCTCGATCTGGATACTTACGGAGGAGCTGTCAATGCTGCAGACAGCATCCGTTCTGCAATTCTCATGTATGAGAAGCCGGTTATAGCTTACGTCAACATGCAGGCGGCATCTGCCGGAGCCCTCATAAGCATCGCTTGCGATTCCATCTATATGAAGACAGGCAGTTCGATAGGAGCTGCAACAGTAGTGGATCAGTCGGGTGGAGTAATGCCGGACAAATATCAGTCATTCATGCGAGGAATGATGAGATCGACAGCCCAGGCGAACGGCAGGGACCCGAAGATTGCCGAATCCATGACCGATACGGCGAATGTGCTGAGCATGACTCCTGCCGAAGCGATTGCTGTAGGATATTGCGAAGGAATATGTGAGAGTGAATTTGAAGTTGCAGAAAAGGTAAGTCATGGTAAAGAGTTTATAATCAAGAATATGGAAGATGATTTGACGTGGCTTGACAGACTTATCCAGCTTCTGTT
Organism: Candidatus Cryptobacteroides sp.; assembly: GCA_045649795.1. GTDB lineage: Bacteria > Bacteroidota > Bacteroidia > Bacteroidales > UBA932 > Cryptobacteroides. Next base: position 23,556 of record JAZRQM010000081.1, on the reverse strand, counting down.
GAATCCACTTCTTCAGTCCATCTTCATGATGATGATAATCGGAGGAATCTTCGTTGAGATAAGGACTCCTGGTATCGGATTGCCGCTTTTGACAGCAATAATCGGTGCGCTTCTTTATTTCGCTCCGGGATATATCGGACATCTTGTCGAGTCATGGGAAATCCTTCTTTTCGTAGTCGGACTTGTCCTGATAGCTATTGAGATATTCGTTCTTCCTGGTTTTGGAGTATGCGGAATTACGGGTATAATAGCCGTGGTTGTGTCCTTGGCATTTGCTATGGTGGATAATGCCGAACTCTTCCATTGGGACGGAACATTGAATCTTCAGCCAGTTCTTCAACCTTTGGGCATTGTGATCATATCTGCATCTGCAGCGATATTCGGATCAGTCTGGCTTGTAAAGAAGCTATATGCCACACGCTCTTTCGATCATATTGCCTTGAGGCAGGAAATGAAGGCTTCCGAAGGATTTACCGGAGTCGTATCAGGCCTGGAAGATCTTGTAGGTGAGTCGGTTGTAGTATTTACAGATATGCGCCCGAGCGGTAAGATACAGACTACCGACGGACGCATATTAGAAGCCGTGCTTAAATTCGGAGGCTATGCTGTAAAAGGTGAGACCCTGAAGGTTCTCGACGCAGAACAGGGACGCCTCTATTGTGAAAAGCTCTAATTCTTTCTTTTCAGAGCCACTACATTCTCTACATGGTGGGTATGCGGGAACATATCTACCGGACGTACAGCTGTGATTTCATAATCCTTGCAGAGGATCTCGAGATCACGGGCCTGTGAGGCCGGATTGCAGCTTACATAGACCATGCGTTCAGGTGCTGCATTCAGAATGACCTGAGCCACATCAGGATGGATACCGGCTCTAGGCGGGTCAAGAATGATTACATCTGGACGTCCGTGCTCCTGCACGAAAGCATCTGTAAGAATATCCTTCATGTCACCGGCATAGAAGTCACAGTTTGTGATATTGTTGTTGGCCGCATTGATCCTTGCATCCTCAATGGCTTCCGGAACATATTCAATACCAATCACTTTTGATGCCTGGCGGGATACGAACTGAGCGATTGTACCTGTACCGGTATAGAGGTCATAAACAACCTCAGAGCCAGTCAGAGCCGCATATTCGCGTGTTACGCTGTACAGTTTATAGGCCTGCTTTGTGTTTGTCTGATAGAAAGACTTCGGACCGATCTTGAACTTAAGACCTTCCATGTACTCGTATATCGCATCCTCTCCTTTGTAAAGATGGCATTCCTGATCGGAAATCGAGTCGTTTGCCTTTCCGTTGATCACATAATAGAGAGATGTAATCTGCGGGAACTTTTCAGCGACAGCATCCAGGAGGGCAGTGCGCGCTTCGGCATCCTCATGGTAAAAACATATGATAAGCATTACGTTTCCAGCCTCGGTAGTTCTGATGAACATATTACGGAGGAAACCTACGTGCTCACGAATGTTGAAGAATGTAAGTCCGTGATTCAGAGCATATTCCTTTATGAAAAGACGGATCTCGTTAGATGGCTCCGGCTGCAGGTAGCAATGGTCGATATCGAGTACCTTGTCAAAGAATCGTCCCACATGGAAGCCAAGTCCGTATTTTTCCTGGTCTGAAAGAACCTCGGCGTTTTCATCGTCGAAAATCCAGCGACGCTGTGAGAATGTGAACTCCAGCTTGTTACGGTAGTAAGTCGTATCATCGGAAGGGACGATAGGGGATATCTCAGGTACGTCAAGATGACCAATGCGTACAAGCTGGTCATATACCTGCTGCTGCTTTGCCTGAAGCTGCATTTCATATGGAAGTGGCTGCCATTTACATCCGCCGCATACTCCGAAATGCTTGCAGAAAGGCTCAAGACGATGCTCTGAAGGTTTTACCATACGGAGGATGAAACCTTCCATATAGTTTTTCTTTTTCTTCGTAACCTTTACGTCTACAATGTCACCCGGTACAGCAAACTGTACGAAAAGGACTGTGCCGTCAATTCTCGCCAAAGCCTTGCCTTCTGCAGCAACCGCCTCGATCACTACATTCTCTAAAATGATATCCTGCTTCTTTCTTGCCATAATTCTTCATTGAAATTAACACCCCCATTGAATGATTCAACGGGGGTGCAAAATTATCAAATATTAATGAGATTAAGAAATCTTAACCTTTGCTTTATAAAGAGTCTGGGAAATATTGATCATGAAGTCTCCCATTGTCTCAAGCTCAGAAACTATATCCATGTAATATACACTGGTCTGATAGTTCTTGCGGTCGCTCTCGATGCTCTCGATTTCCTCGTCTCTGAGGTTGTTACGCTGATTGTTGATTCTGTCCTCAGCAGAGTATGCATTCGCAATCTCCTCGAGCTTTCCGTCAAATGCAAGCGTAAGGTTCTCGATCATCACAGCATATCCGTGGTCTACAAGATCTACCATGGCGTTGAGCTTCTTGATGGTCTCAGCATCGAATGACTTGTTATGGATATTCCTGCGTGAGAGGATGCGGCTGATGCTTTCTCCTGAATCTCCCAGAGACTCAAGCTCTCCGATGATCTTATACATAGCCTTGATCATGATTGATGTCCTTGAGCTGATTTCCTCCGCTGAAACAGCATTGAGGAATGTCGCGATCTCATATTCGATTCTATCAGAAATCTCCTCATACTTAACGAGTTTGCCACGAAGTTCCTCAAACTTGTTAGGATCGCTTTCGTTGATGGCTGCTCTGGCATATCCAAGACCATTTCTTGAAATCTTTGCAAAGTGAATGATTTCCTTGAATGCCTGCTCAGTAGCAAGTTCTGGCGTAGCAAGAGGACCCGCCTCGATATACTTGAGTCTGAATGCCTTCTCCTCCTTGTTCTCTGGCTCCTTCACGAGCTTGGTCACAATCTTACCAATAAGTTCTGTGAACCATACGAGGATAAGAGTATTGATAAGGTTGAAAAGGGTGTGAAGCATAGAGAGACCGTAGAGAGCAGCTGTTCCGGTGGCTCCATCAGGGTTTTCAACCGCAAAGCCGTCTGCAGCAGGGTTAGGGAAGCCCATTATTTCAATGATCTTTCCTACCAGACCGAGGAATGGCTTGAACAGGATCAGCGCCCAGATTACACCGAATACATTAAATATGGTATGAGATAATGCTGCACGTTTTGCTGAAGGATTTCCTACGGATGCTGCGATGTTGGCTGTGATCGTTGTACCGATATTCTCTCCGAGAACCATAGCGCAGGCCATCGGGAAAGGAATCCATCCCATGCTGAGCATGATCAGGGTGATAGCCATTGTTGCTGATGAAGACTGGAGGATAAGGGTAAGAATTGTACCGATTCCAAGGAAGATGAGAACAGATCCGAATCCGTGTCCGGCCCACTGTCTTACAAATTCAAGAACCTCAGGAGTCTGCTTGAGATCAGGAACAGAATCTTTCATGAAGGAGAGACCGAGGAAAAGGAGTGAGAATCCTACGATAAGTTCTCCGATATTCTTATTCTGATTTTTCTTCGAATTTGAGAAAAGGAATCCGAGAAGCATCAGTGGAACTGCCAGGATTGAAATGTCTGCCTTGAAGCCGAGCAGTGATACCATCCATGCTGTGATAGTGGTACCGATATTGGCACCCATGATGACTCCGATCGCCTGTACGAGGGTAAGAAGTCCCGCATTCACAAAGCTCACAACCATAACGGTTGTTGCTGATGATGATTGAATAAGAGCAGTGATGCCGACACCAGTCATGACACGTTTGAAAGGATTTGATGTCATGGCTGAGAGGAAGCCTCTAAGTCTGTCACCGGCCGCTTTCTGCAGTCCGGAACTCATCAGGTTCATTCCGTAAAGGAACATACCCATTGCACCTAGCAAGGTAAAGATCTGTAAAATACCCATGAAGTTTAAATAATTTAAAATTTTCACAAAATTAATTTCTTTATGTAATCCACACAATTCTCATCAATTAAAATATTGTTAAAAATCCTTGTTTTATGTAATAGAGTAGTCTTTTCAAATCCTTAAGTTAACATAATATCAATTGTATAACATAAGAGAAATTGAGAAAATCAATGATTATTCATTTAATAATAACTACATTTGTTATCTCTAACAAATTCATCTATGGGAAAACGTTTGCTTAAATTTATTTCATTGTCATCATTGATGATCTTTGTCCTTGGCGCGTGTGTAAATGAAGAATATGGTCATGTTTATGACAAAGTTCTTGACGGCGATTTGGACATGAATGTAAATGTGCTGAAAAATGTTTCCGTACCATTGGGAAGCTTCGACAAGGTCCTCCTTAAGGATGTTCTTGACCTGACAGAAGACATTTCAATGATCGAGATCGGAGAAAACGGTGACATCTCATTGTGTGTCAGGAATTTTGAACAGGAACTCACTCAGACCTTTTCCGTTCCAAATTTCAATTTTGCTGACGCATATGAAGGAGTTGCTGTCAGTGAGCCTCTGGGAACATTCAATTTCATATATGATCCCGCATATGGTTCATTAAAGGAGGAATTGCTGAAGCCAAGACAGTTGCCTGATATTCAGATGGTTGTGGAATTTGTCAATAAGGATTTGCCTTCCTTTGTCAAGGATCTCGGATATGTGGAACTTGGAGCTACAGCAAGTGTAAGTCTTAGTGCACAATATGACAGAGAGCTTCCGGTATGTGCGTATCTGGCTGAAGGAACGAAGGTTACATTCCCCGAATGGATCGATTTGGGACAGATGGACGATCGCTTTGTGACTGATGGAAATACCCTCACGCTTGTAAAGCCTATAAGTCTTAATGTGTCATCGTCTTCAGATCCGTATGAGACCGTGATAACCGTTCCTGTGATCGGCATTGATGCAAGGAAGCTCAGTCCAGGTCAGGGAATTCAGGAAGATGGTACATTCTATATTAAGGATATGGTCACAATCAGTGGCAAGACTTATTTTGATGTAACGGCTACATCTCCTGTTTCATTGGGCCTTGTCTCCCCTTCTCTTTGTGCATACGCGGATTTCTCTGAGCTTCAGATAAAGACTGTCGAAGTCCTTTTGAAAGATCTTGGAAACGAGATGCTTGAGGACATGGAGCCGCTATATCTTGATAAGCTTCCGGATTTTATGTATACTGCAGGTATTGTCTTGGATGTTAATGAGTTACGCTTGGATATGGAGCTCTCCAATACGACTCCGTTCTCCGGAAAACTTTCGGCAGAAGTATCTTCGTGGACTGGAAATGAATGCCTTGCAGAAATCGGCATAAGTGGTCTGGAGTTCAAAGCAGGCTCGATAAGCGAGCCTCAGGTAATGAAGTGGTCATTCGTGGATTCTCCGAATCTTCCGCAGCTTCCGGAAGGATATGAACTGATCGAGGTCGACGGTCTGGCTGATGTGGTCAAGACAGTACCAGAACGTATCGAAATCGATGATTTCGAATTTGACGTAACGGATGAGTTTGTTAAGGTAGTGCCTGGAGATGAATATATTATGTCTGAATCATTTACCCTGTACTCCCCTCTTGCCTTCGGTGAAGAATTCAATCTTCCTTACAAATACGAGATATCGGATTTAGGTCTGGCTTTCACAGAGGCTGATTTCGAATCTGCAAAGCTGGAACTCGATGTGGAGAGCAGTCTTCCTATGGATTTCAATGCAGCTCTGACAGCCTTGGATGATGAAGGTAAGAAAATCGAAGGCCTTGAGCTTGCAATCAAGGATGCTCAGATATTGAAGGCAGGCTCATTGGATGCCCCTGTTACAACTCATCTTGTATTCGAGTTTTCCAACACTACGGGAACGATTGATATTGACGGATTTGAAATCAATTTCATGGCTTCCGCACCGGATTCTCCATATGTGGGTATTCCATTGAATATTAATCAGGGACTTCATTTCAAGAACATGGTCCTGACCCTTCCTGAAGGAGTCTTTGTAAATATGAACGAACTTTAATTCCATGAAAATGAAAAAAGCATATATACTGTCAGCTGTCATTCTTTTGTGTTCAGTATGCTCAGCCTGGGCGCAGCAGAATTTAAGAACAGCGTATTTCCTTGATGGTTATACATATAGGTATAAGATGAATCCTGCGATTCAAGGTGAAAGAGGCTTCCTTTCTTTTCCTGCATTGGGTAAGGTAGGAGCCGGTGTTGAGAGCAATCTTGGCCTTTCTACCTTCCTCTACCCTTCTGCAGACGGTACTCTTAAGACTTTCCTTCACCCAGATGTGACGAATAAGGAGTTTCTCGACAAGATGAAATACGGCAATCTGATAATGGCAAATGTCGATCTGCCTGTGCTTGCGCTCGGATTCCGTACAGGAAAGGCATATCATACATTGGATCTTTCCCTGAGAGCAGATGTCGATGCAAATCTGACAAAAGATCTTTTCAGCTTCATCAAGGCTGGTTCTTCGGAAGGGACTACATCCTGGAACCTCTCTGATTTCGGCGCCCGTGGACAGGCTCATGCGGAACTTGCATATGGATTGTCATACCGCATAGGTGAGAAAGTATCCATTGGAGCGAGGGCAAAGGTCCTGATGGGTCTTGCCAAGGCTGATATTGCCATGGATAATATGAATCTGACGATGAGTGGCGAAGAATGGGCTGTCAGCGCAAAAGGAAGTGCTACGCTTGCCGGTCCTGTAGACATCGGGACCGATCAGGATGGTGCGATCGATTTCAGCTCGATCGCTCTCAAGGATGAGGAGGAACTGATTGCATATTTTGAGGATCCGGCTATGGGATTTGCTGTAGATTTCGGCTTCTCTGCAGATCTGCTTGATTGGCTTACCCTTTCTGCTTCTGTCACTGATCTTGGAAAAGTAGGTTGGAAGAATGTAATGACCGCGTCTACGCCTCAGACATCATGGAGCTTTGCGGGATTTGACAATCTCAGCCTTGATGAGGAAACCTCTCTTTCTCAGGAACTTGAGCATATTGCTGGCGGCCTTTCCGACGCGATCAACATCAGGAAGGACGGATATGTGGAAAAGACCACAAGTCCTCTTTCAGCAACAGCATATCTTGGCGTCGAGGCTCGACTGCCTTTCTATAAGAGACTTACCGTAGGTGCATTGGGAACACACCATATGGCAGGAGAATATTCATGGTCCGAGGCCCGTATGGCTGTCAACTGGGCATTGTTGAGAATCTTTGCTCTTTCAGGCAGTTATGCATTTTCGACTATCGGAAATTCAATGGGAGCAGCTGTCAATATACACCTTCCAGGCCTGACTCTGTATGCCGGTGTAGACTCATTCCTTCCTTTGATGAACGTAACTCCGAGCTATATTCCGATCGATGCATTAAACACAAACGTGTCCGTCGGATTGAATATCGCCTTCGGCAAATACAAGGGAAGATATCCGAGACGCAAATAAGAAAAGCGAGGGTCAGATTGATCCTCGCTTTAGCGTTTATCCAAGTATTGCCTTAGCTTTTTTCCAATTGCCGAACTTCAGATCGGAATCCTTCATGATGATGTCAATCGATTTTCCATCCATCTGTATTCCTCCTGCTATGTCAGTCATTATCTGAAGCAAGCCGGTATGCTCGGGATATTTCTCATCGGAAACATTCGCAAGCATCTTGATGCATTCTTCAGAGTCCTCACATTCGCTGAATGTGATTGTCAGCTCAGGTTCAGTAAGCTGCTCGTCTTCGTCGCCGACAAGCATACAGGTCTGGAATGTCTCGAAATTGATGGCCTTGGCGTATTTCACCATAATCCTGCCCTTAGGCCATTCCCCTATCGGATTCTCTACAGGAGACTCATATCCGATATAATCATCGATTGCCGCAAAGAAATATAACATACCTTCGTGAGGGAGCTTGCCTTCCTTGTCATAAGGTGCTATGTCTTCACAATTGATCTGGCAGATGAAGGTAAGAGGATAATCGTATGTCTCCCCGTCTTCATTAACCTCCATGGTCGGATACTGCATGTTTTCGGGCATATCCGGATCGCCCCACCATTTGCTTCCGCAGAATAGAATTCTTTCGGTCTTTTCAAGTGTTAGTTTGATTGCCATATTTATTTGATTTTCAAAAAGTTAACCCTAATCCACACGAAATGGCGCTTACATAAGCATTATTCCTTCTTACCATGTCATGCGATATGATCATCTTGTCATATATGATCTGAGGATGTGTATATGTCATCCTGGCAGAAAGGATGAAGTCAAGCTTCGTATCCCTGCTAAGGGATAACCTGTAGCCTCCTCCGATCTTTCCGCAAAGAATCTCCTGGACAGGTCTTTTCAGACATATTCCGGATCCAAGGTCTGTGAATGCAAACCATCTGTCTGCAAGATGATTCCTGCCGAAGAATCTCGTGGTACGGATCGATACGGGTATGACCTTATGTATGTCCGAGACGCCGGCATATCCTATATAAAGGGATATATTCCAATTCTCATTGAGATTCATTCCTCCATGCATGTACATATCCGCATTTGAATGGAGGCCGAAACTGTTGTCACGTACATCTACCCTGTATCCTTCCGGTGGGAAGAAAATGTATCTGTATCCAGACTGAACTGTGGCAACATATCCCCACTCTGCACCAAAGGTGAATCTCGGAAATTCACTGTTCTGTGCCTTAACACAAATGTTAAATGAGCAGATTATCAATAATATGGATATAATTCGCCTCATCTTAGAAAGAATACTTGATTCCGACCTCAGGCATTATGCTGCACATCAGTCCATTAATATATAATCCCATGCATGGCATGCCGTCTAACATCGTAACATGAGCTCCGAGCACGGGAGAAAGAGAGGCCGACAAGGCCACATTCCTGCTGAATACACACTCACCTCCAATCCTGCCTTTCAAACCGAAAAGCAGTCCTTTCCTGAATGGAATCCCATCGGTTATTCCTGCAATGACTCCAGGGCCAGCGAAAAAACTTATCGAGTTTCCGTTTCGGGACACAGATTCAGCGAAGATCATATTCCAGGTAAAGGAACCGGTAATACCCGGACTTGATGCAAGCGAACTGAACATGTGTGCCGTTTCCGCTCTCAGCTGGACTTCGTAGAAAGTCTCGTCGTTTACTTGTCTTTCATATGCAATACCGCATCCTGCATAGCTGAATGTAGCGCCTAAAGTTCTCTTCTGGGCGTGGATTTCGCTCAGGAAAAAGAACGTCATCAGCATGACGCAGGATATGGCATATCTATACATATTTAAATTCCATGTATGTAGCTCCAAGTTCGTCATTGAAGCTTCCTCCTATGAAGCCGACCAGATCTCCCTTGGAAATCTTTCCGTCTTCAAGAAGTATCTTAAGCGAATTCTGTACGAATCCCTCTTTTGTGCCTGTGATCTCGAACGGATATCCATAGATATCGTATGTTAAAGACAATTCCCTCATTGTAAATGAGTTATAACACATGGCATAAATAGGAACTTTAGGTCTGAACTCTGCCAGATAACGTCCTGTTCGTCCTGTCCAGGTGTCAAAAATCAAAGCCTTCACAGGGAGCGTCATGGTAGCCGCTACAAGTGATCTGGCCAAGACAGCCGCGATAGGCTTTGTGATCTTTTCCAGATTCAGATCCAGGCTGGTATCGATGGTCTCTTCTGCTTCGAGGGCGATGGAACACATGGTCTTTACCGCTTCGATCGGGTATTTGCCGGAAGCTGTCTCTCCACTTAGCATGATGGCATCCGTACTCTGGAATATCGCGTTCGCGACATCAGTAACTTCTGCCCTTGTAGGACGTGGGTTCTCGATCATGCTGTGCAACATCTGAGTAGCAACGATCACCGGCTTCTTTCTTGCCCTGCACTTCTGTACTATCTGCTTCTGTATCAATGGGATCTTCTCTGCGGCAATCTCTACTCCAAGGTCTCCTCTGGCGATCATCACTCCATAGCAATATGTAAGGATGTCGTCAAGGTTGTCGATTCCCTGCTGATTCTCTATCTTGGATATGATCTTCAGATGGCTTCCCTCTGCGTCCAGTATGTTCTGGATCTCGATAAGGTCTTCTTTATTTCTCACAAACGAATGAGCGATGAAGTCGATGTCTGCATCAATAGCCCATTTTACGAAAATCTTGTCCTTTTCCGTGAGGGCTGGAAGAGATATGTGGACACCAGGGACGTTTACGCTCTTCTTTCCTTTGATAAGTCCGTCATTCTGGACGATACACACGAGCTTTTCCTCGTCTTTTGAAACTACGAGAAGATCAATGCTTCCGTCATCTATCAGGATATGGGCACCTTCAGGTACATCATCGACAAATGAACTGCAGTTTGTGTAAAGGACGCGTGAATTGCAATATGCATCCGTTCCTCTTCTGATCTCGATTCTGTCACCGTATTTCGCAACAAAGCCTACAGAACTTTCCATTGCTGTAAGTCTTACCTCAGGCCCCTTTGTGTCTATGAGGATCGCGATCTTGTCCGATACTGCCCTGACGTTGTCTACAATCTTCTGTGCTCCATCCACAGTCGCGTGCGCCGAATTTATTCGCGCCACATTCATACCGTTTTCATATAGATCCTTGATGAAATCCACTTCGCATCTCATATCGGATATCGTACAGATGATCTTTGTCTTTTTCATATTCATAAAAAATACACCTTTAAAACACTACATTCTGCGAATTTAGCAAAAATACGGGAAATACGGGGAATTTTTCCTACATTTGTAAAATGTACTAAATAAATAAAACCTGACATACTTATGGCTATTCAGATTAGAAAGGTTTCTAATAGAAAGGAACTTAAGGTTTTTGCGCGTTTCGGTAACAAGCTATACAAAGGAAACAAATATTATGTGCCGTCCATGCCGATGGATGATATGAACACCCTCGATCCTGAGAAGAACGGTGCGTTTGAATTCAGTGAAGCGGAGCTTTATCTTGCTTATAAGGATGGAGAGGTTGCAGGAAGAGTCGCTGCAATCATAAATCATAAGGCAAATGAGGCTTGGAAGGTAAAGCAGGTACGATTCGGCTGGATAGACTTCATTGATGATCTTGAAGTTTCCGCTGCTCTCCTGGATGCAGTTGCAGCATTTGGAAAGTCTCGTGGAATGGACCAGATTGTCGGTCCTCTCGGATTTACAGATTTCGACCCTGAGGGTATGCTTGTAGAAGGCTTTGACCGTCTCAGCACAATGGCTCTCATCTACAATTATCCATACTATCCTGAACATATGAAGAAGCATGGATATGTCAAGGAGACAGGTTGGGTCGAATATAGGATCACACTTCCTGAAGTGATGCCGGAAAACCATGTCAGATTTTCAGAAATCATCAAGGAACGATATGGCCTGAAGGTACGTAAACTGAGCCGCAGGCAGATCAGGAAAGAGGATTATGGCCGCAAGCTGTTCAAGCTCATAAATGAGACATATTGTGTGCTTTATGGCTATTCGCTTCTGTCTGACAGGCAGATAGATCAGTATGTAGACCTGTATCTCAGCCTGGTTGATACAGACATGCTTACATTCGTTGAAGATAAGAATGGCGATCTCATCGGCGCCGGTATTTCCATCCCGTCGCTTTCTGAAGCACTCCAGAAATGTAATGGAGAGATTTTCCCGTTCGGATGGTGGCATCTTCTGAAGACTATGTTCTTCAAGAAGCCGGATACTCTTGATCTTCTCCTCATCGGTGTAAGGCCTGATTATCAGAGCAAGGGAGTCAATTCGCTGATTTTCTGCGACTTGTTCCAGAATTATAAGAGGCTTGGCTTCAAGTACGCGGAAACAAATGCCAATCTTGAGACAAATGCAAAGGTACAGGCGATGTGGCATCCTTTTGAAAAGGAACTTCATAAACGTCGCTGGGTATTCGGTAAGGAAATCTGATGATATATGATGAATGATGACAATATAGGAAGAAGCAGGATGCTTCCGCCGCTTCCCGAGAGGATGAGACCGCATGATCTGGACGGTTATGTCGGTCAACGTCATCTTGTCGGCAAGGGCTGCATATTGCGTAACATGATCGAAAGCGGAAACCTGTCATCATTCATTCTCTGGGGCCCTCCGGGTGTGGGCAAGACTACCCTGTCACGTATCGTGGCAAAGTCCCTTGGCAGAGAGTTCTACACTCTTTCAGCTGTCAGTGCCGGAGTGAAGGATGTCAGGGATGTCATTGATAAGGCTCGTTCCAACTCGCTGTTTTCAAACGGACTTTCCCCTATCCTTTTCATAGATGAGATCCACCGCTTCAATAAGTCGCAGCAGGATGCTCTTCTTGGAGCAGTGGAAGATGGAACCATTGTTCTCATTGGTGCCACTACCGAGAATCCTTCATTCGAGGTCATCACTCCACTTCTTTCGCGATGCCAGGTCTTTGTCCTGAAGTCTTTGGAAAAGGTTGACCTTCAGCTTCTTCTCGATCGCGCCCTTAAAGAAGACGAGATACTTAAATACAAAAAAATAAAGGTTCAGGAAACAGAGGCCCTTTTCCGTCATTCGGCCGGTGATGCCCGCAAGCTTTTGAACATCCTTGAAATCGTGGTCGGTGCATATGCTTCCAATAAAGAAATCATTATAGACAACAAGGCCGTGACTTCCTGTCTTCAGGAGAACATGGCGATCTATGATAAGGGTGGTGAGATGCATTATGACATCATTTCCGCATTCATCAAGAGTGTGCGAGGTTCTGATCCCAATGCAGCTATTTATTATCTGGCGAGGATGCTTGCAGGCGGGGAAGATCCGCTTTTCATTGCCAGGAGACTTTGTATACTGGCTGCCGAGGATGTAGGACTCGCCAATCCGAATGCTCTTCTGCTCGCCAATTCGACATTCCAGATCGTTCATACCATAGGAATGCCGGAAGCAAGGATCCCTTTGGCGGAATGTACAATATATCTGGCATCATCAGCGAAGAGTAATTCTGCCTATATGGCTATTGATGAGGCACTTGCGGCAGCAAAAGATACTCAGATGGCCTCTGTCCCACTCTATCTCAGAAATGCTCCCACTCAGCTTATGCAGGAGCTTGGATACAAGGATGGATATAAATATGCCCATGATTATCCGGGGCATTTTGTTGATCTTGAATTCATGCCTGCCGAGCTTGCCGGCCATAAGTTCTACGAACCTGCAGACAATAAGCAGGAAGACGGACTGCGCTCCCGTCTGGAAAATCTCTGGCCGAAATATTACAAGAAATAGATTGTTTAAGATCTGTTGAATCTGCGTCGTCTAGAAAGGATAACCTACACCGAAATGTAAGGCGAAGTTGTTCCTTTTAAGCCATTGCGTAGGGAGTACCCATTTGTTCACTCGAGCAGGGTCATGTATCTTCATACCCATGTCGACACGGAGCAGCAGGAAACCGAAATTCAATCTGACGCCGACACCCCAGTTAGCGGCAATACTTTGTCCCAGATCGTCCCATCTGAAAATTGCCGGGTCATCTGCAGGAGTATCCTTGTGTTTGAGAGTCCATACGTTTCCAGCATCCACGAATAGAGCACCATCTACTTTCCAGGCGATGTCGAAACGGTATTCTATATTTGCCTCAAGCTTCATGTCACCGGTCTGGTTAGGGATGACGAATGATGTGTCCCTTGGAGATGTGCCAGGGCCGACGGTTCTTGCCTGCCATCCTCTGAGGCTGTTTGCGCCGCCCCCATAGAAGTGCTTCTCAAATGGGAGAGCCGTAGAGTTTCCGTATGCATAACCGGCGCCTGCAAGCAATCGTGTTGCGACTGACTGGCCATTGTTCTTACCCCATACCCATGTGCGTCCGAGAGTGACTTCCGTCCTGACATACTGAGAATATGGAGTGTTCCATATCATTCCCGATCCATTGGCATCTTTCGCCATCATCGGCTTGAATGCGCTGAGGAGGTTGCCGGCGATATCGAACTGAAGCCTGCTGTAGAAATAAGTCTCCTCCGGTATGCTTGCCGGACTTGTCGTGTAATATAATGTTGCTCCAGATCCCAAGTCAAAGTGGTCCTGGTACGCGTTACGAAGGAACGGGTCGTTTGCAAGAGTCTTGTAGAAGTTCTCGTCCAGGTCGAAAAGGCGTACTATGTTAAGCTGGAGAGGGTATGCCTGGTAGAAGAACCTGTTACGGTAGTTTCCGTTATATCCGTAAGAGGTTGATATTATGTTTCTTGTGTATTCAGGACGATTCTGATAATTGTATGAAATGTTGACGTCGGTCCTTGGAATTGCTCCTTTGAAATATCTGTATGGAAGAGGGAAGAACTTAGGGAAGCTAAGTCCTGCAGATACTCCGAATTCGTTTGATCTGATCGCATCGTTGAGCTTGAACTGGAAATTACCCATGAAGCTCAGGTTCAGCCATTCTCCTCCGTGGAAAATGTTTTTGTGGTAATATGACAACTGTGGGGAGACACCCAGAAGGCCGGATGAATTGGTTGAAGCTTCGAGGTTGACCTTGAAACCTTGAAGCTTTGACTGTGTCAGAGCGATTGAACAGTCGACAAGGTTCGTGTCTGTTTGGGTCAGACCTACATTCACGCTGCTGAATACCCTGAGGGAAGAGAGTCTTGAATAGGTACTGTTTACCACGTCGGCGCTATATGGACTTCCAGGCCTTACGGTATTCAGGTCTATCAGGACCTTTTCCTTGATTTTAAGGGATTTAGGCGATGTGATGGTGACGTTGTCGATATAGAATCTGCTTATCGGTTTTGCATCTTTTGCACTTGCATTTCTGGTGTATTCCCTGATGCTCATGTTCAGGATTGCAGAACCAGGATCGGTGAGTGTATCGGCTTCAAAGAAGAAGTTGTTCTTGCTGAATGTAAAGAAGCCCTGATTTCTTAGCTGCGTCGCCGATCTTTCGCTTTCTTTCTCAAGCGCTTCCTCAGAAAGGAAATCACCCTTTCTTATGGTGACGGACGATGTGTCAGCGAGATATGCTTGTCTGAACTCTCCTTTTTCAGGAAGACTTAGCTTTATCTCTTTGATGGGATATCTCTTTCCCAAAGTCACCTTGTATGTGACGTCTACTTTTCTTTTGTTGAGATTGATGACGCTCTCGGCCTTCGAGCCGTAGTATCCGAGATACTCAAGATGGTCGATGATGCCTTCGATGGATTCATCAACCATGGATGCGTCATATACTACAGGCGCAACGCCAATCTTCTGCACAAGCTTGTCCCAGGCCTTTCCTTTGCCATTGGTCCAGTTGTATACGGGCATGAAGGGAGTCCATCCCATGCTCTTCTGCTTCAGGTACGGGGTCAGGACATTGGTGTTGAATTCCTTGTCATTCATTACCTCTATCTTGTTCTTGCGCAGACGGAACTCTCCATCCTGCAATACACGTGTCGTGCTGCAGGAAGAAATGCCAATAATGGCAGCCAGAGTGAGTATGATAGAAGTAAATCGTTTCATGCCTATAAACATGCAAATTTATCTTAATATCCTCTTTTCTCAAAATTTTGGCCGAAAAAAATATTAACTTTGTATTCTATGAATTTTAACCGAAATGGCATCTATATCAAATAACGAAATCAAAAAGGTCAAGTCTCTGCAGCAGAAGAAGTTCCGTGATGAAACCGGGCTTTTCATCGTCGAGGGTGAAAAGATGGTCGAAGAGGCTCTTCGCTCCCCTTTCAAGGTTGAGAACATATATAAGAAGGATGAGATAGGTGACGAAGTGATGAAAAGGATCACCGCCCTGGCATCTCCGTCTCCGGTACTGGCTGTAGTAAGGAAGCCTTCGGACATCTATGTAGATGAGGCTGAGGATCTTTCCGGCCTGTTCGCTTCCGGAGGATTGTTTCTTGCCTTGGACACTATCCGCGATCCCGGCAACCTTGGTACTATCCTCAGAATAGCAGATTGGTTTGGCGTTGATGCCGTACTTGCGGCCAAAGATACTGTGGATGTATTCAATCCAAAGGTGGTGCAGGCAACGATGGGTGCTGTCTTCCGTGTGAAGATGCACTATGTGGACCTTCCATCAGTCTCTGAAATCATATTGGATAAGGGTGGAAAGGTGTATGGAACCTTCCTTGACGGACGGAATATGTATTCGACATCATTGGATACCGGTCTCGAAAAGCCTGTCATGATCGTTATCGGAAATGAATCTGAAGGAATCTCGCCAGCAATGGAGAAACTGGTTTCCGACAGGTTGTACATACCTCCATACCCTGCAGACGATCCGGGCTCCGAGTCGCTTAATGCGGCAGTAGCGACAGCTATCACAGTAGCAGAATTCCGTAGAAGAACATATTGATCCCCGACATATGAACACACTTGAACCAAAACTCCTGAAAGAACTGATAAATGCTGATTATGACTCACTTATGGGATATCGCGTAAGGCGAATACTCATGATATGCAGTAACTATGACGCCTTTATCCTCGAGGAAGACGGACAGATCGAATCGCGTATCTATAAGGAATACATCGACCTCAATCTCAGTACTCCTCCTACTTTCTTATGGGTGCAGACATCAGCGGAAGCACGTGAAATGCTTCAGACCACTGTAGGTATCGACATGATCATATGTATGTACAACACGGGTGACAATGACGTGTTCACGCTTGCTTCAGACCTCAAGAAGGAAGGACGAAGTCTGCCTTTCGTGCTTCTTACTCATTTTTCCAAGGAGGTATATCGCAGGCTTGCTTCGCTCGATACATCTGCCATCGATTATATGTTCAGCTGGCATGGCAATGCTGATCTCATCGTGGCTATCATCAAGCTGTTCGAGGACTTGAAGAATGCAGACAACGATATTTTGAGAGTCGGCGTGCAGAGCATCCTCCTTGTGGAAGATTCCGTGAGATATTACTCGACCTATCTTCCCGAACTCTATCGTATGGTACTGAAGCAGAGTTCAGAATTCCTCAAGGAAACGCTTAACGAGCAGCAGAAGAAACATATGAAGCGTTCGCGTCCGAAGATTCTTCTGGCGACGAATCTGGACGACGCCATGGCAATGTACGAGAAATACAAGTCGAATCTGCTTGGAGTCATTTCCGATGTGGGTTTCTGTGTGCATAGGGATGAAACACCGGAGCAGGAGAAGCTTGATGCCGGACTTGATCTTGTAAGACATATAAAGGCTGATGACCCTATGATGCCTGTCCTGCTTCAGTCATCACAGGAAAGCATATCTTCTGTCGCAGAAGAGCTTGGAGTCGGTTTCCTGAGAAAGTATTCCAAGACACTCATGATACAGCTTTATGAGTATATCAAGGAAGAGTTTGCATTTGGAGAGTTCGTGTTCAGAGATTCTTCACGTATGGAATACGGACGTGCCGCAAATCTTAAGGAGCTTGAGATACTTATGAGAGAGGTTCCCGACGAAGTCCTTCTGGCAAACACGTCAAAGAACATGCTTTCGAAATGGTTCATGGCAAGAGGACTTTTCACGCTCGGAGGAACATTCAAGAAAGTATTGGAAAGCCAATTCTCAAATATTACCGAACTTAGAGCATATATTTCACAGCAGATTCATGATTATCATGCACTTACTGGTCGAGGCGTCATAGCGCATTTCGAAGCCGATACATATGGCAGGCATATTTGGTTCTCGCGTATGGGTGAAGGCTCTCTCGGAGGTAAAGCCCGTGGACTTGCTTTCCTGAACAGCTTGGTCTATAAGCACAATCTTG
Source organism: Candidatus Cryptobacteroides sp. (assembly GCA_045649795.1). Classification (GTDB taxonomy): domain Bacteria; phylum Bacteroidota; class Bacteroidia; order Bacteroidales; family UBA932; genus Cryptobacteroides. Next base: position 5,969 of record JAZRQM010000081.1, on the reverse strand, counting down.
CAGACAAGTACGACAATGTAAAGATATCGATACCTCGTACAGTCGTGATCGCAACTGATTATTTCGACCAGTTCATCATAGAAAACGACCTTCAGTATGTGATCGATTCGGATGTTTCTGATGAAGAGATCCTCTCGGAGTTCGTGTCGTCGCGACTGCCGGAACCACTTGTCGAAGAGCTCAGGGCATTCCTTGAAACCACCCGCTCCCCTCTTGCAGTGCGTTCAAGCTCAAAGCTTGAAGACAGTAGCTATCAGCCGTTTGCAGGTGTGTATTCTACATATATGATCCCTCTTGTAGAGAACCGCGATCAGATGCTGCGAATGCTTGGCAAGGCCATAAAGAGCGTTTATGCGTCTGTATTCTACAGCGGAAGCAGGACTTACATTCAGACGACAGGAAATCTTCTCAGCGAAGAAAAGATGGCAGTCGTGGTGCAGAGCATCTGCGGATCCGAGCATGACGGACTTTACTATCCGATGCTTTCCGGAGTAGCTCGTTCTGTGAACTTCTACCCTATCGGAAACGAGAAGGCAGAAGATGGTATCGTTGATCTTGCGTTCGGTTTGGGAAAGACTGTCGTGGATGGAGGTAATTCATTGAGATTCAGCCCTAAATATCCTAAGAAGATTCTTCAGCTTTCAGAAGTTAAGCTTGCTTTGAGAGACACTCAGAAAATGATGTATGCCCTTGATTTAAGGCCTGGAGCATTCAAGATTTCAAAGAATGAGGGTGTCAATCTTGCTCATTCGCAGGTTGCTGACATACTTCCGCACTTCTCTCATCCTGAACTTGTCGCTTCGACCTTCAGCATTGAGAATAACAGAATGCTTCCGGGCATTTCAGCAAAGGGCCCTCGTGTCATTTCTTTTGATGCCATTCTAAAGTATGGCCGCTACCCTCTTGCCCAGATCATCAAGGACATTCTTGAAATCTGCAAGAAAGAACTTATGTGTGACATCGAGATGGAGTTTGCTGCTGATATCGAGCAGAAGGAAACCGGTTTGAGACTCAATGTGAAGCTTCTTCAGGTGCGTCCTGTAGGTGAATATAGTTCCGACAACAGTGTATCGATCGATAAGGTCAGCGAAGAAATGGATCATGTGCTTGTCAGATCTTCAAAAGCACTGGGCTCGGGACGTGTAGATGGCATCACCCACATTCTTCATGTGCCTTCCGATATATTCGACAGTGCCAAAACCCAGGACATGGCAGCTGAGATAGCTAAGTTCAACCAGCAGGTCAAGAAGGAAGGAGGTTCATACCTTCTGATCGGTCCTGGCCGTTGGGGATCATCGGATCCATGGCTCGGCATTCCTGTGATGTGGAGCGAGATCTCTGAAGCCAGGATGATTGTTGAGAGTGCCATTCCGGGCTATCAGATAGAGCCAAGTCAGGGAACGCATTTCTTCCAGAACATAACTTCCCTTGGCGTCGGCTACCTTACCATCGACACCGTAAGAAAAGACGGATTGATAGATGAAGAAAAGATAGAAAGCCTTGAATGTGTCGGAAAAGGCACATATACAAGGCTTTACAAGGCTCCTCAGGGTATGGAAGGATATATAGACCGCTCTTCTAATGAAGCGATCGTAGGCTTCTGAAACCCTAGATCAATTTGATTACAGCTCCATCCATCGGCGGAACGGTCACTTCGATGACCTTGCCTGGGTGGAGCTCTTCTGTAGATGGGATTCCCATCCATTCGAAGGCATGCTCCGGTATGATCAGCTTCATATTAGCTTCATATTTGGAGAAGTTCGCAGCTATGAGGAGGGTATGATCCTCATGGTCACGGAGGAAGGCATAATGTCTGTTCTTGTCGAATCCGTCGGACGACATGTTGCAATAGCACAGATCGTATGTAGTACCTTTCTTTATCGCCTCATCCTCTGATGCAAGTCTTACAGCTTCAGCGAAACGGCAGAATATATCTGCCTCTTCTCTTTCAAGACCAGCTTTTGTGATCTTTTCCGGATCCAATGTCTTGTATTCTCCGGATGCGATAAGCTTTCTGAGTCTGCGGATAGATGCAACGCTCCACCAGTCAAATATGGTCGTACGTCCGTCGCATCCGCTGAATCCCTCTTCATCCATTCCCTTCTCTCCTACTTCTTCTCCGAAGTATACCATGAATGGTGCGGTATTGAGGAAAAGGGATACATATAATGGAGCGAGTGTATTCGCTGCATCAAAACCGAAGAAATCCGATGCGAATCTCTGTTCATCATGATTCTCAAGGAAGTTGAGCATGTATGGCTGGAGGTCTCCAAGGAACTGCCAGTTGCGGGTGATGCCTGAAGTTGACTGCCAGAGTTCAACAGGCATTCCGTTGTCATTCACTCCTTTATCAACGATTACCTTAAGCGTGTCATAAAGTCCGGACTTGTCATAGAGATAGTCAAATCCTACAGATCTGATGTACTCTCCATAAAGATCCTTCTTATAGACTTCAGCGATGAAAATGACTTCTGGATATGTCTTCTTTACCTCTGCAATCATCCATGCAAAGAATGCCGGAGGTACAAGCTCGACCATATCACAGCGGAATCCATCCACTCCTTTTGACGCCCAGAACATGATGATATCAAGCATCTTGTCCCATGTGCCTGTATGAGTGTCACCATAATTGATCTTTACAGTCTCGAACCAGTCGTTGATACCTGGGGATGATGTATAGCAGTTGTTTCCTGTCGCCATTGCAGGACATTCATGGTATGGTTCCATGCCTGCCGGTACAGCTGTAGGAAGCGTCAGGCTCTGTCCCGGATAATAGAAGAAATCGTTTTCCGACTTCCAGTGAGCGCTCTTGTCATCTTCTGCTCCGAGCATCGGATGTCCAGGAGTAGGATCGATCTTTCCATAATCACGTGACACATGGTTCGGAACAAAGTCCATGATGACCTTGAGGCCAGCCTCATGTGTCCTTCGGATAAGATCTTCGAACTCCCCCATCCTGTTCTGAGGATTGTCTGCAAGATATGCGTTTACATCGTAATAGTCGCAGATAGCGTACGGAGATCCGGCCTTTCCCTTTACAAACTGAGGGTGTGACGGAGTACATCCGGCTTCTGACGCCTGTGTTGAATGTCTGAGTATTCCTGTGTACCATACATGGCTGCATCCCAGCCACTTAAGGTATTCCAATGTATTCTTGTCAATGTCTGAGAACTTTCCTGTTCCGTTCTCAGAAAGAGTTCCGCCCTTAACCGGCGAAGATTTGTCATTGCCCCATATGCGAGGCAGCATCTGATAGATTATAGGTTTGTGCATTTCCTTATCTTACCTCTCTTATTATGTCAAGTGCCTCACGGCAGAGCTGCGTGATCTTTCCCCAGTCCTTCGCTGCGATAGCGTCCTTCGGGAAAAGGTTGCTTCCCATGCCGACGCATGTCACACCTGCCTTGAACCAGCCTTCCAGATTCTCTCTTGTCGGCTTCACTCCGCCAGTCACCATTATGTTGCTCCATGGCATCGGAGCGCGTAATCCCTTCACAAATGCCGGACCAAGAACGTCACCAGGGAACACCTTGCAGAGGTCGCATCCGAGTTCCTGAGCCTTTCCGACTTCTGAAACTGTACCGCAGCCTGGGCAGTATGGCACTAGACGCCTGTTACATATAGGAGCAATCTCAGGATTGAAGAGCGGACCTACTACGAAGTTTGCTCCAAGCTGAAGATAGAGCGCAGCTGTTGCAGGATCTACGACAGAACCGACACCCATGATCATACCAGGAAGTTCCTTGTCAGCGAATTTCACGAGCTCGCCGAATACCTCATGGGCGAAGTCACCGCGGTTTGTGAATTCGAATGCACGGATACCGCCTTCGTAGCATGCCTTGAGCACAGCCTTTGATGTTTCGATGTCTGAATTGTAGAATACAGGAACCATTCCTGTCTCCTTCATTGCAGCTATTACCTGGATCTTATTGTATTTTGCCATAATATTATCATTTACCTTGATACTCTGCCAGAACCGTCACCCTTCATCAGGTTTTCCACCTCAGCTACAGTGACCTGGTTGAAGTCTCCGAAGATCGTATGCTTCAGACATGAAGCAGCTACTGCGAAGTTCAGGGCCTTCTGATCGTCGTCAGTGTATGTAAGGAGACCATAGATGAGACCGCCCATGAACGAGTCACCTCCACCTACGCGGTCAACGATGTGAGTGATGTCGTATCTTGGTGACTGATAGAGCTTTCCATCGCTGAAAAGGACTCCGCCCCATGTATTGTGGTTTGCGTTTACAGAGCCGCGGAGGGTGATGATCACCTTCTTTGCGCGTGGGAATCTGTCCATAAGCTGACGGCATACGCTCTCGAATTCTGCGGCATTTACCTCTCCCTTCGTAGCTGTAACGTCGAAGCCCTCAGGCTTGATGCCGAATACCTTCTCTGCATCCTCCTCGTTTCCGAGAATGATGTCGCAGCCTTCTACGAGCTCCGGCATTACCTCAGACGCTGTCTTTCCGTATTTCCAGAGGTTCTTTCTGTAGTTCAGGTCGCATGATACTGTTATGCCGAGCTTGTTTGCTGCCTTGATTGCTTCGAGACATACGTCAGCAGCACCCTGGCTGATAGCAGGAGTGATTCCGGTCCAATGGAACCAGTCAGCGCCTTCGAAGACCTTTTCCCAATCGATCATTCCCTTCTCGATCTGAGCGATGGATGAATGTGCCCTGTCGTAAACGACCTTGCTTGGGCGTGCTACAGCACCTGTTTCAAGGAAATATATGCCGAGGCGGTCTCCGCCGTATATGCAATGCTTTGTACCTACACCATAGCTGTGAAGGTCTCTGATGCAGCTCTCCGCGATGTCGTTCTTCGGGAATCTTGTGACGAATTCTGTCTCGATTCCATAGTTTGCGAGCGATACGGCTACATTAGCCTCTCCGCCGCCGAATGTTGCCTCAAACTGCTTTGTCTGGGAGAATCTGAGATATCCCGGTGTTGAAAGACGGAGCATGATCTCTCCGAATGTGATGACTTTTGCCATATTAAAATGTATTATTATACAAATCTAATAAATTTTATGAAATTAGCCGACGGATACGGCTCAAATATGGGATTTGACCAATTCTCCGTCAGCTGTCACCTTGTAGAATACCTGATTTGTTGTAGGTGATTTCAGACCGCCTAAAGCTTCAATATACGGGCCGAGCTTAAGATAATCAAGTGCCTTAAGGTCGAAATCTTTCGGCAGTTCTGCCTTTCCCGAATACCATGCTGTCTTCAGATGCGGCCATCTGGACTTTATCCATAAAGCAAGCCTTTCCACTTCCTTCGGCTCAGCATCGCCTCCCATGAAGCAGAAACATGTAATCGCGGCGGAATATCCGCCGACAAGAGATTCAAGCATGTCCTCGGTCATCTCCTGGCCTTCATCGCTCCAAAGCCACGGGCTATGGCATCCGGGACATCTGTTGGGACAGCATGAAATGTTGACTGCCAGGCTGATCTCGTCGGGGATCTCCTGGCAGACAATATCGTAGCTATAGCATTTTAGCATAAAGGCTTTCCTTCGTTGCGGTGGTAGTGGCGTCTTGCAGCCTCTTCCTGACGGGCCATCGAGAAGTTGCTTACACGCTTCATGTAACCGATGATACGTGTCAGGTAGTCAATATCTTCGCTGTGGCATTCAGGACACTCCTTGAGGTAGTGCTTGCTGATATGACCGCACTTGTTGCAGATCGTGTTAGGGATGTTGAATGTGAAGTAGTTACATCCTTCCTGAGCTGCAACTCTCAGAAGCTGGCCGTACTGAGCCTTTGAGAGGTGTTCCTCGAGATTGAGGTGGAGAGCCGAACCTCCTGTGAGGTGCTCGATGTATTTGCGGCCGTGCAGACGCATCTTGTCAATGATATTGAGAGACTTGTCCTCCACGATGTAGAAGTAGCTGTTGTAGCAGTCGCGTGGCACAACATATCCGTCTTCCCTATCCCACTTTGCGTGCTTTACACCTACATTCTC
>JAZRQM010000080.1:0-14396 GCA_045649795.1 Candidatus Cryptobacteroides sp. | reverse complement strand
GAGAAGAGCAAAGAAAGTAAAAACCGCTTAATATATATAAGGTATGAATACAAACAGTAATACATATACAGTGATATATTCGATCATCCTCGTGGTGGTTGTCGCAGCGGTTCTTGCTTTTGCAGCAATGTTCCTCAAGCCAACTCAGGAGGCAAATGTAAAGAAGGACACTATCGGTCAGATTCTTACAGCAGCTACCGTACAGGGCGAGGACATCCTTGCGACATATCAGCAGGAGATCGAGTCAGCAATCCTTGTTGACATCGACGGAAACAAGGTAGCGGATCTTGACGTCGCAACCTGTGAGGTTTACGGCACATCTGACCTTAAGAGACAGATCGCAGCAGAGCAGAAGGCTCTTCCTGTCTATATCTTCAAGAACGGAATCACAGTAGTACCATGCTACGGAGCAGGTCTCTGGGGCCCAATCTGGGGATATGTAGGTTTCGAAGGCGACCTCAACACTATCAAGGCAGTATGTTTCGGCCATAAGAGCGAGACTCCAGGTCTTGGTGCAAAGATTGCGGACGAGCCGTCATTCGCTGAGGCTTTCGTAGGCAAGACAGTAGGTAAGGGCGAGATCCTCTTTGAGGTAGCAAAGCCTGCAAACCGTGTGACTGAGAACAATGGCGTTGACGCTATTTCAGGTGCAACGATCACATCACAGGCTCTCGGCAAGACTCTCAATCAGTGGTTCGGTTTCTACCAGAACTATTTCGCAAAGAACGGTGCTGCATGCCAGCAGAACTGCGAAGGCTGCACAGAGTGCACAGAAGTTGAACCAGCTAACACAGTGGAGGAATAAGACATGGCAAATTTTGATTTTAAAGAAACATTCCTGAATCCGATCTTCAAGGGCAATCCTATTTCTGTCCTTGTCCTCGGTATCTGTTCTTCACTCGCGGTTACAGTACAGCTCAAGGGAGCATTCGTGATGGGTCTCTCTGTAATCATCGTTACAGGTCTCTCAAGCCTTGTTTGCTCACTGCTCAGAAACACTATTCCTAACCGTATCCGTATCATCGTGCAGCTCGTAGTAGTAGCGATGATGGTAATCCTTGTAGACCAGGTGCTCAAGGCTTATGCATACAGCGTCAGCAAGACTCTCTCGGTATACATCGGTCTTATCATCACCAACTGTATCGTGATGGGACGTATCGAGGCTTATGCCCTCGGTAACAAGCCATTCGCATCACTCATGGACGGTCTCGGAAACGGTGTTGGTTACGCGATGATTCTCGTGATCGTAGCATTCTTCCGTGAGCTCCTCGGAAGCGGAACACTCTTCGGCTTCCAGGTGATCCCACAGGCTGTATACGACTTCGGATATGTAAACAATGGTCTTATGATCCTTCCTCCAATGGCCCTCATCCTCCTCGGATGCATCATCTGGGTACAGAGATCGATTCAGAAGGACCTTCAGGAGAAATAACACATAACTAAAGAAAATTATGGCAGATTATATTAGCTTATTTGTAAAGTCGATCTTCATCGACAATATGATATTCGCCTACTTCCTTGGTATGTGTTCATACCTGGCGGTATCAAAGAATGTGAAGACAGCTAACGGCCTCGGTATCGCGGTCATCGCCGTTCTTCTCATCACTCTCCCAGTGAACTACCTCCTCAACGAGTACATCCTCAAGCCAGGCGCACTCGTATGGATGGGTGAGAAATTCGCAAACGTAGACCTCAGCTTCCTCAGCTTCATCATCTTCATCGCTGTCATCGCAGCTATCGTACAGATCGTGGAGATGGTTGTAGAGAAGTTCCTTCCGAACCTCTACTCACAGCTCGGTATCTTCCTTCCGCTCATCGCCGTTAACTGTGCGATCCTCGGAGGTTCACTCTTCATGCAGGAGAGAGATTTCGTAAGCTTCGGTGAGCCTGTTGTATACGCTCTCGGTTCAGGTATCGGCTGGTGGCTCGCTATCGTAGCCCTTGCTGCAATCCGCGAGAAGCTTGCGTATTCACATGTACCTGCAGCCCTCAAGGGACTCGGTATCACATTCATCACTGTAGGTCTCATGGGTATTGCATTCATGACATTCATGGGTATTCAGCTTTAATATAGGAGGACTAAATTATGACGCAAACAATACTTTTCGCTGTGATCGTCTTCGTGATCGTCACACTCATCCTGGTTGCGCTTCTCCTCTTCATCAAGACGAAGCTGACACCATCAGGAACAGTTAAAATCAACATCAACGCGGGAAGCAAGATCGTCGAGGTTACTCCTGGCGGAAACCTTCTCTCAACACTCGCAGAGCAGAAGATCTTCCTTCCTTCAGCTTGTGGTGGTAAGGGTGCATGCGGACAGTGCAAGTGCCGAGTTACCGAGGGTGGCGGAGGGATCCTCCCTACCGAGGTAGGTTTCTTCAACCGTAAGCAGATCGCTGCAAACTGGCGTCTCGGATGTCAGGTAAAGAACAAGGAAGACATGTCAATCGAAGTTCCGGCTTCTGCCCTCAGCGTGAAGAAGTGGGAATGCGAGGTGGTTTCTAACCACAACGTGGCTACCTTCATCAAGGAGTTCGTGGTGAAGCTTCCAGAGGGAGAGCACCTCAACTTCCAGTCAGGTGGATATATCCAGATCGACGTACCTGCTGTAACAGTAGACTATAAGGACATCGACGTAGATCCTCAGTATCAGGAGGATTGGGAGAAGATGGGTCTCAGAACACTCAAGATGGTCAACCCTACTCCTACCGTTCGTGCTTACTCTATGGCCTGCTACCCTGCAGAGGGTGATATCATCAAGCTCAACGTACGTATCGCAACTCCTCCATTCGACAGAGCTGCAGGTAAGTGGGTTGACGTGAACCCTGGTATCTGCTCTTCATACATCTACTCGCTCAAGCCAGGTGACAAGATCACAATGTCTGGTCCATACGGTGAGTTCTTCCTCCCTAAGGATCTTCCAGCTGAGCAGGAGCTTATCTTCGTCGGTGGTGGTGCAGGTATGGCACCTATGCGAAGCCACATCATGCATCTCTTCCACACTGAGAAGACTAACCGCAAGGTTAACTTCTTCTACGGAGCACGTGCACTTAAGGAGGCATTCTACCTCGATGACTATCATGCAATCGAGAAGGAATTCCCTAACTTCAAGTTCAACCTTGCTCTTGACAGACCAGATCCAGAGGCTGATGCAGCAGGCGTACCATACGTTGCAGGTTTCGTACACAATGTGATGTTCGAGACTTACCTCAAGCAGCACGAGGCACCAGAGGATGCACTCTACCTCATGTGCGGACCTCCTATGATGGTCGGCGCGGTAGTAAACCTCCTCGACTCACTCGGAGTTCCACCAGAGAACATTCTCTACGACAACTTCGGTGCATAATACAGACAGAGCCGGTCAATCGACCGGCTCTTCTTTTATATTGACTTATGTATCACTTCTTGAAAAAGGCGTATACCTTGACAGCTATCTGCATCAGGAAAGATGTCCTGTATCGGAAACTGAGTCTGGTTTTCCGGATGTCTGAAGCCAGGTATGGATGAGATGCAAAGAAATCATGTCCATGTATCATGCTGTGCTGTCCCGCTCGCATCAGGATGCTGCCTGCAACATGCTCTACCGGGCTTCCCTTTAGATTATCCCTGTAATGCTCATATAGATCAAGCAGATTGGTAGTGGATGCGACATGACGCTTCAGCCTGTCCTGTGCGCAGAACGAATCCGGATTGTCCTTCCTGTAATGGTACAATGCCTCAGGAAGATGGGCCAGACTCCTCGCATGAAATATGATCTGTGACATCAGATATATATCTTCATGCATTCCGAGCTTAGGGAAATAAATCACATTATCCTCATATATGGACCTGCGGAAACATTTCGTCACAGTATAGCCATGCGACTTGTAATTGAAGATATTGATGATGAAATCATTCTTCTGGGCCGCCGTATAGTCTCTTTCCCTCTTATAGCTGACCTTATGTCCATATTCCTTAATAAGGTCGAAATAGACGATATCAGCCCCTGTTTCATCAGCTTTCGCCATCACCTTCTCCACCGCATCAAGCTCAAGCCAGTCGTCTGAATCCGCAAACAGGATGTACTCTCCTTCAGCATTCTCCAGACCGGTCTTGCGAGCCATAGGCAATCCCTGATTCTCCTTGTTCACAATCACGATGCGAGACTTGAGATGCTGATATTTCTCCTCGATCAGCTCATTCAGAATATCCATCGAACGATCTTTCGTTCCGTCATTGACAAAGACAAACTGAAGGTCCTGATATGTCTGTCCCAAGGCAGATTCAGCAAACTGCCTTATGTATTTTTCGACGCCATAGATCGGCACGACAAGTGAAATCCTGTATCCGCTCATTACAATTCAAATCTTGACTTAGCAGGAAAAACAGACTCGAAGGCATCGAGAATCGCACCTCTCAAAGCCTCATATCTCTTTTCACTCAAATGCACATCATTTATACACACCAGATTGCGTGTCGGATTCTGAAGGAAGTTCCTCAGACTCTCAGGCGATGCCACAGACACAGAAAAATGCTTGTTTGAAATCTTCTCGTTTATTACCAATCCCTTATAATTCATATAATCAAGGAAAAGGTACTGGTTGAGATTATCCTCGGTACGCGTACGGGTCGCCGATGTCTCACGAATCTGGCTGTTCACCTTTTCATAGACCTCCTCACATACACTCTTCAGCATCGGCGAGCAGATATGCTGAGGTCGAGTGAAAAATACAGAAGGCTTGAGTCCGAGTGCCTCTCTCGCGAGCCTGTCGGAATTGCGACATATCTTCTTGTACATATTCGAGGCGAAGAAATGCCTGTAATAGCCTATAACAGCCTTTCCATCGCGGAAGAAATCAGTCGGACGGCAATCCCCCACCGGGAACATATCGTCATTGAAATACAGATATTCCTCGTCAAGTCCCGGTATCCTGTGAAGATTCATCTCGATAGGATTGCAATTGAATGTCGGCAGGAACTCCTCCGGGATTATATCCTTATGAAGGACAATCCTGAGGTTTTCCCTGTCTGCCCACTCCGGAACCTGAGAAGGGTGGGACACAACAAGATACACATTACGGATGAACGGCATCCTTGTCTCAATACCCCTGAGGAGATATTTCAACGTACCCCAGTCACGGAAACGCTTCTGCATCACCGGAACATTGGTATACTTCTCATAATCCTGTTTCCAGACAGGATCGTTTCCATCAACATATGTAATGACTGCGTCCATATAGCCTCTATTTGTTCAAATCCTTCTTAATCTGAGTCGTGCTTATCTCCGGAGTCCTAGGCAGATAAACGACTTCTACTCCTTCCTCCTTCAGGAAGTCAAACTTGCCTTCCCAATCATCTCCCATCACGAATACATCGATATCATAATCATGTACATCTGTACGCTTCTGGTCCCAATTTGTCTCGGGAACGACCATATCCACATATCTTATGGCCTCCACCATGGCCTTGCGCTGCTCATATGTAAAGTAGCATTTCTTGCCCTTCTCGTTCCAGTTGAACTCATCTGAAGAAACAACGACAACCAGGTAGTCTCCGAGTTCCTTGGCGCGACGCAGAAGATTTATATGTCCATAATGGAGCAGATCGAATGTTCCGTAAGTAATGACACGTTTCATATATCAGTTATCTATATCCTTTCCGTAAATTTCTTCTATATAATTGCTGCAATGTATCGCCTTCCTTATCTGCGCCTCAGACGGAAGCGCACTCCAGTCCCCGTACACTATTTCCAGGTACTTATGCATATCCTTCGGTACAGGCATGTATTCCCCTTCAAACTCCGCTTCCGTCAACGGGAATGTATTGTTCATATGGAATGTATGCTTCGGCCAGCCTGATCCAAGCACATAGTGATATTCTTCCTTAGGGTTTATCTTGCCAATGAGGCGGAGAAACGGGAATATCAGGTAGAAATTGCCGAACTGGATCAGTCGGATGAAGATATGACGGATCGTCTTATTACGGATATGGGAGGTCATCTTCTGGAAAGTCCTGTAAAAAAAATTCGCAGCCGCTGCTGCACAGCCGTTTGTCTTCTCAATAGCGAAGATATCAAGCCCTATGCCCGCCCACTTATAATAATCATATCTGCGGTTCCAGACCTGAACCCTTCCCTCCTTCTTCCTGAACTTACCGTACATGTTCACATAATCCACATCCGTATACATGCAATGGTATACGAATTCATCACTCTTCATCTGACAAAGGATCTTTTCCAGCTTAAGATAATCCTCACGCAGCAGGACGATATCGATATCATCGTCCCACGGAATGAATCCCTTATGTCTTGCAGCTCCGAGCAATGTACCGGAACTCAGCCACCACCTGATGCCGTTATCCCGGCAGATCTTGTCCACTACCTTCAGCATGCGCAGAAGCTCCTTCTGATCACGGCGCAATGCCGATCCTTCCGGATTGTACCTGCTCAGGTCTGGCGACTGGATATCCTTTTCTACCATTGATGCCTAGTTCTTAATCAAATGGTAAATGTAGATATTTTTTTTCATTAAATAAGCGGAATTAGTATCTTTGAAGGCATAAGAAAAAGCGCTAAAGCCTATGAAGAATTTGGGACCTGCCATCGTCTGGGGAATAAACAGAGTGGCCAAGGTATTCGGATACATATTCACCCTCATCGTCGGATGCTTCACAAAGGTTAAGAAAGGAAGGATCATGTGCTGGGCATACAGTTTCAAGCAATACAGCTGCAATCCTCGCTACCTTACCGAGCATCTTCTCGAGAACAACCCGGAATTCGAAATATATTGGGTGTTCAGAGGTGGCATCGACACGTCTGTCATAGACAAGCGCATCAGATGCGTCCGTTATAAGTCGCTTGAATATTTCAAGCTTGTCAACACCGCAGAATTCTTCATAACTAACGCAAGAACAGACCCTTACAGGATATACTGGCACAAAAGGCCTGGTCAGAAATACCTCATGCTCTGGCACGGAGGAGTAGCCTTGAAAAGGATTGAGAAGGATGCTGAATCCCAGCTCAGCTACAGTTACCTGAAGAAAGCCAAGATCGATTCAAAGGTCTGCGACCTCATGATTTCCGGATGCAGATTCCAGACAAGTCTGCTTAAGGAAAAGTTCTGGTACGATGGAGAAATCCTGGAGAAGGGCATCCCTCGCAACGACGTCTTCTTCATGAAAGACAAACATGCAGGAATGAAAGAAAAGATCTGCCGCAAATATGGAATCAGCAAAGACAGCAGGCTGATTCTGTATGCGCCGACATTCCGAAGAGACAAGAGCATCGAACCATACAGAATAAACTGGAGCAGGGTAATTCCGGAACTGACCAGGATATACTCTGGCGAAGAGGTGACAGTCTTGCTGAGACTCCATCCTAACCTCATAGGAAAAGCTGACACATCGTCGCTGATAAACGACAAAGCAGTCATCGATGTCACAAGATATCACGACATGCAGGAACTGTTGTGCGTTGCAGACATGCTGATCACAGACTACTCAAGTTCAATGTTCGACATAACGATGCTTAAGAAGCCATGTCTTCTCTATGCTACAGACATAGAGAAATATGACAGGGGCTATTATTTCAGTTTTACGGAGCTGCCTTTCCCTCTTGCAAGAAACGAGGAGCAGCTTATGGAAAACATGCAGAACTTCGACATGGAAACCTATGCCGAAAATGTCGACCGATTCTTTGACATGCATATAGGCCTATGCGAAGACGGCAATGCATCAAAGGCGATCGCTGATTGGCTTACTCGACATATATAGGCAAAAAACCTATCAAAAAAATTTAAGCATCTATCAAAAAAATTACATAATCCACAAAAAAGGAAAAATCTCGCTTTTCTTTTTGTGGATTTGATGTTCATTCGGAATACATGGGATAGCTTTGCAGAAAAAAATGAAGGCTGTCATCATGTTCATATCGCTCATCTGCGCAAGCTTTTATGCTTATGGTCAGAAGCCTCCGACATACGGAAAATCTTCTGCCGGGATTGACATCGGCAAGCTGATAAGGCATCGCACCATCGACATTGAGGTCGGTTATGCGTTTTCCAGACACTGGTCGATGGCAGGTTCGTCTTCGTTTCTTCTACATATCAAGACCAGACAGAAAAGCGAGGAAGAAATCATGCATGAGAGCCTTCTTGAAGAAGTAAAGGAACCCGAATCCAGCCCAAGTCAAGGACGACACATGGCGTGTATATGCTATTGGACCGACGAGGCTTTCAAGAAGGGATTCATATCGATAGGATACCGATACGAAGAACATGAAAGGCCTGAATGCGTAATAGGTTTCGGATATATCATGCATATATGGAAAGGACTGGCGATGAGCCTGTCGATAGAGGGAAGAGGGAATATGGACATAGGATTTAAATATATATTCTGATATGAGGGAATTTAGAAAGCGATGCCGGGAGTCGGTCAAATCAATCTATGCTATCACACATGATTCACACAAATTTCGCTATTCATCTACTCTGTCCGGTCTGGGCAAAACCTTAATGGGTACACTCCCGGCCATCTTCTACGGCTGTACGGCGGAAGACTTGGCATCTTCCGCCTGGGCAGTTGCAGAAGAGGTGAGATTGAATCTTACCAAAAGCATTGCAGACCAGGAAATCGAATCCCTCGACATATTCATATTCAAGGATGACGATCTTCGACTGCTGGACTGTTATCAGAGAGTGGAAAAGCCGGCAGAATGGAACGGAGGGATAACATCAAGCCCTGGAGAAGTCATTGTAAGCGTATGTGCCAACAGCGGAATACTGCCGGATGAATGGCCATTGATAAGATCCAGAGGAGCCTTAGGGAACATCAAGGCTTCGCTTGAGAATGAACGTAGAAATACCCCTGTGATGAGCGGCGAAATGCATTTGATTGCAGATAACAGACATCCGGACATATCGGAAATCAGTCTTAGGCCGCTTGTGAGCGAAATATATCTGAGATCGATATGCTGCGACTTTAAAGGGAAAGCCTATGAAGGATACCCTATTACAGATGTAAGGATATATCTGACGAACATTAACGCCGAGTGCGGGATCCTTGAAAATACAGTGAAGAATCCCGAGAGGATTCTGAATTCCGGGAAGTTGCGTCAGGAAGATCTGGAAGGGTTCAATGATCCGGGACTGATATATCTTGAATTGGAGGAGGAGCTGGACAGGGCATGGACCAAACCGGAGGCAAGACTATGGTGCTATCCATCAAATCCCAAGAATGACACCCCAGGAAGTCCGTTCACGAGGCTTGTGATCGAAGGCAAGGTAGGAGGCACGACATACTTTTGGCCGATTAACATAAACCGTGGAGAAGACGGAAACGGAGTAGAGAGAAACATGCAATACATCTATGACATCAGGATAACGGGGAAAGGTTCCACTGACCCGGATGTCCCTGTAGATGCAGACAATATGGTTATAAAAATGAGGACGGAGAGATGGGAAGAGAAAGAAAACTATACCGTTGGATTCTGATATCTGCTACAATAGTGGCTGCTTCAGCGTGCTGCACAATCGCTGATGAGGCAAGGACAGAGGTAAAGGTCTCGTTTTCCGGAGGCGCCATGTCCTCAAAGGCATATGATCCGGATGAAGAGCGCATCTCGGATATCAGTCTGATGATATTCGACGAAAGCGGAGCGGCAGAGGAGTGCATCTGGATGACGGGAGGAAGCAGAGAATGTACGGCCAGGCTGATCCTGAACAAGGAATACACTTTCTGCGCATGCGCAAATTTCGGACGGCGGATATATGCAGACCATATCGACGAACTGGACGAAATAAGATTCCACCTCGCCTATCCTGACGAATATCTCGAAGGAATACCCATGTATGCACATGAGACGATAAGGGTAACTGGAGATGATGATATAGAGATTGTCCTGAAGAGGCTCATGGCAAAGATAAGCCTGCGCATGGACAGGAGCATGCTTTCCGACAATGTGATAATGAACGTCAGGTCAGTCAAGATCGGCAACTGTCCGAGGTCTGCCAAGGTTTTCGGCGCCAGCAGGGCCGTCAGTGAAGACGATTGTTTCCCCGTCGGATTCACTCGAGGGATATTGGAAACGACACCTCTGAACGACAATATCGGAGAGGGAATGAGCCGCGAGATTTCCCTATACATGCTGGAAAACATGCAAGGAAAGATGGACAGGCACATTTACTCCGACATGGACAAGGTCTTTGACGAGGGAGATCCGATGGAGGAAATATGTTCATTCATAGAACTTGACATCGAATACATGTCCGAAGAAAAGTACAGCGGTTCGAAAGGCCTCATATACCGTTTCTATCTTGGAGAAGACAGGAACAGCCTTGATGTGGAGCGCAACTGCCATTATCATATTACGGTAGTGCCGGAAGATGACGGGCTTTCCGAAGACAGCTGGAGGGTGGACAAAAGCGGCCTTATGGATATCGGAGCATCAACTTTCGCCGCCTACCCTGCCAACTACATCCGTGGGGACATCGGAGAAAAGGTACACATCTGGTGCGAATTCTCACCATGGTTTGCGCCATTCGACGTTGGAGCCTCCTACATGGAGGATGACAAGGCAGAAGGGTTGTATGACTATGTCATCGACGAAGACGGACATGGGGCCACATTGACTCTCACAGGCCCCGGGCGAGGTCTGATATACATGGAGGCAGGAGAGCCGGTCAATGACGCAGCTCTCTTCATCATAGAAGTAAACTTACCTTAGATATGTTGCGGTATGAGAGTCTTTGCACTCCATCAGCTGTTCAGGAGTACCTGCAAAGACCAGGTTTCCACCTGCGTCACCGGCTTCCGGTCCGAGGTCTATCACCCAGTCCGCTGCCTTGATGACATCAAGGTTATGCTCTACCACGACGATCGAATGGCCTTTGGCAAGCAAGGCGTCAAAAGATTTCAAAAGCTTTTCGACATCGTAGAAATGCAGTCCTGTGGTAGGCTCGTCAAATATGAAGAGAATCTTCTGGTTCTTGACCTTGGATCCGGTATCGTTCATAGAAAGGAAGTATGCAAGCTTGATTCGCTGGCTCTCACCTCCCGAAAGCGTACTGCTGCTTTGTCCGAGCTTTATATATGAAAGACCTACATCCACAAGAGGCTGAAGCCTTTCGGCAATCCTCTTTGCGACAGGGTCATCCTGCGAGCCGAAGAATGTAATTGCCTCATCCACGCTCATGTTCAGGATGTCATCTATATTGACTCCCTTATACCTGACTTCCAGGATATCCGGTTTGAAACGTTTTCCACCGCAGGCCTCGCACAC
Organism: Candidatus Cryptobacteroides sp.; assembly: GCA_045649795.1. GTDB lineage: Bacteria > Bacteroidota > Bacteroidia > Bacteroidales > UBA932 > Cryptobacteroides. The sequence continues at coordinate 3,142 of JAZRQM010000080.1, read as the reverse complement.
CATGGACACATCCGCCATGAACTGCATGCCGATCTTTACGAATCCCTCACCCTGACATTCCGGACAGCGGCCGCCATCCATATTGAATGAGAAATGAGATGGGGTGTATCCGTTTATCTTTGCATACTGCTGGTCTGACAGAAGCTTGCGTATCTCATCATATATCTTCAGATATGTAACTGCATTGGAACGCGAACTCTTGCCTATAGGATTCTGATCCACATACTCGATCTGAGTTATCCTGTCAATATTTCCGGAAAGGCCTCTGTACGTACCCGGAGCCGAACCTGTATGATTCAATTCCCTATAAACGGCAGGGTACAGGATATCGCCGACAAGCGAAGACTTTCCGCTGCCGCTCACACCGGTTACTACTGTCAGCACGCCAAGCGGGAACTTCACATTAATGTCCTTCAGATTGTGCTCCATCGCTCCTTCGACCTTTATCGAATATGTCCAGTCCCTCTTCTTCCTCATGTACCGTGTACGCTGACCGCCAAGATACTGAAGGGTAAGCGAACGCGACATGGTTTCCTCATCCGCTTCATCACCGATGCGTCCCTTGAAGACAATTTCGCCTCCGTTGATTCCAGCCTTAGGACCGATATCTATGAGCAGGTCGGCCGCCTTCATTATCTCCTCGTCGTGCTCAACGACCACAACTGTGTTTCCGATATCGCGAAGTCGCTTCAAGACAGCGATAAGTCTCTCTGTATCACGAGGATGAAGACCGATACTTGGCTCATCAAGTATATAAAGCGAACCTACCAGGGAGCTGCCTAACGCAGTCACAAGGTTAATTCTCTGGCTTTCTCCTCCGGATAATGTATTAGAGGTACGGTTCAAGGTAAGATACCCAAGTCCGACATCCTGGATGCATCGCAGACGCGACACGATCTCCTCGATGGCCTTGGCCACTATCTTTCCATCATACTCGTTCAGATTGATGTTCTCAAAGAAGTCCAGAAGCTGAGACACATTCATGCAGAGAAGTTCATGGATATTCTTCCCTCCTACCTTGACATACAAGGCCTCCTTGCGCAGACGGCTTCCACCGCATTCCGAACACACTGTCCTGCCGGAATAACGGCTCAACATATATTTATACTGTACCTTATATCTGTTTGATTCGACCCATCTGAAGAACTCATTCAGGCCAATGATCGAATCCTCCTCCGTTTCCGCAGCATGGCCCTTCCATATAAGATCCTTCACTTCCTGGCTGAGGTTGCAGTATGGTTCGAAGATAGGTATGCCATATCGTGTGGAATTCCTGACGAGCTGGTCCTTGAACCATCCCATCTTGTCTCCTCGCCAGCAGGCTATCGCCCCATCATAAATGGTCTTGCTCTTGTCTGGAACGACAAGGTCCTCGCTTATGCCTATTATCTGGCCAAGACCACCGCACACAGGACATGCGCCAAGCGGGCTGTTGAAGCTGAAAAGGTATTCGTCAGGCTTGGCGAACTCGATTCCATCTGCCTCAAAACGGTTTATGAACTGCTTGAGCACGGGACTTCCGTCGTTTAGCTCCTTTCGGACATACATGGTGCCACCACCCTTCTCAAACGCAGTCTCTATCGAAGAATGAAGACGTGTCTGCAGATCCTCCCAATCTGTCTGATCCATTTCCACAGGCAGATAATCCTGCATGCGAGGAAGCTTCACACGGTCTACCAGCAGATAAAGTTCATCAGGATAATCCCCAGTCTCAGCCTTCTGCATAACCTCTTCGATCCTCACTACCCTATCGGTAAAGAAACGCGAATATCCCTCCTCTTTAAGCTGAAGCATGATCTCGACCTTATCCGGCCTTGCCTTCCAGTCAAGGTCTGCAAGGACATACGCAGCAGATGCATCGCCTTCGAAAAGGCAGGCCATCACATCATTTACAGTATGGCACTTGACCTCCTGACCCGTAACCGGAGAGTATGTACGGCCGATACGGGCGAATATCATACGCAGGTAATCGAATATCTCCGTGCTTGTAGCAATTGTAGAGCGCGGATTGCGGGTATTGACCTTCTGTTCGATTGCGATGGCTGGCGGGATACCCTCGATAAGCTCCACATCAGGCTTTGACATTCTTCCCAGGAACTGTCGGGCATACGAAGACAGGCTTTCGGCAAAACGTCTCTGACCTTCTGCGAACAGAGTATCAAATGCAAGGGAGGACTTACCGGAACCGGATATACCGGTAATCACGACAAATTTCCCACGCGGTATCTCCAAAGTCACATCCTTGAGGTTGTTTACCTTGGCCCTTCTTATTATGATGTTTCCTTCTTCCTTCATTGACAAGAACCGCCTCATCTAGGCAGGCAGCCTACAAATATACGAAAGTTACACCATTCCAGCATCAGAAATGGTATGGATATTGACATTTCTGGGAAGCCTCGACAATCGAGGATGTATATAAACAATTTAACAGATAGGAGAATTACATATGTTACCAGCAAGACGCTTCAACGGCCAGTTCGGAATCAGCGATTTCTTCAATGATTTATTCGACAACAGGTCATTTGAAAAGGTAGGGAACATGGCACCCGCAATAAATGTCATGGAAAACGACAAAAAATACATCATGGAACTTGCCGCACCGGGAATGTGCAAGGACGATTTCAAGATCCATCTCAACAAAGACGGCAACCTTGTGATCGAAATGGAAAAGGCCACAGAGTGCTGTTGCAAGGACAAGGATCAGGAAAAAGAGAAAAAAGAGTGCAGATTCCTCAGAAAAGAGTTCTGTTACTCGAAATTCAACCAGACTCTCCTCCTCCCCGACAACGCAGACAAGGAAAACATTGATGCTCATGTCAATAACGGAATCTTGACCGTCGTAATACCGAAATTGGAGAAACCAAAGGTAGAAGAAGGCAAGAGACAAATCGAGGTCAAATGACAAAAAAATGCAAAAAAGTGCGCAAAAAATTTGGAGGTTCCGATTTTTTGCGTACCTTTGCATCCGCGTTCGAGAAAAACGCATAAGTCTGAACAAATTGGTGCGGTAGTTCAGCTGGTTAGAATACCGGCCTGTCACGCCGGGGGTCGCGGGTTCGAGTCCCGTCCGCACCGCAAACGGGAGCATAGCTCAGTTGGTTTAGAGCATCTGCCTTACAAGCAGAGGGTCGGGGGTTCGACT
>JAZRQM010000079.1:0-21107 GCA_045649795.1 Candidatus Cryptobacteroides sp. | reverse complement strand
CATATGTCACAAGAGTGAGTTCAGCAAGACCAGATGTGTAAATGGTCATTACGTCTGCAATGAATGTCACTCCAAAGGTGTGGATTCAATTGTAGGTCTATGCCTGAACGAGACCTCATGCGACCCGATAGAGATAATCGGCAAGATGATGGACATGCCGTTCTGCCATATGCATGGCCCGGAGCATCATATCATGGTAGGAGCGGCTCTGGTGACGGCATATCATAATGCAGGTGGACAGATTGATCTGGCAAAGGCTCTCAGCGAGATGATAAGCAGAGGAAGCAAGGTTCCCGGCGGAGCATGCGGATTCTGGGGAGCGTGCGGCGCAGCCATAAGTACGGGTATGTTCATATCCATCATCACCGGATCGACTCCTCTGATGAATGAGGCCTGGGGACATTCCAATCTCATGACCTCCCGTTCATTGGCAAAGCTCGGCGAGATCGGCGGTCCTCGTTGCTGCAAACGCAACTCCTATATGTCCATTATCACAGCTATCGACTATGCCGAGGAAGTTACCGGAGTCAGAATGCACAAGCCCCAGATTGTCTGCCGTCATATGTCATCCAATAGTCAATGCATCGGTAGCCGATGCCCGTTCCACCCTTCAAATCAGTAAAGTATGAGATATCTAGTATTATGTACCGGCAACAGATGCCGCAGCCAGATGGCCCACGGAATCCTTCAGCACCTTCATCCAGAAGCAGAAGTATGTTCTGCGGGAGTCAGACCGGCTAGTGAGGTCCATCCTCTTGCCATCAAGGTGATGGCCGAGATAGGTATTGACATCAGTGAGCACTATCCGAAGAACGTCTCTCAGTATCTTGACCAGAGCTGGGATTACGTGATTACTGTCTGCGGCGGAGCAAAAGAGACCTGCCCTGCATTTGCAGGAGAGGTTGTCAAGAAACTTCACATCGGCTTTGATGATCCTGATGCATTCACTGGTCCGGAAGAACAGGTCATAGAGGAGTTCCGTCGTGTACGAGATGAGATACGAAATGAAATGATAAAATTATGATTTTGAATTCGCATAATAAGGCCGAGTATGAGCCGGCCCATACAGCAGAGCATCTGCTCAATGCCACCATGGTGAAGCTGTTCGGATGTCCTCGTTCAAGAAATGCCCATGTAGAGAAGAAAAAGTCCAAATGTGACTATATTCTGGATTCAGAACCGACGCCCGATCAAGTCTCTCAGATCGAAGCAACAGTCAATGAAATCATCGCTCAGAACCTCATGGTGAGCATCGAATTTATGGATAGAGAGCAGGCAGCTTCTTTGGTAGATTTGAGCAAGTTGCCAGATGATGCCTCTGAAACTTTGAGGATAGTCAGAATTGGTGACTATGATGTATGTGCGTGCATCGGTGCCCATGTGAACAGCACGGGTGAGATCGGTACGTTCAAGATAATAAGCCATTCGTATGAGAATGGAGTATGGAGACTCCGATGGAAAGTGATACAGCAATGAAAGCATATACATACATAGAGAAAGGAAGATGGAGTTATCAAGATTGCGATTGATAACAGACAGTAGAATGAAAAAAGCCTTAGAGGATGTCTAAGGCTTTTTTGTATGTTCGGATTCAATATTTATTTTCTATTGAGACTGAGAAAATCCAGTTTCCATGTAAGACCTGCATTAAGGAGAGTCTGATTTGGTCTTAAAGAATTTGCTGCAGGGCTTTCTCCCTCTGTATAGCAGTAATTCAGATGCAATCTCACATTCTTGTTATTCTTCAATGGGAAATACTCAATACCGGCACCAGCTCGCAATACATCAGTTCCCGCTGCAACGCAAAGATCCTCGGTTACACTCTTGTTACGGTCATACGAAACTTTTACAAAAAGATTCAACGCATCGCTTGCACTCCAGCAAAGATCTCCGATCACGCAGTAATCATCAAGCAGGAAGTTCTGCGCATTTGTTCCTTTATTGACAAAGTCCAGTTCTAATGCAAACTCGCCCATTTCAAATCTATTGCCCAATGCAAGATAATTAATGAACTTTCCTGGCGCATATTCCATTACATTGACAGAATAAGTCGTCTTGAACCAGTCGTGCGAACCCAGCCACATAAGGTTATATGCATAAATGTCATCATTGGTAGGATTCAATGAACCTCTTCTGAATGGACTTTCACTGAGCTGGAATGTGAGTTTGTCATTACCTTCTCCAAATGCATATGTTCCACTTACTCCCAATTGGAAACAAGCAAGATTGTACCAATATTCAGAGCAGAAATAAAGATCGAATGGCGCACGGTCATATTCATATCCACCTGTAGCGATAATCTGCTTACCGGCAGACACGCTCCATGGGCCTTTGGTATAAGTAAGATTTATAAAGTCAGTAGCATCAAAAAGGCTCTGGACTGAAGTAGGCTTATTGATGCGCTGACGGAAAGAATATGTGAGTCCTTCTGCAAGGGTTCCGTCAATTCTGAAAAAGATGAATTTACCCTTGAATCCACTGTTAGCCCCAATATTATCGCTGTCAATATACTCCTGCATATAGTCAACTCTAGTAAGCAATTCAGCTCTTGTGATTTCGCTTTGTGCTTTCAGTGGGGATGCACCTAAAAAGATAAAAGCAAGAATCAATAATGTTCTCACGGTCATAAGAGTGTTAGATTTCATAGATTTAGGATTTAAAGTATACGGCAAATATAAGAAAATATTTAAAATGAAAAAGCCTCAGAATAGTAATCTGAGGCTTTTGGCGGTGCGGACGGGACTCGAACCCGCGACCCCCGGCGTGACAGGCCGGTATTCTAACCAGCTGAACTACCGCACCAATTAGAAGTATTGAGCCGATGGAGGGAATCGAACCCACGACCCCGAGATTACAAATCACGTGCTCTGGCCAACTGAGCTACATCGGCAATTTTGTGCCCTTTTCTCAAAGGGGATGCAAATATAGCACTTTTTATGATACAACCTACATTTTGTTGATAACTTTTTTTATCAGTCCGAACAGAATCCTGCTATTGGCCCCGTAAAACGTTTCAATTAACTCCTGCCAAAGATTTCGTTCTACTCGTAGATGGTTGCTACGATAGTTCTGGATCCGCCATAATTTCGAAACTCGCAAAGATATATGCCTTGCCAGGTACCTAGATTCAGGCGGCCATTGGTGATAGGAATGGTGAGACTTACGCCGAAAAGAGAACATTTAGCATGCGCAGGCATGTCATCTGAGCCCTCCATGGTGTGTTCATAGTATGGTTCTCTCTCCTTCACCATATGATTCAGGATTGACTCCATGTCTGTGCGGACATCAGGGTCATAATTCTCATTGATGGATAATGCGCAAGATGTATGCTGAACAAAGAGATTAAGCATACCGCACTGAGGTAGAGGCTTTGGAAGATGTTCAATGATCTCGTGAGTCACAAGATGGCAGCCTCTGCGCTTTGCCGAAAGATGGAAGGACGTTTGTCTGATCATATTGAATTTATGGATGATTTATGTTGTGAACAGAATGATAAGTCCGCTTACGCCAATGTATGAGTAAACGACATATGTGAAGAGCTTGTTCGGAATCCTTTTGAATGCCCAGCTTCCCGCCATCACCCCGATCGCAAGAGCGACGAGTGAATAAACATATGCTGTACCAACGGCTGGCGTCAGATAACCATTACATGCACGGATACCGAGCATCATAATATTACTTACGACGGCATAAGTCTGTATCATACCCATATAATGTTCTTTATCAGGCTCAGAATTAATGAGATACAGGACAACGGGAGGCCCCTGCATGCCGAAAAGTCCCCCCATCGCACCGCTCACTATTCCAGTTCCTATCTGATATTTCAAGTTCGGACGAACCAGCTTTTGAATCTTGTCTTTCAGAAAACTGAAATAAAAGCTGATGAAGATCAGAACCAGGCCTAGGATCATTCTCATCGTACGGCCTTCAATCCTCTTGAGCATGAAGATGGCAAGGGTTGAGATCACCAGGAATGTCGCCAGTATGGGTAAAAGCCTTTTCCATGTGATGCATTTCCTATACTTGAACATTGCCACAGAAGAGGATGTAAGTGCAAGTAGTCCGGAAAGAGTCACGGCCTCGCCATAAGAAGGCATGAGAAAGGGAAGTGCGGTCATGATGAATATGCCGAATCCGAATCCGATGGTTCTTTGGATGAAACTGGCTCCTGCAGCAAGTAAAAATATGTAGATTACATATTCCTGCATGACTGATCATACTTATGGATATCCATTCCTGTAGGACTCTGGAACACCTTCAGGCCGAAGATATTCATCTTGGCAAGAACATGGTCAAACACTTCAGCCTGAAGACGTTCATACTTAAGCCATGCGGTATCTGCTGAAAAGAAATAAAGTTCAACAGGCAGGCCCTGGGCTGTAGGCTGAAGTTGTCGGACGGTCATCAGCATTTCGGAATTTACCTTCGGATGATTACGCAGGTAATATTCCATATAATGACGGAATATGTACAGGTTTACCTCTTCCTTTCCAGTTGATTCGAACCCTTCCATCCATGGCTCTTTTCTGAATGCTTCGATCTCTTCAGGAGTGCAGAAGCGGACTGTGTTCATATCAATGCTGATGGATCTCTTGATACGTCTTCCTCCAGTATCGAACATACCTCTCCAATTCTGGAAGGAGTCGTTTACAAGGGCGTATGGAGGTACAGTAATGATGGTCTTATCCCAATTACGGACCTTTACGGTAGTCAAGGTAACTTCCATCACGTCGCCATCGGCTCCGTATTTCGGCATGGTGATCCAATCTCCCGGACGAAGCATGTCATTGGCAATCAGCTGTATACCCGCTACAAATCCTTTGATCGTATCTTGAAAGACCAGCATGAGTATTGCGGTACCGGCTCCAAGTCCTGTAAGAATTGCAAGCGGATTCTTTCCTACCAAGGTGCTGATGATCACTATAGCGCCGATGCATATTACGGCAAGTTTCAGCATCTGATAGAAACCTTTCATCGAGTGATTCTTCAATTTATCATGCTCGCTGGACATTGTGTATAAAGATGATATCAACGAACATAGCAGTTTCATGAAGACCACGATGATATAGACTCGGCAGCACTTGATCATAAAGTCTGTCACTGCATCGGTCGGCAAGGTCAGAGGGATAAGTATGTAAACTACTATCGGAGCGATCAACATGCAGAAATCATTCAGCACCTGGTCGTTCAGAATATGGTCATCCCATTTGAAATCAGTCGATCGTGTGATTTTACGGATTATCGGAGTTATGATCTTCCTGCATAATCTGTCTATAAGAAAAGCAGTGATTATCATAGCCAAGATTATCCCTATGCGCACCAAAAGCATAGCGGTGGCGTCTGATAACCCCATCTGAAGCATCCATCCTGTAATTGTATCAACAGTCTCTTTCATTTCCGTTGTATTATAAAATACAAATTTATGACAAAACGACGGAATAATCAACCTGAGGCACTGAATGCTGTTTCAATAAAATATTATATTTGTATCTGATATTGAATAACCAAAGCCAATTGACCATGGACAGATATATTGTAGGAATCGGAGATGCTCTCTGGGATTGTCTTCCGGAAGGGCGCAAGATAGGGGGTGCACCTGCTAATTTTGCATATTATATGATGCAGTTCGGGTTTGATTCACTTGCAGTCAGCGCTGTCGGCGATGACGATCTTGGCAGGGAAATCAGAGAAACATTCGAAAGATTTGGCCTGAAACATATTCTGGAAGTAAGTGAATACCCCACAGGAACCGTAACGATTGATGTCGATGAGAATGGTATTCCAACCTACGACATCAAGGAAAATGTGGCTTATGATTTTCTTACATACACTCCGCAACTTGAAGAAATAGCGGCCAGGTGTAATGTTGCCTGTTACGGTTCTATGACCCAAAGAAATCCGGTGTCAAGAAAGACAATCAGAAAGTTTCTTGAGGCGATACCGCAGACAGAGGAGACATACAAGGTTTTCGACATCAATCTGCGCCAGAATTTCTATGATAAAGAAATAATCTCTGAATCCCTAAGGCTGTGCAATGTGTTTAAAATCAATGATGAGGAACTCATGATTGTCAAAAGCATGTTCGGATTTGAGGATAAATCCGATCATGAAGCATGCATGTGCCTTATCAAGGAATGGAATCTCAAGTTCCTCATACTTACATGCGGAGTCAACGGCAGCCATGTTTTCACTGAAAATGACCACTCATTCATGGAGACCCCGAAGGTCGATGTCGCAGACACAGTCGGCGCCGGAGACTCATTCATATCAGCGTTCATGGCTTCGATACTTAAAGGGAAATCCATCCGTGACGCTCATGCAATGGCAGTAAATCTTTCTGCATATGTGTGCACGCAATATGGAGCAATGGTTGAATGTCATGAAATTATCTGATTCCAAAAGCATGAAGACAATCTATCTAGCGGGAGGATGTTTCTGGGGGACAGAACATTACATAAGCCAGTTTGAAGGTGTGGTTGAGACAACTGTCGGATATGCGAACGGTAGTGTCAAAGACCCTGCTTATGAGCAGGTATATACCGACCAGACCGGCCATGTCGAGTGCGTCAAGGTGGAGTATGATGAGGAGATGATTTCGCTTGCGACCCTGTGCCGTCTGTATTTCCGTTCGATCGACCCTCTGCTTCTGAACCGTCAGGGTGAGGACATCGGAACCAGATACAGGACTGGAATATATTGGACTGATCCAGAGGACAAGACGGTTGTAGAAGAAATATTCGTTGAAGTGCAGCAGAAATATAATGAGCCTATGGTTGTTGAAAAAGGGCCTTTATGCTGCTTTTATCCCGGTGAAGAATACCACCAGAAATATCTGGTGAAGAATCCTCAAGGCTATTGCCACCTTTCTCCGTCGCTTCTGAAGTCTGCAATGAGATATTCACTGATGATCAAGGAACTGAGGTCGTACTCGGACGAGGAAAAGAAAATTGTATTGCCACGATTCTTCAAGACCGGAAAGGGAGAGTATGGTGAAGGGGACAAATTCCTTGGCATCATTGTTCCGAACACGCGAAAAGTCGCAAAACGTCATAAGGATGTACCGGACAATGTCATGGAAATGCTGCTTGAAAGCGAATGGCATGAGTGCAGGCTATGTGCCTTGCTCATTCTTAGAGAAAAATACAGGAAGGCCCCGGATGATGCTGTGAGATTCTATCTTACACATACAAAAGGGATAAACAACTGGGATCTTGTCGACCTTTCTGCACCATACATACTTGGAGACTATCTGGTGGACAAGCCTGACCGTAATATACTCTACGATCTTGCTGATTCGCCTGAAATGTGGAAGCAGAGGATTGCTGTCGTATCGACATTGATGCTTATCAGGAACGGCCAATTTGACGACACCTTGAAACTGGCTGAGCGCCTTATGGATTCCAGACATGATCTGATGCATAAATCCATAGGCTGGATGCTTCGCGAGGTCGGAAAAAGAAATGAGGAGATCCTTGTGCAGTTCCTTGACAAGCACATGCACGAGATGCCAAGGACAATGCTCCGTTACGCCATAGAGAAATTCCCGGAAACCAAACGTAAGGAATACATAAAGCCGTCAAGACTATAATGTCCTGACGGCTTTCATATATTTATCAAGAATATTATCGGCTAAGAATGTATGTGGTCTCAGGCTGCGCAGTTCCCTTGAGGATGCCGTCGGCTACAACGAATGATGTACCATATACCTGATCCTTGTACTCTCCGTCTGGAAGAGCCGTAGCAAGAGCCACCTCGTTTGCTTCAAGCGCAAAGTTGATGACTGCAGCACCCATGTCTCCGCGGTTTACGACGATAACTTCGCCATCTTCAGCGATCTGAACATCTTCAACCTGGCCTTCCATTGACTTACGGAACTTGTTGACAGCCACTACTTCCGGATGGAAGAACTCGTCATTTCCTCGTGCTCCGAGAAGGTTGTCTCCAAAGTAGTTCTCACGTGTTGAATTCATAGGGCGGCTGTAGAAGAGAGGTGTACCGTTCTGACGTGCTGTAAGGAATACCCATCCTGTGCGGATCTGAGCGTCTGTAAGACCTGCGCTCTCGTTTGCGTTGCAATATGTATCGTGGCTCTCTACCCAAGTTGTAAGGTACTCAGGAGCAGCTCTGTGATACCAGTCGAGAAGGTCGATGTCCTTCGCGCTGCGCTTGGCAAGTACCTCGCGAAGCACATGTCCATATGAAGATGCAGTCTGGCCGAAATAGCTTGCATACTCCTCCTCAGGTACATTCCTGTCCTGAAGAACTTCACCATATACGAAAAGGCTGTCGTAAGGGATTGCAAGAGATACTCCGAGGACCTCCTTACGGCCTGTAGCAACATCCCAGAAATCATTCTCCTTAACGCCTGCCTCGGCATCAACAGGATCAGAATGAACACCGATGTGCTTTGCAGTGTCATAGCGGAAACCGCGCACACCCATCTCCACAAGCTTGTTCACGAACTGCATGTAATACTTCTGGAAAAGCGGATTCTCTGTATTTACGTCTGGAAGACCGCCTACGCCCTGATGAGTACATTCAGTGCGGTCATTGTAATCATTGATTCCCTCAAGTCCGTGAGTATGAAACATCTTGTCACGACCTCCGACAGATTCGTAGAACTCGTCAGTTACAAGATCGATGTTGAATGCAGTATGGTTCGGGAGAACGTCGACGAGAACGCGGATGTCATACTTCTTTGCAGAGTCAAGCATAGCCTTCATTTCTGCCTCTGTTCCGACGATATTGTTACCGATTGTCCAGTCAGTAGGCTGGTAATAGTGGTACCAGTTTCCTTCCTTCTCATCAAGGATCTTGATGTTTCCTCCTTCTGGGCTGAAACATGCATTCACCGGAGAAGTCTGAAGCATTGTAAAGCCGGCATCAGCGATCTGCTTCATGTTTTCCGCGATAGTAGGGAAGTTCCAGCTCCATACATGGAGAATTGTCTCGGTGTTTGTCGCATTAGGGTCATGCGTCATACGGTCAACGACATTATAAGTCGTCTTGGATGAGCAGGCTGCAAGGCCTACGCATGCAATGATGGATAAGATTCTTTTCATTATTTTGTGTTTAATTAATTTCCGGGGCGCAAAAATACTCAAATCCATTCAAATATCTAACGTGGACTGTTGGTCATTTTAATCAAAATGTTTATTTTTGTTTGATTGTACTGATAATTTATTAAAAAGATATGACAGATATTCCAAAATGTCCTAAGTGTGGCAGTGAATACACTTATTTCGATGGTTCCCTTTATGTATGTCCGGACTGCTCGCATGAGTTTGACTCGGTAGAAGAAGCGGCTGAAGCGGATGATGTGGCAAGAGACAGCAATGGGGCCGAACTTTTCGACGGTGATGCGGTTACAGTAATCAAAGACCTGAAGGTCAAAGGATCATCAATGGTGATCAAGCGCGGAACAAAGGTAAGAAGCATCCGCCTGACTGAAAATCCCGAAGAGGTCGACTGTAAGATCGATGGAAGCAGCATCGTATTGAAGACATGTTTTCTTAAGAAATAACAAATTATTTAAATAATCAGATATTATGACACTTATCGAAAGCATCATTGCGCGTGCTAAATCCAACAAGCAGCGCATCGTTCTTCCTGAGTCTCTTGAAGAGCGTACCCTTACTGCAGCCGATCAGTCACTTGCAGACGAGATCGCTGACATCATCCTTATCGGTAACCCTGATGAGATCTTCGCTCTTGCAGACAAACTCGGTCTCAAGAACATCGGCAAGGCTACAATCATCGACCCTGCTACAAGCGAGAAGACTGCAGAGTATGCAAATCTCCTTTACGAACTCCGCAAGAACAAGGGAATGACTCCGGAAAAGGCTGCTCAGCTCGTTCTTGACCCACTCTACTTCGGATGTCTTATCATCAAGAGCGGAGATGCTGACGGTCAGATCAGCGGTGCTCTCTCAACAACTGGCGAGACCCTCAGACCAGCACTCCAGATCATCAAGTGCTCTCCAGGCATCAGCTGCGTCAGCGGTGCAATGCTCATGATCACTCAGACTCCAGAGTACGGTGAGAACGGTGTACTCGTAGTAGGAGACGTTGCTGTAACTCCAATGCCGGATGCTTCTCAGCTCGCTCAGATCGCTGTATGTACAGCTCAGACTGCAAAGAGTGTTGCCGGTTTTGCTGATCCTAAGGTAGCCATGCTTTCATTCTCTACAAAGGGTTCTGCAAAACATGAGGTAGTAGACAAGGTTATCGAGGCTACAAGACTTGCAAAGGAGATCAATCCTGAGATCAAGATCGAAGGCGAGCTTCAGGCTGACGCTGCTCTCGTTACTTCAGTAGGCCAGAAGAAGGCTCCAGGTTCTGAGATCGCCGGTCATGCAAACGTTCTCGTATTCCCATGCCTCGAGGTAGGTAACATCGCCTACAAGCTCGTTCAGAGACTTGGAAATGCTGACGCTATCGGACCTATCCTCCAGGGTATCGCAAAGCCTGTAAACGACCTTAGCCGTGGTTGCTCTGTAGATGACATCTACAAGATGGTAGCAATCACAGCATGCCAGGCAATGGACGCGAAGTAATAAACTGAAATACATTCAAAGGAGCCTCGGCAGGGGCTCCTTTGTCAAATAAACACATAATTATGAAACACTTAATAACCGCAACCATCGCGATGCTGATTGGCATCGTGACATTTGCACAGAAGCCGGATCCTAACTTCCATATCTATCTGTGCATCGGTCAGTCAAACATGGAGGCTGGCGCACGACCTGCAGAGCAGGACATGGGATTCAATGATCCTAGATTCAGTTTTGTGGCGGCAGTCGATATGCCGAACCTGGATAGAAAGATGGGCGAGTGGTATACTGCCGTACCGCCTATCTGCCGTGAGGGCAACAATATGGGCCCTGTAGATTTCTTCGGCCGCAAGATGATCGAGGTTCTTCCGGAGAACATCAGGATCGGCGTCATCAATGTATCTGTAGCAGGTGCCAAGATCGAACTTTGGGACAAAAATGACTACAAGGAGTACATTGACAACGAGCGCGACTGGATGAAGGCCATAGTCGAGCAGTATGGCGGAAATCCATACGCAAGACTTGTAGAGATGGCAAAGATCGCCCAGAAGGACGGAGTCATCAAGGGTATCCTCATGCATCAAGGTGAGTCAAACTCAGAAGATCCGCTTTGGCCGGAGAGAGTCAAGAAGATTTATGACGACCTCTGCAAAGACCTGAAACTCAATCCAAAGGAGACTCCTCTTCTCGCTGGAGAGCTTAAGTATGAGGAGCAGGACGGAGTCTGCTGGAGATTCAACCGCGATATCATGCCTCGTCTTCCGGAGGTACTTCCGAATGCTCATATAATCTCAGCTCTCGGATGCGAAAGCACTGGCGACCAGTTCCATTTCAATACCGAGGGTATGCGTCTTCTCGGATATCGTTTCGCAGACAAGATGCTCCAGCTGCAGGGATTCAAAGAGGTTGAGAAGCGCACACTCACACTTACGCCTAAGAAACTCGGTATCGAAATCAGCCCGACCCTCAGCGGTATCTTCTTCGAGGATATCAACCAGTCGGTTGACGGAGGTATCAGCGCCCAGCTGATTCAGAACAATTCGTTCCAGGCCTACAATGTGCCTTTCAACACTGACAGCGACGAGTTCTCGAAGTCTGACACTGTATTCTTCGGATGGACTGTAATCAACAAGGAGGGTATCGGCAAGGCAAGGACAGTCAACGACAGACCTCTCGTAAAGGATCTCAAGCCTCTTTATGACTTCGATCCCAACGACGAGTATGACGATTCGAAGAAGTATCAGCAGTACAGCGTCCGTTTCGACGTTGAAGACGCAGGTCAGGGCTTTGGTATTGCTGCAAACGGTTTCGGCATCTCTGAATATGTAAGAGGCTGGGGCACAAAGGCGATGTATTCCAACAATACACAGACGCCTTCTATTCCTGCAGAGCAGAACGTCACATATGATCTCGGTCTTTATCTGACAGGTGATTCCTATCCAGGATCATTCTCTGTTTACCTTGAGGATAAAGATGGCCAGATAAACTCTAATGTAATCACTATCAAGAACATCAGCAACGATTGGAAGAAATATGAGGGACAGCTCAAGGCCGAGCGTTCTGTAGACAGCCGCCTCTGTATCGTGGCTGACTCCGCAGGTACATTCTACCTTGATTTCGTTACTCTTGTTCCTGAAGCGTCACAGCTTTGGATGGAAGGTAAGTTCGGTCCGTTCCGTAAGGATCTCCTCCAGGCTCTCGCAGATCTGAATCCTACATTCATGCGTTTCCCTGGCGGATGTGCATCTGAGGGTACCGACTATTGGGGACAGGTGTTCTGGAAGAACTCTATCGGTCCTGTCGAGGAACGTATCGGTTTCCGTAACCATTGGGGCTACTGGACGTCACAGTATATCGGATTCTACGAGTATCTCCTTATGGCTGAATCGCTTGGAGCGACTCCGCTTCCAGTCTTTAATAACGGTGTTACATGCCAGTTTGCAGGACATAAATATGTTGCTCCGCTTGAAACTCAGGAGGACCGCGACAGATTCCAGTCAATCTTTGTAGACGATGTGCTTGATTTCATTGAATTCTGTAATGGCGATGTCAACACAGAATGGGGTGCAAAGAGAGCAGCAATGGGTCATCCGGAGCCATTCAACCTCAAATACGTAGGTATCGGAAACGAGAACAGGGGAGAGGCATTCTGGGAGCGCTTCGACATCATCTACAAGGCTGTCAAGGCAAAACATCCTGAGATCATCATCGTATCTACAGCTGGTTCAGCAGACTCTGGAAAGGAGTTTGACGAGAACATGAAGGTAATTGACGCGCTTTATCCGGATACAATCGTTGACGAGCACTATTATAAAGGTGATGATTGGTTCTATACTCATGGAGACAGATATGAGCCAGGCAAAGTGCGTGGAGCTGAAGGCAAGACTTATGACAGAAGCAACCCTGCAAGGGTGTTCGTCGGTGAGTTTGCAAACAACCGCACAAACAATGCATACGCTTCTACAATGGCAGAAGCTGCGTACTGGACAAGCCTCGAGAGAAATTCTGACATGGTCGTGATGGCTGCATACGCTCCTCTTTTCTGCAAGAAGGGTTACAACAAATGGAACTCAAACCTCATCTGGTTTGACAACCGTGGAATGTGGAGAAGTACAAATTACTATTATCAGAAGCTTTTCTCTGTAGCGGGTGACAGAGCATTTGAAATGACTCCTGCAATGGAAGGTGCAGTTGCAGACACAACAGTGTACATGTCTCCTACCATTGACACAGAATCAGGAGAAATCTTCATCAAGTTTGTAAACTCAGAATGTATTGATAAAGTATTCACAATCAATACGGGAAACAAAAAAGTTTACGAGGCTTCCGTTGAGTTTATCTCTTCACATGACACCAAGGTGAAGAACCAGAAGGATCAGAACTACTATTCAAGCCATCCTGAGTACAATCAGACGCCTTCATTCGGTGGTCCGAGAGGGGAAAGGCCAGGCCTCAGGGAAATGGCATGGAGATTCGGCCGCAGGGTGAAATATACTGAAGCAGTGGTTCCTCATACAAAGGAATACGGCAAGGTAAAGAAGTCATTTGAGATGCTGATCCCTGAAAATTCTGTCGGAATCATCCGTCTGACCCCGGTCAAATAAGGGATTTTCTTTGAAAATTACATCAAATTATATCATAAGAGTGTCATTACCTGAGAATGACACTCTTATTATTTTTACATTTAAATTATATATGTATATTTGATTTGAAACTTATATAATAACCACATAAACTAATACTATCATGAAAAGAACTTTATTGGTTTCAGCTCTCGCTTTGGCTGTTTGCTCTATGGCTTCAGCACAGGTTAAAGAGGATTTCAAGCCAGCTTCTACCAATCAGGCCGGCAAGCAGTATCCGATGGTAAACTCGGAAAGGATCATACGTGCTCAGGTTACAGCACCTGACGCACAACGTGTACAGTTCGACATCAGCGGCGTAAAGTACGACCTCAAGAAGGACGCAAACGGCGTATGGACAGGTGAGACCGCTCCTCAGGATGAAGGATTCCACTATTATCAGATCTGGGTGGACGGCGCTGCCACACCTGACCCTAACAGCCTTTATTATTATGGCGCAAGCCGTTGGGGCAGCGGTATCGACATCCCTGCACACGACGAGGATTTCTATGCATTGAAGAACGTTCCTCATGGTGATGTGAGAGAGGTTTACTACTATTCGAAGACAAATGATGCTATGCGTCATTGCTATATCTACACTCCAGCAAGCTATGACCTTGATCTTACAAAGAGATATCCTGTTCTTTATCTCCAGCACGGTGGTGGTGAAAGCGAGCACGGATGGCCTCAGCAGGGAAAGACCGGTCTGATCATGGACAACCTTATCGCTGCTGGCCTTGCTGAAGAGTTCATCATCGTCATGGATAACGGTACATGGGCAAGACCTCAGGCTCCTCAGGGTCAGAGACCACAGGGTGATGCTCCAAGAAGACCAGGAATGCCAGCAGGATGGGCTGACGGCTTCATGAACACTCTCGTAAACGACATCATCCCTATGGTTGATGCTAAATACCGTACCATCGCCGACAAGGAGCACCGCGCTATGGCAGGTCTCTCAATGGGTGCTATGCAGACAAAGGCTATCACAATGGCTAAGCCTGAGGTGTTCTCAAAGATCGGTCTTTTCAGCGGTGGAACAATCTCAGTAGAGGAGGCGGACAGCACTCCAGGATTCAGAGATGCATATGACCTCGTATTCGTAAGCTTCGGTAGCCGTGAGGTTGAAAATCCTCGTGGCGGTGTCGACCCAGGCAAGATCACTGCAGATCTCAAGGCATCAGGAATGAATGCACATTATTATGTTTCTCCAGAGACTGCACACGAGTGGCAGACATGGAGAAGAAGCCTCTATCAGTTCGCACAGCTTCTTTTCAAGTAAAAATTACCCAAAATTAATAATCATTATGAAAAAGTTATTCTACTTAGTGCTTCCGTTGCTGTTTGCTTCATGCGCAACACAGCCACAGGAAAGTCCGATCCTTACAATCGAAGGCGGACAGGTACAGGGTGTTGCTGCCGATATCGAAGGCGTAACCGTTTATAGAGGTATTCCATATGCAGCACCGCCTATCGGTGACCTCCGTTGGAAGGAACCTCAGCCAGTAGTTCCATGGGAAGGCGTAAAGATCGCTGACACATTCGGCCATCCAGGTTATCAGGCAGTTCATTATCCTGGCGGATATACAACTGAGTGGGGTTATGGCAAGGAGTCACCTTACAGCGAGGACTGTCTCTACCTTAACGTTTGGACACCAGCTCCAGGCAAGACTGACGCAAAGCTTCCTGTAGCATTGTGGATCCATGGCGGCGGATACCGCGAGGGATGGGGCTCGGAGCCTGAATTCGACGCTCAGGAGTGGGCAGCGAAGGGCGTAGTCCTCGTATCTATCAACTACCGTCTCGGCGTATTCGGCTTCCTTACACATCCGGAGCTTTCAGCTGAGAGCCCACACGGTGTATCAGGTAACTACGGTATCCTCGACCAGATCGAGTCACTTAAGTGGATCCAGAAGAACATCGAGCAGTTCGGTGGTGACCCTGCAAACGTAATGATCTTCGGTCAGAGTGCAGGTGCAGGCAGCGTAAAGACAGTCTGCGAGTCTCCTCTTTCAAAGGGTCTCTTCAACAAGGCAGTCATCATGAGCGGTGGCGGAATCACAAATCCTAACACTGCTGCTGCAGCTCCAGCTGGCAGAATGGGTAGATTCTATTCTCCTGCAACTCTTGCAGAAGCTGAGCAGGCTACAAAGAAGGTTATGGACTGGGCAGGTTTCGACAGCCTTGAGAAGATGCGTAAGGCTTCAACTGAGATGCTCTATACTGCAGGCAACTTCTATGCAACAGTTACAGGCGACCGTACAGGTGTTGTCACAGGACGTCCAATGGTTGACGGATATGTATCTCTTCAGAGCTTCGATGACGCAGCTTATGCAAACGCACTCCCTAACATTCCATATATGATAGGTTACACTCAGGATGACATGGGTGACATGGCTCCTGGCATCGCAGAATTCTGTCTCAACAGAGAGAGCGTAGGTGACAAGGCTTATGCTTATGAGTTCGCTCGTCCTCTTCCTACAGACGGTCGCGGAAACGTTCTTTCAGGTGCATTCCACTCTTCAGACCTCTGGTACGTGTTCAAGTCTCTCAAGCACTGCTGGCGTCCTTGGGCTCAGGGCGACTGGGATCTCTCTGAGGTAATGCTTACTGCATGGACAAACTTCGCAAAGTACGGCGACCCTAACGGTCCGGACGGCGGCGAGTGGGCTCCATACACTCAGGAAAACCAGAAGTTCATGCTCTTCAAGCTTGATGAGAATGACGCTGAAAACTCTGAGACAGGCGATCCGATCCCTTCACAGAACAGAAGATTCCCGTTCTAAACAATATGGAGTGCTCCGAGGAGCACTCCTTTTTTGTTAATAATGTATCATAAGATGTCAGTTTTATTTCCATATTGAAAACATTATTTCACATTTCAGATAGAATGTATATTTTTACATTACGGAAATAACACTAAATTTTTAAAATATGAAGAAAACATTCTACATGCTGGCATCTGCTATGCTGCTGGCATCATGTGCCGGAACGACAGAACAGAACCTTGTTCTGAATGATTCCGAGTACTTCGAAAAACAAGGCGTGAACGTCCTTGTCTACAGCAACCTTTACACCGGAGGATTCAATGACGAGAAGAACTCTGGTATCGAGATCATCCACCACGGCGTAAGAACCGTACAGGGCGGTGCGGTGAGACTTTCAAGCACTCCTGAGCAGTGGGACCTCGTTCCTGAAACTCCATCAAGAACAGTCAACAAAGAGGACGGATCGATTGAAGTCGCTCTCCGCTATGAGGACTATGATTTCGATTCAAGAGTTACAGTTACAGCCAAGGGTGAGGCTTTCGAGATCGCCGTATATCTTGACGAGCCACTTCCAGAGAGACTTGCCGGACATGCCGGATTCAACCTCGAGTTCCTTCCTTCACAGTACTGGGCAAAGACTTACATCGTAGACGGAAGACCTGACAGATTCCCACGTTATGCTGCCAGCGAGACTGTCACAAAGCCTAACAGCGAAAAGCCTAAGCAGTACAAGGGCTACAAGACTTACGACGACCGCGGTACAGGCCGCTACATCGATCCGCTTCCGCTCGAGCAGGGTAGAGAGTTCATCCTCGCACCGGACGCTCCGGAAAGAATGATCACAATCAAGTCTGACGACTCTGACATCATGCTTTACGACGGCCGTATTCTCGCTCAGAACGGTTGGTACGTGTTCAGAAGCCTTATCCCTACAGGCAAGACAGGCAAGGTCATCACATGGACCGTAGAGCCTAATTCAGTAGAGGGATGGGTAAGAGAGCCGAACATCGGATTCTCACAGGTAGGTTATCTTCCTGAGCAGCCTAAGATCGCTGTGATCGAGCTCGACAATAATTACAAGAACGAGAAGACTGCCAAGGTGATCAAGGTTGAGAACGACGGTACAGAGAAGGTCGCTTACAGCGGAAAGGTTGATAACTGGGGCATGTACTACAAGTACGACTATGACCGTTTCGACTTCTCAAACGTAACTGAGCCAGGTGTTTACTACATTCAGTACGGCGAGACCAAGACAAACAACTTCATCATCAACGACAACGTTTACGAGAAGATCACTGACGCAACAAGCGACATCTGGATCCCTATCCATATGAACCACATGTACGTAAACGAGGGTTACCGCGTATGGCATGGTGAGCCGTTCAGAGAGGGTTACCGTCAGGCACCTAGAAACACTGACCATTTCGACCTTCACTCACAGGGTCCTACAACAGATACAAGATTCAAGGATCTCGAGCTTATTCCAGGCCTTAACGTCGGCGGATACTTCGACGCAGGTGACTTCGACATCGAGACAGGCTCTAACATCAGCGTGGTTCAGAACCTCGTAAGAGCATGGGAGCTCTTCCGCTCAGACCGAGACCAGACATTCGTAAGCCAGGAGCAGCGTTACGTAGACCTCCATCGTCCGGACGGAACTCCTGATATCCTTCAGTACATCGAGCACGGTGTTCTCAACCTCGTGGCTCAGGCTGAAATCCTCGGACACATGTCACAGACTCTTTCTAACTCTGTTCTTGACAACTACCACCACCTTGGTGACGCCGGTTCGCTTACTGACGGTTACATGTACGATCCTAAGCTTAAGCCATATGAGGTTTCAAAGGACGGCAAGTACAGCGGAACACCTGACGACATGTGGGCGTTCACAACACGTGATCCAAACCGTGACTTCAACGCAGCTACAATGTTCGCTGCAGCAAGCCGCGCCCTCAAGGGATACAACGACGAGCTCGCAGAAAGAGCTTTGAAGCAGTCAAAGAGACTCCTCAAGGAAGCGACTGACCTTATGGCTAAGCAGCCACAGAATGGTCGCAGAGGTCGTGGAGCAGGCGGAAACATCTCTGCAAACCTCCAGCTTTACATCGCAACAGGAGAGCAGCAGTATCTCGACAAGTTCGAGGCAATGCTCTGGCCTTCACTTGACATGAACGTGAATTTCTCTCTCCAGACAGCTCTCGACGCTATCCCTTACCTCGGCGACGAGTACAAGGAGAAGCTTCGTCCATACGTGGAGAAGTTCAAGACATACGTAGAGGAGCTTGAAAGCAACAACCCTTACGGAGTTCCTATCGGACTCGGTAACTGGGCAGGCGGCGGACAGATCCTCAGCCATGGTACAACAGTTTGCTACTCAAGCATCTACTTCCCAGAGATCATGGATAAGTCACACGCATACAAGGCTGCAGAGTGGCATTTCGGACGTCACCCATACCACAACTACTCTCTCGTAGCAGCTGTTGGTGCAGCACGTCCAAAGGAAGTGTTCTACGGAAACAACCGTGCGGACTTCTCTGCAATCCCTGGAAACGTAGCTCCTGGTCTTCTCTTCAGACATCCTGACCACTTCGAGAACTACGACGACTGGCCATTCTTCTGGGGCCAGAACGAAGGTACGATCGCCGGCAACATCAGCTACCTGATCTTCGGTTCGGCATTCAAGAACCTCGTGACAGAGTAACAATACCGACGGGCTGTGAACTTCGATTCACAGCCCGTTTTCTTTAAAAACGCGCGTGCAGATATGTAGGAGCAGGGTGTTCAAAAGTCTGTTGATAACTACCCATTATATTATAGGTCCGATAGGATAAATAGAGCTACCTTAGCAGTTCAACTACAGAATAACCAATAAGAATAACCATATCATGAGCAGCGCAGAAATCACAATCATCAAGAGAGATGGCAAGAGAAAGGCATTCTCTGTAGAGAAGATCAAGAATGCCATCAGAAAGGCTTTCCTTTCGGTCGGAGCTTTCGCGACAGAAGAGGACATCGTGAACATTCTTTCCCATGTACGCATCACAGAGGGCATGCATGTGGAGGAGATCCAGAACCAGGTCGAAATCGGTCTCATGGCAGAGCAGTACTTTGCTGTAGCAAAGGCGTATATGCTTTATCGTCAGAGACATACAGAGGACCGAGAGGTCAGGGATCATCTTGATTTCCTTATCCAGTACTGCCAGGCTGAAAACGCAGCGACAGGCAGTAAGTACGATGCAAATGCAAACATCGAGAAGAAAAACCTTGCGACCCTGATAGGTGAACTTCCAAAGAAGAACTTCATCAGACTCAACCGTCGTATCCTTACTGACAGGATGAAGAAGATGTATGGAAAGGAACTTTCAGACAAATACATCAGACTTCTCAAGAACCATCATATCTACAAGAATGACGAAACATCTCTTGCGAACTACTGCGCCAGCATCACAATGTACCCTTGGCTGCTCGAGGGTACGAAGCCTATCGGCGGTAATTCGATCGGTCCTACAAACCTCAAGTCATTCTGCGGAGGTTTCATCAACCTCGTGTTCATGGTATCCAGCATGCTAAGCGGTGCCTGCGCTACGCCTGAGTTCCTTATGTACATGAACTATTTTGTAGGAAAGGAATATGGTATTGACTATTGGAAGAACCCAGAGCGTCAGGCCGACAATTCTACAAAGGCCCGTACTGTCGACAAGGTCATCACTGACTGCTTCGAGCAGATCGTGTACTCGATCAACCAGCCTACAGGCGCGAGAAACTTCCAGGCAGTGTTCTGGAACATCTCTTACTATGACAAGAACTATTTCGAGAGCATCTTCGGCGAGTTCCGTTTCCCTGACGGCTCGAAACCAGATTGGGACGGCCTTTCATGGCTCCAGAAGCGCTTCATGAAGTGGTTCAACGCAGAGCGTCTCAAGACACCTCTCACATTCCCTGTAGAGACAATGGCTCTTCTTACAGAGAACAACGAGGTGAAGGACAAGGAGTGGGGCGACTTCACAGCAGAGATGTATTCTGAGGGACATTCGTTCTTCACATACATGAGCGATAACGCCGACTCGCTAGCATCATGCTGCCGTCTGCGCAACGAGATCCAGGACAACGGATTCAGCTACACCCTCGGTGCCGGCGGTGTGTCTACCGGATCGAAGAGCGTGCTTACGATCAACCTTAACCGCTGCATCCAGTACGCTGTAAAGAACGGCCGCGACTACCTTACATATCTTGCTGAGGTCGTGGATCTTGTACATAAGGTACAGCTCGCATATGACGAGAACCTCAAGTCACTCAAGGAGCAGGGAATGCTTCCTCTCTTCGACGCAGGATTCATCAACATCGGTCGCCAGTACCTCACAGTAGGTATCAACGGCCTTGTAGAGGCTGCTGAATTCCTCGGCATCGAGATCAACGACAACCCTCAGTATGTTGAGTTCGTCCAGAGCACGCTCGGCCTCATCGAGGAATACAACAAGAAGTACCGCACAAAGACAACCCTCTTCAACTGCGAGATGATCCCTGCCGAGAATGTAGGTGTAAAGCACGCAAAGTGGGATAGGGAAGACGGATATGTTGTGCCACGCGACTGCTACAACAGCTACTTCTACATCGTGGAGGACAAGTCTCTCAATATCATTGACAAGATGCGTCTGCACGGCCGCAAA
>JAZRQM010000078.1:0-11667 GCA_045649795.1 Candidatus Cryptobacteroides sp. | reverse complement strand
AAGGCTGGCATCAACCCTGCACACGTAGACAGCGAGGCTCACATCGAGTCTAACCAGTCTAAGGGCTGGATCACAGCTGAGCAGGCTGAGCAGGCACGTGAGATCATCAAGACTGTATCTGCAGAGAAGGCAGCTAACCTTCCTGAGCAGATGGTAGCTAACATCGCTAAGGGTCGTCTCCAGAAGTTCTTCAAGGAGCAGACTCTCGAGGAGCAGGGCTATCAGATGGGTGACGGTAAGACTGCAGTTAAGGATGTCGTTAAGGCAGCTGACGCTGAGGCTAAGATCGTTACTTTCAAGAGAATCTCTCTTGCTGACTAATTTCGGATCTTAAAACATCCATATACAAAACGGCCATCGGGATCCCGATGGCCGTTTTTTCTTTCACATCTCCATTCCCTCTCCGTCATTCCCGGCTTCTCTCTGTCATTCCTGACTTCCCTCATCGTCATTCCCGGCTCGACCGGGAATCCCTTTCAAAAAAGTTCAAAACCTTTCAAAAAAAGAAAAATATCTGATTGGGTATTGCTTAAGGCCCATATCATCTTGAAATTTGTTGCGTAGCAAGTATGGTTATACTTCCTGTATTTCCATATATGGAAAATTTAATTAACTTTGCAACAATGATCATATGAATCAGAAACCTAAGTTTGATGTGCTGTATTCTGAGGCGGTATTGAACTTTTTAAAGTCTCTGGACCCTAAAGCCAGCAACAAGATACTCTTCAATATCGATAAATGCCGTTATGTTTTAGACAGTACCTTATTCAAGAAATTGAAGGATACGGAAATCTGGGAATTCAGAACATCATATAAAGGTGTATCTTATAGGATTTTCGCATTTTGGGATACTTTCAACAATTCTTTGGTTCTGACAACACATGGCTTCATTAAGAAAAGTCAGAAGACGTCGGGCAAAGAAATTGAGAGAGCAATCAGTATCAGAAAGGAATATTTAAAAGGTAAATGATATGAAATACTATACTCATAATGAGGTTCTGGATGAAGTTGTCGGCAGTAAGGATTCTTCGGCACGTGTAGAGTATGATGCGAAGATGCAGGCATATCTTGTTGGCGAAGCCATCAAGGCGGCAAGAATCGCCCAGAACCTGACGCAAGAAGAATTCGGCAGAATGATGGGCATTCAGGCCGCCCGCGTATCCAAGATTGAGCATGGTCAGAATCTGACCCTCAACACGATTATCCGAGCATTCAAAGCTTTGGATATTTCCGTCAATCTTGAAATCGCCGGCTCTGCCAAAGTCCCTCTCTGTTGAGGCCGGGACGTTATTATGATTCTCTCTGAAGCTCCTCGATCTGGTCAAGGATTTCAGCGGCTTTGCGGGCGATCTTGCGGTTGATGCGGAAACCTGCGATACCTCCGATGATGCCTCCGATGGCTGCGCCGCAGCAGAAACCTATGGTCATTGCCGAGTCCATGCCCAGAACATTTATCATCTCGTACATCATCCATCCGAACCATACCACGACTAAAGGTATGGCGATCTTGTACCAGTTCTGATAGTGTGCCTTGATCTTGCTGAGCTTCTCTGCAGTCTTGACGATATTGTCTTTGGAGAAATCCATCTTGCCAAGGGTGATTTTCTGTTCGATCGTAAGTCCGAGGCATATTGCAAGCATCAATCCTGTAAATATCACAAACGCAAGTGAGCATTCTTGTGACCAGAAGAACAGCGTGCAGTATACCAAGGCGAAGATGCCGAGGACTATAGTTGCAGTAACGGTCTTGTTGATGTCAGACATCTTGCTCTTCATTGATTTTCTGATGTGCTGCTCGTTAACTATGTTCTGCTTATTGAGCTTCTCTTTGAGTGCGTTGATCTGTGAACGCATTTCCTCAAGTTCGTGTGATATTAATGTATTGCTTTCCATCGCTGTGCTGTTTTATTCTTCCGACATGTTCCTGAGTTGTTCCTTGATTCTGAAAAGACGTACTGAAACGTTCTTGGCCGTGATTCCGACTATGGCTCCGATCTCGTCGTAGCTGAGGTTTTCAAGCCAGAGCAGGACGATAGCCCTGTCGAACGGACCGAGTCTGCTGATGCGGCTCTGAAGCATTCTGATCTGCTTCATGTCCTCTGCCGTATCATCGAACAGATTGATGTTCATGTCCAGCGGGACAGTTTCTCCCTTACGTTTCTTCTTTCTTTCGGCAGAGATGCATGTGTTAAGGCTGACACGGTATATCCATGTCCTCGCGCTGCTTTCCCCGCGGAATTTTGCGAATCCCTTCCAAAGGTTCACAAGGATATCCTGGAAGAGGTCTGCAACCTCATCCTCATCCTTGGAGAACATGTAGCATACTGTGTAGATAGTACCCTTATGTTCTCTCACGATCCGCGCAAAATCAAGTTCCAATGAGTCCATTTCTTTTCAGTTTTGCACATTAGACGCGGAAATGCTCGGGAAACTACAGCTATGCGATGAATTTTCCTACGATAAATGCTGCTGTAAGAAGAATTGAGAACAAAACCTGAAGATTTGCAGTTCTGGCGCTCAGGTCTGTGTAGATTTCAGGGCTTGTCAGACTGTTGTTCATGCTCTGGGCGCATGCGATAGCGATGGGAAGGGTAAGGAAGACTGCGATAGTCGCAAGTGGCATGAGCCCGATGCCCGTGCATATTCCGACCCATATGAACGGAAATATGATCTCGAATCCATAAATCCATGCGGATGCCTTTGTGCAGCTGTTTCTTGCTATTCTTCTATGTGAGTGGAAGATTGCAGCAGTCATGAAACCGACAGGGACTACGGCCAGAATCAGGTCCCACTTGATCTCACCACCTGTGAAGAAAAGGTATGAAAGAATGACTATTACAGGCATCATCAATGCCGCGATGAATGTATGCTTTCTCATAAGATTCGTTTAATCATGCAAATATACGAATAATATGCGAAAAGATAGCGGCCTTCGATTCACATCGAAGGCCGCCCGCAATTCTAACCTAAAACTTAACCTATGAAAAAACTATTCGGTTTAAGTTTATTGCGAATTCTATGCCAAAAGACACAGGATGTCTTTTATTTTGGTCACTTCGATTATCCTTTCTGACTCCGGCATATCCATCATCTCGTGTACCCATACGATATCGTGCGGTGTATGGATAGCCCATCCTCCTATGTTTACTACCGGTGCAATATCTGACTTGACGGAATTTCCGACCATCAGGAACTCTTCCGGCTTTATGTCAAGCTTGGAAATGAGCTCGAGGTAATTCTTCTCGTCCTTGTTTTCCATGACCTCGCAATGATGGAAATAATGTGTAAGCCCAGATGACCTGAACTTTCCCATCTGCTCAGGAAGATCGCCTTTTGTCGCTACCACGAGTTTGTAACGTCCCTGCAGGGCTTCAAGCGTTTCCACGACTCCCTCGATGATCTCCAGCTCATGGAATGCCAGGTTCCTGATGATGTCCTTGATTCCATAATAAATGTGCTCTGGAAGCTGACCTCCGCAAAGTTCCATGGCAGCGTCGGTCATTCCTATCATGTAGGTTTTCGATCCATAGCCATAAAGAGGGATGTTGTCCTCCTGCTTCTGCCAGAGTGTCTGCTGGAGTCCTTCCGGCGAGGTGTATTCAGATAGCAAGGCAGCGAATTGATCTTCCGCTGCCCTGAAATATCTTTCATTCTCCCACAGAGTGTCGTCTGCATCGAAGAATATATACTTGAATTTTCCTTTGAGATCTGTCATTACTCGTTGTTCATTATGCCGATGCTTGGCTCGATTGAGTTTCCTGCTGCCGGCTCGACCTGCTTTCTTTTGGGCTCGTCCTTCTTTACAGCGACCTTCTTGATGCTTCTGATGAATACATCATCGACAGGTCTGTCGTAATAGTCTGTCTCGACTCCGGCGATCCTGTCGATCACCTCAAGTCCGTCGACAACCTCGCCAAAGATTGTGTACTGTCCGTCAAGATGCAGGCATGCATTCTCATCATGCACGATGTAGAACTGTGAGCCTGACGAAGCCTTGGTCGGGTTTGCCATATCGCCCCTTCTTGCAGCTGCAAGCGCTCCTTTCTTATGCCAGTACTCGTTTACGAACTCAGCGGGAACGGTGTAGTCAGGTCCTCCCTGGCCCCAAAGGTCGATCTTTGCGGTGTCTCTTGAATAAGGGTCGCCGGTCTGGATCATGAATCCCTCGATCACACGGTGGAAACGAACTCCGTCATAGTATTTCTCCTGTACGAGCTTCGTGAAGTTCTCTCTGTGCTTCGGTGTCTTGTTGTAGAGTTTGATCCTCATTGTGCCTTTGCTCGTAACGATGTCGAACATAGGCTCTTCATTCATTTTCTCTTCCATAGCTTCTGTTGCTGTGCTGTCGGCCTGTGCTTCTGCCTCTGCGTTCCTGCCGCCTCTTGGGCCGCATGATGCAAACGCGAAAGCGATGACCGCCATAATTATGACTATTCTTTTCATGTCGTTATGCTTTAACACGACAAATTTAACTAATTTTGTGCTCATTATGGCAAATCCGTTGAAACAATTGGCGGGTCAGACCGTTATTTATGGTCTCAGTACTATTCTCGCCCGAATCATAAACTTTCTTTTCGTTCCTATCTACACCAGACTCCTAAGTCCGGAAAGCTATGGTGTGGTAACGGAATTCATGGCCTACATCGCTGTACTTCAGGTCGTACTGGTGCTCGGACTCGAGACCGGATGCTTCCGTTTTGCAAACAAGGAGGGTGTGGATCCGAAGAAGGTCTATTCAAGTGCATTCGTCACAGTCTTCTGCGTCAGTGCGACCTTCCTTGCGCTGATGATAGCCTTTGCCTCGCCGATCGCTTCCATGCTCGGCTACGGAGGATATGAATCCTGCATAATGTATATGGGAGGAATCCTTGCCCTGGATGCCGTCACGGCCATACTTTTCGCCAAGCTGCGTCAGGAAAACAAGGCTCTCAAGTTCGCCATCTTCAAGACCATAAAGATCATCACTGAAACGGCTGCGAACCTTGTCCTTTTCCTATGGTTCCCAAAACATGTGGACTCGGCTCGATGGCTTCTGCATTTCATTCCGGAGACTCCGGACTTCAGCTATGTGATCTTTGCCATATTCATAAGCTGCGTTGTCTGCGGTCTGCTGTTCATTCCTGATTTCGCTAAGCTCAGCTTCAGGCTTGACCGCAAGCTCATCAGACAGATGCTGGCATACTCGCTTCCTCTCATGGTCGCAGCCTTGCCAGGTGTCATAAACGATTTCCTTGACAGAATCCTTTTCCGATTCTTCGATACGAATGCAGATGCATGGAGATCATCGCTCGGACTCTATCAGGCAGCGGTAAAGCTTGCCGTGATAATGAACCTTTTCATCCAGATGTTCCGTTATGCGGCTGAACCTTTCTTCTTCAGGCGCGCACGTGAAAAGGATTCGAAGGCCCTCTATGCTTCCGTACAGGAATATTTTACGGCTTTCTGCGGCCTTGTCTTCCTTGGAGTGATATTGTACATCGACATCATCGCCCTCATCCTCGGCCCGCAGTTCCGCTCTGCCGTAGGTATCGTACCGATAATGCTCTTGTCATACATGATCCTCGGAATGCTCTTTAATGTATCCATGTGGTACAAGCTTTCGGGCAAGACGAACATGGCCATATGGATCACCCTCTCCGGTCTGGTCGTGACAGCACTTGTCATTGTCGTATTCATGCCGAAATATTCATATTGGGCAGCAGCCTTCGGCCATCTTGCCAGCTATGTGGTGATGTTCGCGATAAGCTCAATCCTTGGTGCAAAATACTATCCGATACCATACCGTTGGGGTCGTCTGTCTGGTATTTTCCTGCTTATGGGTGCTGTGTACGGCCTGTCATTGCTTGTCGACAGGACCTTCTTCGCAGATGTTGTTCTCGGCCAGTCGGCCGCCAGCCTCGTCGCCCTTAAGCTCGGAATCCATACCGCTCTCATCCTCGTTTACATGGGGGCTGGCTGGAAGCTCATCAGAAAATAATGTATATTATAGATACATTGAAGTGGAGATAGGATAAGTTTGGCCCGGTTCCGTCGGAACAAGTTCCGACTTCATCCCTCCCACCGCTATCGCGGCGGGCCCCTCCCTCTAACGTGTCCGAGGGTGGACACGCCGGCCAAACTTATCCTATCTCCACAGCTATAGTAATTGTTTTATACTATCAGCCCGGTGTAACCATATATAAAGAAATTTATTCTACAACGACTTCATCTATGAAGACAAATCCTGGATTGCCTTTGCCTGTATGCCAGTCAGGCAAAGCCTCGAGGCATCCTGCTGTAACCTTGAGATATTTCGCTGACGTCTCAGGGAAGGTCAATGTGTATTCTGCACATCCGTTTCCGTCATCCATTCCGCCCTTTATGACGTAATCAGCATGGGCCATTTCTGTGAATTCCTTGCCGTCCTCGGATGTATAGACCGTCATATATGTCGGACCGAAAATATAGTCATATCTGAATACGAACGCGCTGAGGGTAACGCTGCTGTATGCGGTTCCGTCCATCTCTATCAATGCCTCGAAAGGCTTGTCATACCATCCGGCGAAATCTCCGCTGTTGTACGGACCGGCTCCTCTGAGACCGTCTGTGAGCATGTCCGGGCAATTGTATGTATAGTTATGATGGGTAGGAGTCAGGGCCTGTACGGGGCGTCCCATGGCCTTGTGGGCCGTGAATGACTTTTCATATGTCCTTCCAGACATTCCGTTCCTGTCGCTTCTTGCCTTGATGGTGCAGCTTTCGCGGATCTCGATAGGGTCGGTGTAGAGAGGGGAGTCTACGGTCGGTTCGCTGCCGTCCATTGTGTATCTTATGGCAGTTTCGCCCTGAGCCTCGAGCATGACCTCCACGCATCCCTTTTCCTTATTGATGCGTACATCACCTCTTGTGTCGAAGATGTGCTTTCCATACTGATAGTCCATCACGTCGTAGATCGAGCAGAATTCATCCGCGCTGTCGAGGAATCTCTCCCAGCTTTTGTTCTCAGGCTGGCACCACTGCACCTCGCTGAGTGCCGCAAGACGAGGCAGAAGCATGTATTCGAGATGGTCGTCGCTTGCGATATACTCTGTCCAGAGGTTTGCCTGCACTCCGAGGATGCGGCTCTGTTCCTCTGCTGTCATTCCGTCTGCCGAAGGATCATATGAATAGCATTTTTCGACTGGAATATAGCCTCCGATCGCGAGAGGTTCGTTTTCCTTGTCGAGGGACTGGTAATAGTCAAGATAGTAGAAAGTGTTAGGAGTCATGATCACATCGTGTCCCAATCTTGCAGCCTGAATGCCACCAGCAGTGCCTCTCCAGGACATAACAGTCGCATTTTCAGCAACTTCTCCCTCCAGAATCTCGTCCCATCCGATCACTTTCTTACCCTTGCTCTCAAGGAATTCCGCCATGCGCTTCATCACGTAGCTCTGGAGATAGTGCTCTGCCTGGAACTTATCCGTGTCCTTGAGTCCGAGTTCCTTTATCTTTGCCTGGCAGTGCGGACATTTCTCCCAATATACCTTTGGGCATTCGTCGCCTCCGATATGTACATATTCCGATGGGAAGAGCTCTGCAACCTCGGCAAGAACGTTTTCAAGGAAGATCATTGTTTCTTCCTTGCCGGCGCAAAGCACCTCGTCTGCCACGCCCCATCTGCCCCATACATCATATGGACCGCCGGTACATCCGAGTTCTGGATATGCGGCGAGGGCAGCGAGCATATGGCCCGGAAGGTCGATTTCCGGAATGATGTCTATACCCTTGGCAGCGGCATAGGCGATGATTTCGCGGATCTGGTCCTGGCTGAACCAGCATCCTTCTCCGTATGGAGTGCCGTCGTATTCGTCACTCTCGAAGATATGGCCGATGATGGTCTCTTTTCTGATCGATCCGATCTCTGTGAGCTTAGGGTATTTCTTGATCTCGATTCTCCATCCCTGGTCGTCTGTGATATGCCAGTGGAGCGTGTTGAGCTTATGGACTTCCATTATGTCAAGATATCTCTTGACCATGTTCATGTCGAAGAAATGACGCACTACGTCCATGTGCATTCCTCGGTATCCGAAACGAGGGGCATCGTTGATCTCCACGCATGGGAGAGACCAGTCGAGGCTTGCAGCTTCCTCTTTTCCGAAGATTTCTGCAGGGAGCATCTGCTTGATTGTCTGGATGGCGTAGTTGAATCCTCGGAGTGAGGATGCCTCTACCGCCACGCCTTTCCTGGTGACATTGACGGTGTATGCCTCTTCTGCAAGGTTTGGGTCAAGGCTGAATGTGAATCCTGTCTTTGATGTTTCCGAATCGACAGAGCTCATTTTTCCTGTTACCATCGAAAGCTGTCCTGCAAGGGCTTCTACGAGTGCGACAGATCCTTCATCCATTTCGGATGAGTAATGGAAGGCCGCTCCGGCTGCATCGAATGTGCCGGATTTCATATTGACTTCGTTAGGGAATGGGACTACGCTGATCGAGTTTTCAGCAACTGGTGTACATGCGATGAAAGCGGCTGCTACGGCCGATAGGATCATGCTTTTCTTCATTGTGCAATGGTTAGTGGTTTATCTCGCGAATATATGAAATAACCCCGAGATAACCAACTGCCTATGCGAGAAGCAACATGATTACCTGAGCCGAGATGACCCTGAGGAAAATGCTGGCAGGGTAGACTGTTGCATATGCCACGGCAGGGTCGTCTCCTTCGCCTGAAGGATCTGCAAAATCAAGAGCGAAAGGATTTGCCATGCTTCCGCACAGCATACCGATGTTGTCGGCATAGTCTGTCTTGAATAACTTTGCTGCAGCCAGTGCTGTAAGGATTACAGGGACTGTTGCAAGAGAGAAGCTGACAAGAACCCATTTGAGTCCTTCTGCGCTGAAGACAGTGTCAAAGAATCCTGCTCCTGCGCTCAGACCGAGCCCTGCCAGATAAATGGTAAGACCGAGCTGCCTGAGCATGAGATTGGCGCTGCGGCTCATGTAGATAGACAGGTGGAGGCGCGGACCGAAGGCGCCCATGAGAAGTCCAGTGATGATAGGACCTCCTGCGATGCCGAGCTTGACCGGCATGCTCATGCCTGGGAATGCCAGAGGAATGCTTCCGAGCACGAGACCCAGCACGATGCCGACGAATATCGCGAACAGGTTCGGATTGCTCAGCTCCTTGGCTTGGTTTCCGAGTATGGTACTTACATTTTCGACTGACCTTGATTCTCCTACGATTGTGAGCTTGTCTCCGAGCTGGAGGCGGAGGGAGCGTGAAGGAAGAAGGTCTATGCCGGCTCTGTTTACTCGTGTGATGTTTATTCCGTATGAATTTCGGAGCTTGAGGGATCCAAGCTTCACTCCGTTGAGTTCGGGCTTTGTCACAAGGACCTTGCGTGATACGAGCTGGCTGTCGATTGCGTTCCAATCTATGCCCTTCTTGTTCCAGTCGACGTCCTCTTTATGTCCGAAAAGACATTTAACCTTTTCTATGTCGTTCTTGCTCGATATTACGAGAAGGTGCTCGTTTTCCTCTATGATGGTCTCCGATGTCGGGATTATGACTTTTTCATCCTTCCATATCCTGGATATCACGAAATGACAGTCTGCGTTCTTCCTGATATCCATGATGGTCTTTCCGAATATAGCCGGATTGCTGACCTGATACTCAGCTACGAATGTGTTGTCAGAAGATGTATCCTGATGCTTTTTGCCTTTTTTGCCGAGGATCCCTCTGAGGAATATCACGCAGAGGATCATTCCGATGAGTCCGAAAGGATAGCCGACTGCGCATGCCATCGCCATGTTGTTCGCTCCTTCCACATCCTCAGGATTGATCTGGAGGAGTGCCTGCTGGGCTGCACCGAGCATAGGGGTGTTTGTTACGGCTCCAGATAGAAGACCCATGGTATCTCCGAGGGAAATGCCTGATGTCCAGTGTATTACGATGGCCATTGCTGTACCGACGACCATAAGAAGTACGGCAAGGAGGTTCAGTTTTACTCCTCCATGCTTGAAAGATGAGAAGAATCCCGGACCGACCTGTACACCCAATGCGTAGATGAAAAGTATGAGTCCGAAGTTCTGGATCATGGTGAGCATGTCCGGATTCACCTTCAGGCCGAAGTGACCTGCTGCGATACCTGCGAAGAAAACGAATGTGACGCCGAGCGATATGCCTTTGACTTTGATCTGTCCGAGCGCCAGGCCGACGGCGCATATCAGCGACAGGATGAGTGTCGCCTGTATGAATGTCTGTTCGGTAAATATTTCAATAAGCCAGTTCATGACGGATTTTCTAATATAATAACAGTCCGGCTAAAGCTCCCAGCCCGATGGCCGAGAATGGACCAAGTTTCTTGAAAAGCAATGCGATGAATGTCAGCAGACAGATAACGTAGCTTTTCCAGTCTATGAAGTTGTCCGGGGTTGCAAGCCCGACCGCCGCAGTTCCGATAAGTCCCAGAACAGCCGGCTTGAGTCCTGTCATAACTCCCTTGAACATATAGTGGTCCTTCCATTTGTCATATACCTTACATATTGACAGGACTATTATGAATGAGGGGAGTACTACTGCGAAAGTGGCTGTGAATGAGCCAAGTATGCAAAGGAATTCCGAGGCTCCGGACTTGAGGAGGACCTCATATCCCACGTATGTGGCTGAATTGATTCCTATCGGACCCGGGGTCATCTGCGAAATGGCCACGATGTCGGTGAATGTCACTTCGTCCAGCCATCCGTGTACGGTGACTACCTTGTTCTGTATCAGCGAAAGCATGGCATATCCGCCTCCGATGGTGAACATGCCGATTACAAAAAAGGTAGTGAATAATTCAAGGAATATCATACGCTTTTCTTGTTGTTATGCCAGCTGATGAAGGCCGCAATGACGATGACACATATCAATATATATATAGGAGAAACCTTGAGGAAACATACGAGGGTCAGTGAGAGTGCTACCACTATCCATGACCACCATCTCATCTTGGTCGCCTTTATCATATCTATCATAGGAACTCCGATCAGTCCTACCACTACCGGACGGATTCCCTTGAATGCCTTGAGGACATACTCGTTATCTTTGAATTCCGTAAAGAACATTGCTACGAGAAGAATGATCAGGAAGGGAGGCAGGCAGCTTGCTATGGTAGCGACGACGCTGCCTTTGGTGCCGCGCAGTTTATGGCCGGTAAGTATGGATATGTTTACTGCGAAAAGGCCGGGCGCGGTCTGGGCGAGCGTGATAATGTCTACAAAGTCTTCTTCATTCAACCATTTTCTTTCGACGAGCTCGCTTTTTATGGCGGCAATCATCGGTATGCCTCCTCCGATAGTGAAAGCTCCGATCTTAGCGAAAACAAGGAATATTTGCCACAAACTTGCCATTTTGAGCCGTTTTTAGGTGTTAAAACACGATTTCTTTGGCAAAAGTAGAAAAAATATTGAAAAAAATATGAAAAATATTTGGAGATTAAAAAAATGTCCGTATCTTTGCAGCCCATTTGAGAAACAACGGTATCTCAAACGGCACAAAAAGTTCATTGAAAAGATTGAAGGAAAGTACAAGAAGCAAGTACCGAGAAAATACAATTTATCGAGAAGCGTTAATTTCTTTTGAAATTAGAAGTGTCAGTGACAAGCTAAGAATTATATAAGATATTATACAATGAAGAGTTTGATCCTGGCTCAGGATGAACGCTA
>JAZRQM010000077.1:0-5534 GCA_045649795.1 Candidatus Cryptobacteroides sp. | reverse complement strand
TACACTCGATCACCTTGATGTAGTTATCCTTAGCAAGGTACTGGATGTTGAATGGACCTGTAATCTCGAGCGCTGTAGCGTTCTTCTTAGCGATCTTCTTGATGCGACGGACAGTCTCTACATAAAGCTTCTGAGGAGGGGACTGGATTGTAGCGTCACCTGAGTGAACCCCGGTGTACTCTACATGCTCAGTGATTGCATAAGCGATAACCTCACCGCCGTCAGCAACTGCGTCGAACTCGATCTCCTTGCAGCGCTGCATGAACTCAGACATCACAACAGGATGTTTCTCAGACACTTCCGCGGCAAGACCGAGGAAGTTGCGAAGCTCCTCATGGTTGTAACATACGTTCATGGCTGCACCAGAAAGCACGTATGAAGGACGTACGAGAACAGGGAATCCTACCTGATCGATGAACTGATCCACCTCGTCGAAGTTTGTAAGCTCCTTCCACTTAGGCTGGTCGATTCCGAGAGCATCCACGATAGACGAGAACTTATGACGGTCCTCAGCCTTGTCGATAGATGTAGCCTTTGTTCCGAGGATGTTTACCTTGTTCTGATCGAGACGGAGAGCGAGGTTATTTGGAATCTGACCTCCCACAGAAACTACAGTTCCATGCGGATTTTCAAGGTCATGGATATCCATGACACGCTCGAATGTGAGCTCGTCGAAGTAGAGACGGTCACACATATCGTAGTCGGTCGATACAGTCTCAGGGTTGTAGTTGATCATTACTCCCCTGTATCCCTGGTTGCGGATTGTCTGGAGAGCATTTACAGAACACCAGTCGAACTCTACAGAGCTACCGATACGGTAAGCACCTGATCCGAGGACGATTACAGAGTTCTTATCGTGCTTGTACTGAACGTCATTGAAGTTACCTCCGTATGTAAGGTAGAGATAATTGGTTGCTGCAGGGTACTCAGCTGCGAGAGTATCGATCTGCTTCACGCATGGCACGATGCCGTGAGCCTTACGGAATGTACGGACGATATCCTCAGCCATTTCGCTGTCCATACCTTTATAAAGAGCATTGGCAACCTGAACGTCAGAGAATCCCTGAACCTTAGCCTTCTTGAGGAGCTCGAGAGGCATCTGCTCGCAATTGTCATACTGACGCATCTCCTTATGAGTGTCGACGATACCCTGGAGCTTATTGAGGAACCACTTGTCGATCTTGGTAAGGGCATGGATCTGATCAACAGTATATCCTGCCTGCATAGCCTTGGAAATCACGAAGATACGGTTGTCAGTAGGTTCGTTGAGAGCCTGATCGATATCGTCTACCTTGATATCCTTGTTGCCTACGAATCCGTTTGCACCCTGACCGATCATACGAAGACCCTTCTGGATGATCTCCTCGAAGTTACGTCCGAGAGACATAACCTCACCGACAGACTTCATAGATGAACCGATCTTACGTGATACACCTGTGAACTTCGAGAGGTCCCAACGTGGAATCTTCGCAACCACGTAGTCAAGAGCTGGCTCGAAGAATGCTGGAGTCTGCTTTGTTACTGAGTTCTTGATGTCGAAGAGTCCATATCCAAGGCCAACCTTGGCAGCAACGAATGCGATAGGGAATCCTGTAGCCTTTGAAGCAAGTGCGGATGAACGGCTGAGACGCGCATTCATCTCGATCACATAATATTCCATTGAGTCAGTGTCGTATGCATACTGCACATTACACTCACCCACGATGCCGATATGACGGACCATCTTGATCGCAAGGTCGTGCAGGAACTGACACTCCTTAGCGCTGAGGGTCTGAGTAGGGGCAACCACGATTGACTCACCGGTATGGATTCCAAGCGGGTCGAAGTTCTCCATGTTACAGATGGCGATACAGTTGTCATAACGGTCGCGCATCACCTCGTACTCAATCTCCTTCCAGCCCTTGAGAGACTTCTCGACGAGTACCTGAGGCGAGAATGAGAATGAACTTTCGCAAAGGGTAACGAGTTCTTCCTCATTGTTACAGAAACCTGATCCAAGACCACCGAGAGCGTATGCAGCACGGACAATCACCGGATATCCGAGTTCCTCTGCCGCCTTCTTTGCATCCTCGATAGTCTCTACAGCGTGAGACTTGATGGTCTTTACATTGATCTCGGCAAGTTTCTCATTGAAGAGCTCGCGGTCCTCAGTGTCCATGATAGCCTGAACAGGAGTACCGAGTACCTTTACATTATATTTATCAAGAATTCCGGCCTCATAAAGATCCACACCACAGTTCAGGGCTGTCTGTCCACCGAACGCAAGGAGGATACCCTGAGGGGCTTCCTTCTGAATGACTTTCTCAACGAAATACGCAGTGACAGGAAGGAAATATACCTTATCCGCTACCTGCTCTGAAGTCTGCACTGTCGCGATATTCGGGTTGATGAGGATGGTCTCGATGCCTTCCTCCTTCAAAGCCTTGAGGGCCTGAGATCCAGAATAGTCAAACTCTCCGGCCTGACCGATCTTGAGTGCTCCCGAACCGAGCACTACCACTTTCTTTATGCTGTTGTCAATCATAATCTTAGAGTTTGCTGATGAATTCGTCAAGTGGGGTAATGTTCTCTGTAAGTCCTACGCATACCTCAGGTGCGAAGTTGAGTCCGATGAACGGCTTTGTCTTATGGCGGAGACCGTCGATAGCACCATCATTGAGGTTGGTGAAATATACTGCCCAATCAGCAGGAATGCTTGCAGGCTTCACTGTACGGTACACATTCTGCGACGAGATATATGTACGGTTTGTTCCTTCCTTGCGTACAGGCTGGTTGGAACTTCTGTGGGGACGAGCGAGTCTTGCGAGTTCGCAGCCTGCAGCCTTTGCGATGAGATGATAACCCAGTCCGAGACCGAATACAGGCTTGCTGCCTTCGAGAGCCTTCCTGATGTTCTCTATTGTCTTTTCACAGTTGCATGTGCATCCAGGGCCGTTTGAAACATAAACGCCGTCATACTCGAGTCCTGTGAAATCATAGTCGAACGGCACTCTGATCACCTCTGCTCCCCTTGCGATGAGGCCTCTGATGATGCTGTGCTTGACTCCGAGGTCAACAACTACGATCTTCTTTCCATCTGTCACCGCAGCCTTGCTGCCGTTGATGTTTTCCACATCCTGAGCCGGCTGAGCCTTGTATGTGATCACTTCCTTGCAGCATACATCTGCCGGAGTCGGCTCTGTTGCCTCTGCCGGTTTCTCCGCTCCTTCAGGAATGATGCAACCCTTCATGGCACCCTTATCACGAAGAATCTTTGTAAGCTCTCTTGTATCAATGCCATAGATACCTGTAAGTCCCTGCTCGTTCATCCACTGCTCAAGGCTCTTCTCAGCCTCCCAGTTGCTGTAATCCTCACAATAGTCAAAGATGACAAGGCCCTTAGGATGAATCCTGTCAGACTCAAGATGCTTTGTAAGATTCTCAGCCACGAGCTCCTCAGAAGGAACTCCGTAATTGCCGATAAGAGGATAAGTCAGACAAAGAATCTGACCGCTGTAAGTGGCATCTGTCAGCTGCTCAGGGTAACCTACCATAGACGTGTTGAATACCACCTCTCCGCTGACAGCCTTGGCACATCCGAACGACCAGCCATGGAATTCCATGCCGTTCTCCAGACGAAGTGTTGCTTTAAGTTTCATTCTATATCAGTTTTTAATTTATATTTTCTTCTGCAGTATATAAAAAAAAGACCATTTCTCTATTAGAGAAAATGGCCGACAGCAATAGTAAACGGGAAAACGAAAGACTGTGCATTATCTTGTAATGCGTTCACTCTCAGATATGTAGCGGATGTTGATCGTTTACACATGGCGATTACCGTTTACAGTTTATCAGTTTCACCCTCGTTGATCGAGGTAAATCTTTGCGAAGATAGGAAAATTTCTGCGTTTTTCAGCAAATTAATTTCTATTTTTGCATTAGAATCTTGCATGAAATGTACATAAGAAACGAAGATACGATTTGCGCACCGGCAACGGTGCCTGGAACAGGAGCAATTTCGGTAATCAGGGTCAGCGGCCCGGATGCGTTGGAGGTTGCCGATAAAGTAGTCCGTTGCCGCCGCGGCACAATATCATCCGCAAAAGGTTACACTTTGAAATTCGGCACTGTCCACGGAGGGTCAGACGAGGTGATCGACGAAGTTGTTGTGAGCATTTTCCGCGCCCCTCATTCATATACCGGCGAGAACTCAGCAGAGATCTCATGCCATGCATCTTCGTACATAGTATCAGCAATAATGAATCTGCTTTATGAGGCTGGAGCGAGGGCTGCAGAACCGGGAGAATTCACTCAAAGGGCTTATTTAAATGGAAAGATGGACCTTGCTCAGGCTGAGGCTGTTGCAGATGTGATTGCGTCGCAGAATGCAGCCGCCCACCGCATCGCCTTCAAACAGATGAAAGGAGGCTTTTCTTCAGAGCTTCGCGACATGCGAGGAGAGCTTCTGGAACTGGTTTCCCTCATGGAGCTTGAGCTTGATTTCAGCGAGGAAGAAGTCGAATTTGCTGACAGGTCCAGACTCGACTCACTGCTCTCCGCCATCATTGCGCATGTGTCTCGTCTTATAGATTCATTCCGTCTGGGCAACGCGATCAAGAACGGTGTTCCGGTCGCGATTGCAGGTGCGACAAATACAGGAAAAAGTACACTTCTGAATGCATTGTTGGGAGAGGACCGTGCTATCGTTTCCGACGTCCACGGAACGACCCGCGACACCATCGAAGAGACCTTGAACATTGACGGCGTCCTGTTCAGATTCATCGACACCGCAGGTCTTCGCGAGACCTCGGAAATCGTCGAGAAGATAGGCATCGAAAGGACGTTCAAGAAGATCTTGGAAGCCTCGGTCGTACTCGGAATGGTCGACCTCACACGCGACTTCGAGACCACCTGCGAGACCGTCCGTTCCATCATCGAGAAGGTGCAGCTTGAGACTCAGAAACTGGTAATTTTGCTCAACAAAACGGACATTTCGGACGTTAACAAAAATGTTAGCACTTCAAACTTCATTGTTTCCGAGCTTGAAAATAAAGGAATTAGCAGGACATTGGCTGAC
Source organism: Candidatus Cryptobacteroides sp. (assembly GCA_045649795.1). Taxonomy (GTDB): domain Bacteria; phylum Bacteroidota; class Bacteroidia; order Bacteroidales; family UBA932; genus Cryptobacteroides. Next base: position 478 of record JAZRQM010000077.1, on the reverse strand, counting down.
TCAGTGAAAATCATCCCTATTTCAGCCAAAACTGGTGCCGGAATCGATGTATTAAGAGCAGTTCTGGCCGAATCACAGCGTGATCTTCTCGGCGACAGCGACACAACTCTTGTCACAAACCAGCGTCATGTCCAGGCTCTCAGTGACGCCCGCGCTTCCCTCCTCCGCGTCCGCGAAGGCCTCGCCGCCGGCCTCCCTACCGACCTCGCCGCCCAGGATATCCGCGAGGCAATCTACCACCTCGGCAGCATCGTCGGAGAGATTTCGACAGATGAGGTTTTGGGTAATATCTTTAGGAATTTTTGCATCGGAAAGTAATTGATAATCAATAAATAATGACATATAACACTATCTGTCGCATAATGAGTCCGTTACCTGCTCCTACGGTAATGGACTTATTGTTTAATTTTAATGCATTTTAATGGATATTCGCTGAGATTTGTACCTTATTTGTACCTTACCGGTACAACTACATTAT
>JAZRQM010000076.1:0-31965 GCA_045649795.1 Candidatus Cryptobacteroides sp. | reverse complement strand
TGCTCTACCAACTGAGCTATGACACCAGTTTTGTTGTTTGGGATTGCAAAGGTAGGCATTTTTTCTTTACCTGCAAATTTTTCTGCACAAATTTATCAAAATTTTGCAAATTTTATGGTTTTTGGCGGTTCTGACGGGGATTTTGAGATTGTTTTGGTAACTTCGCAGTCCTATGTGCAAGGCAAACTACATATCTGTCATCCTTCCGCTCAAGCTTGAGTGGGAGCCATGCTATTCCCTGCCGGAAGGAATCTCCCAGGTTGAGATCGGCGACAGGGTGAAGGTCGTATTTGCCAACAAGGAATATTCAGGAGTCGTAAGCGCAACGGGCATATCACCGGAAACAGATCCTGGCAAGATCAAGCCGATACTCCATGTCGAGAAAGAAATGGACAGGGTACTGCCGCAGGAGATCGAATTATGGCGAAACGTCGCACAATATTACCTGTGCAGCACTGGAGAAGTCTACAAGGCTGCCTATCCTTCGGGAAAGGTCAACATGGAGGAGGCACGTGCAGCAGCGAGATCGAAGGTACGAGAGCGCAGGGAAAGACTTATCGAAAGCATAGAAGGAAAGATCGGCAAGCTTAAAGCAAGACTGACAAAAAAAGAAGAGCAGCACGCAAAGGCAAGAAAAGATTCGTCCAAAGCCACATATGCAAGCGAAATCGACAAGATAAAGGAAGATATACGACTTGCCGAAGAGGCTTTGGCTGCGACTCTGGGAACTGCACTGTCCCACGACACAAAGACAGTGGAACAGGAGCAGAAGGGACTTGAGCTGACTGAAGCACAACAGAAGGCATATGATGGCATCAGGAAGGGATTCATAAATGGAATGCCTGTGCTTCTGCATGGGGTGACCGGCTCAGGAAAGACCGAGATCTATACCAAACTGGCTCGTGAAGCAATGGCATCCGGCCGGAATGTCCTCTACCTTGTACCGGAAATCGCACTGAGCCGCCAGCTGGAAGACCGTCTGTACAGATATTTCGGTGAGCGTCTGATAGTTTTTCACTCCGGCGAAAGCGCCGCCAGCAGACGCAACGCGGCAGAGGTCATCAGACAATCGGCAAAGACCGGCGAAGGCTACATCGTGCTCGGAACACGATCATCCCTCTTTCTGCCGCACAACGGACTCGGCCTTATCATCGTAGACGAGGAACATGACAATTCATACAAGCAGGACTCCCCTGCCCCAAGATACAACGGACGCGATACTGCTCTCATGCTGCACCGCATCCACGGCTGCGACATAATCCTCGGATCGGCAACTCCGTCCCTTGAAGAAGTATACAACTGCCAGACCGGCAAGCACGCTCTCGTGGAATTGAACGAACGTTTCCATGGCTCAGAAAATGCTGATATAGAGATAATTGACACAAAGGCAGAGCGTCGGAAGAGAGGCATGAACGGGAACTTTTCCCGCAAGCTCATAGATCATATCAACTCTACATTGGAGGATGGCGGACAGGTGATGATTCTACGTTCAAGAAGATCATGGGCACCGGTAATGCAGTGCGACAGCTGCGGCGAAATCGTCAGATGTCCGCATTGCAACGTAAGCCTGAGCTACCATAAGGAAGGACGCATGCGCTGCCACTACTGCGGCTACAGCGAGCCATACAAAGGCAGCTGCAGGAAATGCAACGGTTCGCTTATAAACCTCGGCGCAGGAACGCAGAAGATCGAAGAGGAAGCAGCGGCCCTGTTCCCTGATGCCCGCATCGCCAGACTCGACAGCGACACTGCCCAGAACAAGGCATATGAAGCCAAAACCATAAAGGGATTCAGCAACGGAGAAATCGACATACTCATCGGCACCCAGATCGTAGCCAAAGGTTTCGACTTCAGCAATCTGAGCCTCGTTGCTGTGATTGCCGCTGACGGGCTGCTCGGAATGCAGGATTTCAGAGCAGACGAGAAGGCTCTCCAGCTTCTGGAACAGTTCAGGGGAAGGTGCGGAAGAAGAGAGCGTAAAGGACTGTTCGTCATTCAGACATCACAGCCAGAACACCCTGTATATCAAAAGATTGCAAACAACGAAGTCTCAAGCCTGAACATTGAGTTGATGTTGGAGAGAAAGGACTTCAACTTCCCTCCATACTCCCGAATCACAGAGATCACAATAAAGGACACCTTCGAAGACAGGGCGGAAAGGATGGCGATGAGATTGGGCAACATCCTCAGGAAGAATTTCGAACCTGCCGGAGCTCCGGTCATCGGAGGAGCGGTCACAGGCCCATATGCACCCGTAGTCGACAAAATAGCCGACCAGCACATACGTACCATCAGATTAAGTCTCAAGAAAGACAGACAGCTCGCCGCCAACAAGGAATCGGTCAGAACGATAATCAGAGAGTTCGAAAAGAATCAGAAATACGACGGTCACATCACGATAAACGTAGACCCGTCATAGAGTCAGGACATTCAGCTGCGAAGGAAGCACATCGAACTTTACAGGAGCATTTCCGATAACCTCTCCATCGACCTCGACCGGATCGCCGCAGACATGGGCGCACGGCAAGACTTCATCATATGGAATGACAATTATCTCACGGCTGCGTGACGTCACCAGTTCCTTCACAGTCATGAACTTACCGGTAAACAATTTCGGAGCCTCGACCGCAATCTTCATTAGCGGAAGCTCAGGGATTATGGTCATATCCAGGAGACCGTCGTCCATCACCGCTTCCGGAGTCTGCCTCATTCCGCCTCCGGAATATTTACCGATGCCGAAAGCCATTGAGAAGTATGAGCCGTCAAAGACCTGCCGTCCGTCACAGACCACCCTTGCAAATGCTGGGACACGGTGGATGATATGATAGAGCAACGCGCTGACATACAACCCTTTGCCTCTCTTGCCACGTCTTTTCTCCGCGTTCACCATCTTGCATACTCTTGCATCAAGTCCGACTCCTCCCACATTGGCCATGAACGAAAGCTTCAAGACCTTTTCCTCGGGGAAAGCTTCAGGGTCGAGGATACTCACCCTGACCACATCCTGACGTGAAATACGGCCGTTGCGGAAAAGAGACGCTGCCTTTACAACATCATTCGGAACACCTGCCGTCTTGATCCAGTCATTGCCCGATCCGACCGGGATCACAGCAAGGGTAAAGTCCGACAACGAAGCCTCAGACCCGGTATCTTCAAGATAGAACATTATCCCCTCCAGCACATCATGGACAGTACCATCACCGCCTACAGCAATGAACTTCCTGAATCCTTTTGCACATGCCTCACGTGTCAATGTCCTGGCATTTCCATGATGACCCGTAGTAGCTTCGACATAGCTGACGCCTTCAGCCTTAAGCTTTTGTTCTGCCTTCATCCACTTGCCTGCAGCCTTCTTTGAAGCGGCAAATATGTTGACTACAGCGTACCATACGCCCTGATTATCCGAAATTCCCATGATTTCCAGCAAGTTAATTACAATGTCCCTTTCTTCTTACGAAGAAGTTATCAACAAAAGTAACAATTAAAGCCGACGTATGAAATAAATTTTGTAATTTTGCCAAGATTATGTCCTTAAAGAAACGAACATGGGAAAAGTAATAGCAATAGCCAATCAGAAGGGCGGTGTGGGTAAGACCACAACCGCTATAAACCTTGCCGCGTCGCTTGCCGTACTGGAGAAGAAAGTGCTCATCATTGACGCAGATCCCCAGGCAAACACGACCTCCGGACTCAACTTTTCTCCGGACAACGACCAGAAGAGGACACTCTACGAGGTGATGATCGGCGAAAGAGATATCCGTGACACGCTCATCCAGACCGAAATCGCCGGCCTGCACATGATTCCGTCACACATCAATCTCGTCGGAGCTGAAATCGAGATGCTCGAGGACGAGCACAGGGAGTCCGTGCTCAAGAATGCATTGGCTGCAATCAAGGATGATTACGACTTCATCGTCATTGACTGCTCGCCATCACTCGGACTCATTACAGTCAATTCGCTGACAGCGGCGGATTCGGTGATCATTCCTGTTCAGCCGGAGTTCTTCGCACTTGAAGGTCTCGGAAAGCTTCTTCAGACCATCAGGCTTGTCCAGAGCGGAGTCAACCCTGACCTCACTATCGAGGGATTCGTCGTTACCATGTTTGACGGAAGGACAAAGGTACACAACCAGGTCCTCAACGAACTGCGCGAGCACTTCAAGGATATGGTATTCAACACAATCATACAGAGAAACATACGCCTCAGCGAAGCACCTTCGCACGGTAAGCCTATCATCCTGTATGACGTGATATGCAACGGTACGACAAACTACCTCAATCTTGCAAAGGAAGTGCTTGAGAAGAACGGTCTTACCCCAAGAAACAACTAAAGAGAAAAAAGATGGCAAAACAGCAGAGAGGACTTGGAAAAGGAATTGGGGCATTGCTCAGCGGCGATAAGGATTTCGCACCGCTCAGGCAGCCTGTGGGCTATGTCAACAAGGAAGTTGTAGGACAGAGGCCAAGCCAGGATACAGCCGACATTCTCCGTATTCCGGTCGACATGATAGAACCAAACCCTTACCAGCCTCGAATGAGCTTCGACCAGGAGGCTCTTGACGAGCTTGCAGACTCGATAAGGACACTCGGACTCATCCAGCCGATCACTGTAAGAAGAAAAGACGAAGGCAGGTACCAGATCATCAGCGGAGAACGCCGATTCAGAGCCTGCAGACTCGCCGGAATGGATATGATTCCGGCATATATCCGTGATACCAATGACCAGGGCATGCTCGAGATGGCGATCGTGGAGAACATCCAGCGCGAGAATCTCGACCCTATCGAGGTGGCCATGAGTTATCAGAGACTGATCGAAGAATGCAGCCTCACACAGGAGCAGATGGCTGTGAGAGTGGGAAAGAAGAGAGCGTCAGTCACAAACTATCTCCGTCTTCTCAAGCTTCCGGCAAAAATCCAGCACGACCTTAAGGTAGGCCTTCTCAGCGTAGGCCATGCAAAAGTTCTGCTTGGAGTCGACGACCTCAAGCTTCAGGAATACCTCTGCGACCTTGTGATCAAGGAGGATCTTTCAGTAAGACAGCTCGAGGACAAGATCAAGAAGCTTACTGAGCAGAAGAAGGCAGAACCGCAGGAAGAGCAGGATCTTCCAGACGAGTACTTCAAGGTTCTTGAGATCGTAGGCAAGTATTTTGAAAACAACATAAGCATCAAGCGTTCAGGAAACGGAAAGGGATCGATGACGATTCATTTCGGATCCGACGAGGAGGTAAGGAACTTCCTCAAGGCGCTTGAGGACTCTAAATTTTAAGCCTGACAAATCCAGAGATGCACAGACAACTGATCAGATACATACTCGCATCGATCGTATGCCTTGCAGGATTCGCTGTCAGAAGCGAGGCCCAGTTTAAGGAAGACGCGTTCAGTCAGACCTATAACGACCAGGTCGACTCTACCGCGACTGCCGATACTTCCCTATTCTCTTTCAGAGAACTTTTCGGAGGCCTTGCGCATAAGAACACCCTCAAGATAGGAACCATGTTCGCCGGTTCTGCGATCATCCCCGGTGCAGCCCAGATCTACAACAGAGACTACTGGAAGCTGCCGATAGTCTACGGAGGAATCGGAGGATTGGCCGGTAGCGGAGGCTACTATCTCTACAAGTACAACAAGACGAAAAAGGCCTACGACCAGTTCGAGACGGCAAGAAAGGAATTCGAGGACAAATACAAGGCTCAAGGCCTCCAGTACCCTTTTGAGGCTCCGGAACTTGACCTTGCTTCCAAGAAGAAAGGAACATGGCTGATGGCTGGAGCTGGACTCATGTACTGGGCTACTCTGCTTGACGGAGTCCTCAGCTACAGATCCTTGAGAGAGCCGGATCCGGGAAGAGCGACAATATATTCCGTGCTGTTTCCGGGTTTAGGACAGATCTACAACGGCGAGCTTTACAAGGTTCCGATCTATTGGGGAGGACTTATGGTTTCTGTCGACTTCCTGATCAAGAACAACCTCAACTACCAGAGATTCAAACGAATACATAACGAAGCTACCACCCCTGACAGCGGATATAACGAATCCATCTCCGCCGAAACCGCAAAATGGTACAGGGATGTATACAGAAGATACAGGGATTATTCGATCGTTGCGACAGCAGCCGTATATCTGCTTCAAGTCATAGACGCCAACGTCTTTGCTTACATGCACGACTTTGAAGTTACGGATGACCTTACAATGAACGTCGCTCCTGCATTGATATCCCCATACAACGAATATGCATTCCACACTCCTGCCTTCAACGGTTCAAATTCAGGAGCCATCGGAATGAGGATCGGATTTACCTTCTGACCCGGATTCAACTGACAAATACAAAACTATGAAGATAAAGACAATCATTGCAGTCGCGCTTGCGGCTGCTTTTCTTGCGAGTCCTGCGATGGCAGAGAATGCCCTGAAAAAGGACGGAAAGATCAAGTTAAGATCTAAGATCAAGACAGAAAACAGGATGCTCAAGGAAGAGCTCGACTCTCTCAGGATCGAACTTGAGAGATATAAGGCTGACCTCCAGTATTCAGACAGTATAGCAACAGAGCTTCTCGGACTTTATGAAGGTAATGAGGGCAACAGCTCGACATCTCTCAGACCAGAGGACTACACAGCCGATGTCTCTGACAGTCTGCTCAACATCTGGTATGCCCACAGGATGGCCTCAGAAGAAGGTCTGGAAGAGTTTGACATGGACTCTGTACGTTTCGAATCGAACGTACCTGACGAGGTGTACATCGAGAGGCTCAAGAAGATGAATTCATTCATCAGCCTTCCATACAACGACATCGTAAAGAACTACATCATCCTTTACTCAGAGAAGATGCCGACCAAGATGGCGCATATGCTCGGTCTCTGCCAGTACTACATGCCTATCTTTGACGAGACATTCAACAAGCACGGACTTCCTGAAGAACTGAAGGCTATGGCGATCATCGAGTCTGCAATGAATCCGCTCGCAGTTTCCAGAGCAGGAGCGAAGGGCATGTGGCAGTTCATGTACTCTACCGCAAAGATGTATGGTCTTCATATCGACTCATTCGTGGACGAGCGCCTTGACCCTGTGAAGGCTGCAGACGCAGCTGCACGCTACCTCCAGGACGCATATGAGATCTTCGGAGACTGGAACCTTGCGATCGCATCATACAACTGCGGCGCAGGAAATGTGAACAAAGCCATCCGCAGAAGCGGTGGAAAGCGTGCATTCTGGGACATATGGCCATACCTTCCACGCGAGACAAGAGGATATGTGCCTGCATTCGTCGGCGCCCTCTACGCAATGACATACCACAAGGAGCACGGCATCAAGCCTGAGGCTGTTGAGATGCCGGTACATGTGGACACATTCAAGATCACCAAGCAGCTGCACCTCAAGCAGGTGGCGGAGCTTACAGGAGCACCGCTCGAAGAGATCAAGAACCTCAACCCTCAGTACGCCCACGACATCATCCCGGGCAGCAGCAGGGAGTACATTCTCAGACTTCCATACAACTACACTAACGCCTTCATCGAGAACGAAGACTCGGTATATACACATAAATATGATGAGTTCTTCAATCCGACCACCATCAAGAAGATAAAGGATGGCACTGACGGCGAGCGTATCGTGTATCGCGTGAAGAGCGGTGACTATCTCGGAAGGATCGCAAGCAGACACAGATGTACCGTAGCTCAGATCAAGAGATGGAACAACCTCAAGAGCAACAACATCAGCATCGGACAGAGACTCGTGATCTACAGGGGTGGCGGGCCGTCGACAAGTTCTTCTTCAAGCACGACATCGACCACATCTTCAAGTTCAACCAGCCAGACCAGCACTCCTACAGGTTCATACACCGTAAAATCAGGAGACACGCTTTCAGGAATCGCGACAAGACACGGAGTGACAGTAGCCCAGCTCAAGCAGTGGAACGGTCTGACCAGCAACAACATCAAGGTCGGTCAGAAGCTCAAGCTCAACAGCACAGGAGCCTCATCATCAGCCCCTGCAGCATCGACATCCGGCGACTACACCACATATACGATCAAGAGCGGAGACTCGTTCTACAGCATCGCAAAGAACTACCCTGGAGTAAGCGCACAGGACATCATGAACTTCAACGGCCTCAGCAGCTCAAAGATACAGCCTGGCATGAAGATCAAGATTCCGAAGAAATAATCAGATATCAAACATCAACTGAAGTTTAAGCTCGGCTTTGCCGGGCTTTTTCTTTTCCATGAAAGGATAACCCGTATATCCGGCTCGGCAATAGATCCTTCCCCACCTCGCAAATTTCCAGCTGCCGGCCAAGGCCGTCCACACTCCCCTTCCATAATACGCCGGCACATTGAATGAGCCAGGTGCATCACGCTCATATGAATATATGCGGTCATCCCATTCATCTATGAAAAAGCCCCCCAGACGCAGGTGCAAGGCCGTTTTATCTGTCTTGTACGATCCCTCGGAATAACTCAGGAAACCCGTTTTCGCAGAGCGTACGGCATCCAGCCGGAGAGTCGTAGTCCATGGCCCGGAGACATAAGAAAAGTCAGCCCTTGCCTCCGTCCTGTACTTCCTGCCCCACGTACGGAGCTTTTCGGAAGCACGTAGCCTGATCTTCAAAGCCGACGTCGCCATTACCGTCCATTCCGCATTGGCTTTGAGCTGCATATCATGGAGATGACCGTCATCCTTCGGCTCAGGCAGATATGCCAGGTCAGTCGAAAAAGCGACAGAATGGCGTTCTCCCGCAGCTTCGGCCGCCAATGATACGGAATGTTCGTTCGTGCATTTCGTCAAGCTCTTTGCGGCAGCGCTCCGCAAAGGTGCATATGCAGCCGGATAATATCTGAGCATGCCGGCAAAACGAAGATTCTCTCCGGCAGGAAAGACAATGCCGGACAGAGCAGCTACCGAAGAATTCACCCAATCATAAGCAAATTCACCGAAGAGATCGACCCCGTCATGACAAAAGGCCAGATCCACAGATGTCTTCATATCCGTCGCGGCAGGACGCGGGTAGGATGTCCGCAGATCGGCATAATGGGTAAGGCCGACCGAGCCTTCTTTCCCATACCAGGTCACATTCAATCCCGGTAGGGCTGTCAAGCCTTTTCCCGACGGTTTCACAGCCAGAAGCGAAGATATCCTGAAGCGTCCGAGAGACAGATCCGCCGCAAAACCCCTCATAGCATAACTGCCTGTAAATGAAGATGATTGTCCTAGCCCAGAAGGTCTTTTCATAAAGGCAGAAGGTGATATGATCCCGCCAAGGCCCATGCCGTTCCATAATGCCAGACCCTGCCCGAATCTTGCATTGAAATCTCCTGCCAGAACCTTCCCGCCATAACGTTTGAAATCCCATCTGAGACCGACACACATATCCTTGGGATTGATCTTACGCTGTTCATATGTCTTTGACAAAGCCAGCCCGGCGCTGAATCTTCCGGCCGCATCGAGGCGATATCTAAATCCACATGCTGAGGAAAGATTCTGCTCCTGTGCCTTCAATGACGTACGTAAGGTAACCTCATGCGAAGCAGCAGAGGAATTCTCTGTACTACCGGGGAGAGAGCGGCTCTCCAATGAGATGAAAGGGGCTGTCCTTTCCACGAAATCCTTCCCGAATCCATCCACTGCAGCAAGTTCGGAAAAGGACAGGACATCACCATGGCGCGACCTGTAATCCGTCAGAGCAACAGCCTGATAATGAGTAAGAAGTCCACTCTCTTTCAGTCTTGCCAACGACACCTGATTTATACGGAGAGGAGTCCTCAGAAGATCCTCGAGCCGCTCCACCTCATAAGGGTCAAGATCCTCGACAGATGCTGCACCTGTAAGCCTCATCACCGCTTCCAGATCAGGGATCTGCTGCCCCGAGACCGGATGCAGTGCAAGACAGAAAAACATTATCATTCCAATACGCCTCATAGCTTTCACGTCGTTTCAGACAAAAATACGGCTCCATGCATTCAAAGGCGTTGTTTTTCACAAAAACAACTGCAGATTTTTCTTTTTTTGAAAGGTTTGTCATAAATTTGTAAGATTGAATAACATTCATACTATGCAAAAGGTCAAATTATACGACAAGACATTCCGCACGTTCATCCCTAACGACAGGATCATGAGCGCAATTGACGATGTCGCTGTCAAGATCAATCATGATTTCGAAGGCTGCGAAGATGTACCTGTACTGCTCTGCGTCCTTAACGGATCCATCATGTTCATGGGCGAGCTCATGAAAAGGCTCAACTTCAACTGCCAGACAGTATCGATAAAGCTGACATCCTATGAGGGCACCAACACCACAGGCAGGGTAAAGCAGGCAATGGGACTCACAGCGGACCTCACAGGAAGAAGAGTCATCGTCGTAGAAGACATCGTCGATTCCGGCAACACAATCGTCGAGCTCAAGCAGATTCTTGCTGATCACGGTGCTTCAGAGTCACGTATCTGCACCCTTCTTCTCAAGCCTGACGCATATAAGAAGGACGTCGTTCTCGACTATGTAGCCATGGAGATCCCTAACGATTTCATCGTGGGATTCGGACTTGACTACGATGAGCTCGGACGCAACCTTAAGGATATCTATGTTCTTGACGAATAACATTACAAATATGAAATACTACATCTTATTCGGCCCTCCAGGTGCAGGAAAAGGCACTCAGGCCACAGCAATGGTTGAAAAGTACAATCTCCACCACATTTCTACAGGTGCTCTTCTCCGCAAGGAGATCGCTGCCGGTACAGAGCTCGGACTCCAGGCAAAGGCTCTCATCGAGAATGGATGCCTCGTTCCGGACGAAGTGGTAGAGGGTATGATCGAAAGCGAGTTCAAGACTGTTACAGGCGTTGACGGATTCCTCCTCGACGGATTCCCACGCACACTCCCTCAGGCTGAGGCTCTCGACCAGATCCTTGCAAAGACAGGAGAGACTGTGACTGCAACCGTATCAATCATGATTCCTGACGCTATGATCATGGAGCGCATCAAGGGCCGCGCACTTAAGGAAGGCCGCGCTGACGACGCAAGCGAGGAGATCATCAACAACCGCATCGTTACATACCACAACCAGACAGAGCCTCTCATCGAGTACTACGGCAAGGTTGAGAAGTATCACGAGATCGACGGATGCGGCACAATCGAAGAAGTGCAGGAGCGCATCTTCTCGGTAATGGACAAATTCTAACAATCAAATATGGCGGATTCGAATTTCATAGACTATGTAAAGATCTATTGCCGTTCCGGCAATGGAGGTGCGGGATCTACGCACATGAGGAGGGAGAAATACGTCCCTAAGGGAGGTCCTGACGGCGGTGACGGAGGACGAGGCGGACATATCATACTGAGGGCGAATCCGCAGTTCTGGACGCTGATTCACCTCAAATACCGCAAGCATATCATGGCAGAGCACGGAGGTGCGGGAAGCGGCCAGCTTCAGAAAGGAAAGAACGGTGAGGACATCTACCTCGACGTTCCGCTCGGAACCGTAGCAAGAGACGCAGAAACAAGGGAGATACTCTTCGAGCTCGTTGAGCCATACGAGGAGAGGATCCTTGTAAAGGGAGGCCGAGGAGGTCTTGGAAACAACAACTTCAAGACAGCTACCAACCAGACACCGCGTTACTCGCAGCCGGGAGAGCCTTTTGAGGAAGGCTGGTTCATCCTTGAACTCAAGCTCCTTGCTGACGTCGGACTCGTAGGTTTCCCTAACGCAGGAAAATCTACCCTCCTGTCGACAGTATCGGCAGCACGTCCTAAGATCGCTGACTACCCTTTCACCACTCTTGAGCCGAACCTCGGCATTGTAAGCTATTACGACGACAAGTCCTTCGTAATGGCCGACATCCCGGGAATCATCGAAGGAGCTCATGAAGGAAAAGGCATCGGAATGCGATTCCTCAGGCACATCGAGCGTAACTCTATCCTTCTGTTCATGGTTGCAGCAGACCAGGACGACATCAGGGAAGGCTATGAAGTGCTTCTTAACGAGCTTCGCGAATACAATCCGGAGCTTCTCGTGAAAGACCGCGTACTTGCCATCACAAAGTCGGACATGCTTGACGACCAGCTCAAAAGCGAGATCGCAGAACAGCTTCCTGATGATATTCCTCACGTATTCATTTCATCATTCACACAGGAAGGCATCAAGGAGCTCAAGGACATGCTTTGGGCCTCACTGCAAAAGGACATTGAACCTGAAGAACAGGCCGTAGTCCTCTTCCCTGGAGATGATAATGAACAGGTAATAGACTAATGTTCTGGAACGAAGTTCATAAAGCAGACCAGCTGTTGACCCTCGAGATCAACAGCTGGGATTCTTTTATCACAGACCCAATCTGGCAGTTCTTCTCAGACAAGCTGGTCTGGGCACCTATGTATGCTGCGATAATCGCACTTCTCATATGGAAGTTAGGTTGGAAAAGAGGCCTCATCGTGCTTGCCGGGGCCCTTCTAACCTTCGGATTCTGCGACCAGGTATCCAACATCGTCAAGCATGCAGTCGGCCGAATAAGGCCTCTACACGACGAATTCATGATCGCTCACGGACTCAATGTCCTTGAAAAAGGAGGCGGATACAGCTTCTTCTCAGCCCATTCCGCAAACTCATTCGGACTTGCGTTCTGCACATTCATCGGAATGAAAAGATGCCTTGCCAATGGAGGCGCAACGATGCCTAAATGGCTCAAGGCATATGGCGGATGGATGTTCTTCTGGGCAACGATGGTCGCAATAAGCCGTATCTTCGTCGGCAAGCATTACCTCGGCGACGTAATCGTCGGCATCATCATCGGCTCCATCGCCGGTTACATCTTCGCCCGCCTTGCCTCTTTTGCATGCAGTAAGATCCGCTAAAGGGCAGGAATCACATTTTCCATACGTGTGCCGCGCGATCCCTTTATAAGGACCACAGCACCCGAAAGCGGATTCTCACCAAGGAATGTCGCAAGTTCATCTGATGTCGCAAAGAAACGGGCATTTGCGAGCATATCGGCAGGTACCTCAGCCGAAGCAGCCTGAAATTCCTTTCCAACAAAACATATCATCGAAAGTCCGCGCGAACATGCAGAACGGATAGCTGTAACGTGCTCAGACAGAGACTCTGAGCCAAGCTCGAGCATATCTCCGAGAAGAGCTACCTTCTGCTCCGCAGACACATTCGAGAAGTTTTCAAGAGCCGCAGCCATGCTGGTAGGATTGGCATTGTACGCATCCACGATCAATGTATTGCGCTCGGTCTTGGTCATCTGCGAACGTTTGTTTGCAGGTACATATGCTGAAATAGCAGCCACAGCCTCTTCGAAAGAGACCCCGAACTGCTTTCCAACTGCGATCGCCGCCATCACGTTATCGGCATTGTACGAACCCACAAGATTTGTCTCGATGACCGTACCGTCAAGCCTGATACGGAGGAACGGATGTTCCGCATCGGACGCAAGGACCTCAGCTCCCTGATAATCAAGGCCATAAGGCAAAAGGAGCGAATATGATCGTTCGGTATCATGTTGCATATTGCGCTCTGAAGCCATCTGACAAAGATGCGGATTGTCCACATTGATGAACGCCCTGTCTGCAGTACGGCGAAGATAGTCATAAAGCTCTCCCTTGGTAGCCTTGACTCCATCGAAACTTCCAAAACCCAGAAGATGAGCCTTTCCTACATTTGTAATCAGTCCATAGTTAGGAAGGGCGATATCGACGAGCTCCTTGATGTCCCCCGGATGGCTCGCACCCATCTCGACGACTGCAAGCTGAGTCTCGGAATTGATCTTCAAGAGGGTAAGCGGCACTCCGATGCTGTTGTTCAGATTGCCTTCCGTTGCAGTCACTCTGTACTTCACAGACAAGACCTCACGGATAAGCTCCTTTGTGGTAGTCTTACCGTTCGTACCTGTCAAGGCAATGACAGTCAACGGTTTGCCGTCAACGATAGTCATGGACCTATGCCAGCGTGCAAGCTCCTGAAGAGTCTTGAGCGTATCCTCGACCTTGATGAGACGAGGATCATCGATTGCGCCGGCCGATGAATCCTTGTTTACCACAGCGTATGCAGCTCCAGCCTCAAGAGCCTTCAGAGCATATTCATTTCCATCGAAGTTCTCACCCTTGAGAGCGAAGAACATCTCGCCACCTCGCAAAGTGCGGCTGTCGGTAGTAACGACGCCGCACTGCTTGAATTTATTGTAGATTGATATTATTTCCATATTATTTATCGTCCAGTAGAACCGAAACCACCAGCTCCACGTTCAGTCTCATCCAGCACCTCTACCTCGTCCCACTCGACCTTCTCATAACGAGCCACGACCATCTGGGCGATCCTTTCACCCGGATTCACGACAAAAGGCTCATTCGAAAGATTCACAAGGATAACCTTGATTTCTCCCCTGTAATCGGCATCGATCGTTCCGGGAGAGTTCAGGACCGAGATTCCGAACTTTGCAGCAAGGCCGCTGCGAGGTCTGATCTGAGCTTCAGTACCGTCCGGGAGAGCGATGAAAAGTCCCGTAGGAATCATCGCCCTCTCCAGAGGTCCAAGTGTAACCGGTTCAGTAATGTCAGCCTTCAGGTCCATTCCTGCAGACTTTTCTGTCGCATATGCCGGAGTAGGATATGACGACTTATTCACTATCTGTACCTTCATGATATGTCTTAGTCAATATTTGGCTCATCCCATACGACAGTCTCTGTACAGTTGATCATAAGGTTCTGATCGCCTGCAGAGAGTGCGAAATCACCAGCCTCGAGAGTCCACTTGCCGTAATAGTTCACGAATGCAAGATCCTTGGCTGTAACTTCAAGCTCAACAGTCTTTGTTTCGCCCGGAGCAAGTTCGACCTTATCGAATGCACGGAGACGACGTACGTCAGGTGTAGAGCTTGCGTAGATATCGCTTGAGAAGAGAAGAACGCTCTCCTTACCTGCTACATCACCTGTGTTTGTAACGTCCACAGTCACCTTGAGAACATCGTCAGCATCGAAAGATGTCTGAGATACGGTCATGTTCGAGTACGCGAATGTAGTATAGCTCAGACCATGTCCGAAAGGCCACTGAACATCCATGACAGCATTGTAGTTGTATGCACCTGCCATTGTACCCTGGTTCTCTGACGGCTTGTAATCGTATACTGCGAACTTGTTTGTGTACTTAGGATATGTGAAAGGAAGCTTTCCGCTGAAGTTTTCCTCACCTGCAAGAAGGCTTGCAAGAGCATCAGCACCATAGTTACCAGGAAGAAGGATGTCAACTACAGCTGTAGCAAGAGGCTCGATATCGTTGATGATACGAGGACGGCCCTCATTGAGCACAAGGACGATAGGACGACCTGTAGCTGCAAGAGCCTCAACGAGCTTCTTCTGATTTTCTGAAAGGCTGAGATCATTGTCGTTACCCGGAGTCTCGCAATATGTGTTCTCACCGATACATGCGATGATCACGTCAGACTTGCGGGCAGCAGCAACAGCCTCCTTAAGGCTTGTAGTCTCATCGAACTTCCAGTTAGGGCTCATGAGATCGTACTCTACGCCTGGAACATATGTAACATTGTCAAACTTAGCGTCGAGTGCCTCGTAGATAGTATTGTACTTCTCTGTGAACTGAGGAATCGATCCGCCATGTCCCTGCCATGTATATGACCATCCGCCGTTCAATGTTCTGACAGAATGAGCGTTAGGGCCAGTAACGAGGATACGGAGATCCTTGCGGAGAGGAAGGATGCCGTTGTTCTTGAGAAGTACCTCAGCCTCAAGTGCAGCCTCATAAGCAAGCTTCGCATGAGCCTCGCCACCGAACTCAGGATAGTCCTCAAGCTTTGTATCAGGCTGGTCGAAGAGACCGAGACGGAACTTCAGGCGGAGAACGCGACGGACAGCGTCATCAATACGCTCCATAGACACTTCACCCTCCTCAACAAGTTCCTTGAGATCGATGGCAAACTGGCAGTTATATGGAACCATAGACATATCGATACCGGCATTTACAGAAAGCTTCACGGCTTCCTTAAGGCTTGATGCCACGCGCTCGCGAGTATAGAGATTGTTGATGTCAGCCCAGTCTGTAACGATCATACCGTCCCAGTTAAGCTCCTCCTTAACCCACTTTGTAAGAAGCTCTGTGTTGCAGTGGAAAGGCATTCCGTTGTTGCTTGCAGAGTTCACCATGATAGAAAGCGCACCTGCCTGCATAGCCTCCTTGAATGGCTCGAAATGCTTCTCACGAAGCTCAGAAGCAGCGATTGAAGACGGAGTTCTGTCCTGACCGGTCACAGGCACTCCATATCCCATGAAATGCTTTGCACAAGCTGCGATACCGTAAGGGCCGACATGATTAGGATCATCACCCTGCATACCCTTTACCTCAGCCACAGCCATCTCTGCATTCACATATGTATCCTCACCAAAGCTCTCCCACATACGTGGCCATTCCGGATTTCTTCCAAGGTCCATTGTCGGAGAGAATGTCCAAGGAACATTAGCTGCACGGCTCTCATAAGCTGTCACCTTACCCATATTATATGCATGGTCACGGTTGAACGTAGCGGCGATACCGATCTCCTGTGGGAAAAGGACGCCACCGAGCACATATGATGTACCGTGGATATGGTCAAGACCATAGAGGCATGGGATGCCCATCTCTTCCATAGATATGCGGTTGAGTTCCTTCACGAGCTTGTTATAGTCTTCAGGAGTCTGCGCGATATCACCTGGTGTATTGAGGATGGAACCTACCTTATATGTCCTGATGATAGAATCACCTGCCGCAGTAAGGTCAACACCACGGCCGGCAACTGATGTTACTGCAATCTGAGTCATCTGTCCGATCTTCTCCTCGAGAGTCATCTTCTTAAGAATCTTTTCGATCTTTGCCTCGATCTCCTTGTCCTGCGGAATCGCCGGAGCCACCTTTGGAGATGTGCTGCATGATGCAAAGGCCGCCACAGCAGCTGCAATCATGAAAAATCTGTTCAGTTTCATAATCTATGCGGTTTTAAAATTAATTTACAAAGTATACATCTGCGAAGGATACTGTCTCGGCAGACATCGGAGAGCCACAGTGCCCTTAGGAACTCCAAGCTCCATCAAAGCCTCATGCGAACACCTGTACGCAAGATCGTGCGTATTGTTGTTCTCGCTCAGATGACACAGGAATATGTTCCTCAGTCCAGGATGCCAGAAACGCTTGATCGCACTCGCGCACTCGTCATTGCTCAAATGGCCGCAGCCCTGGACAATTCGCATCTTCAGCTCATATGTATATGGACCTCTCATCAACATGTCCATATCGTAGTTGGACTCCACCACGACTGTATCGGCCTGCTTCGCAAACTCCACAGCCTCATCCGTCATTCTGCCTATATCGGTCATTATCACAAACTTATGATCCTCAACCTCAATGGCATAGCCTACTGTCTGCGTTGCATCGTGAGGCACGATGAAGTATCTCACCTTCATGCCCGCGACATCGTTCCACTCACCTTCCTCCAGGACTCTCCTGCACGGAGAAATGGTAGGAGCCGTAAATGTATGGCGCGCAAGGGCATCATGGATGGCCGGAGCAGTATATACCGGCTTTGAAAGACGCTTGCAGAACGATCCCAGATGACGGATATGGTCGAGATGGTCATGCGTGACAAGCACAGCCGAAAACGAATCCATCGTAAGGTCGTACTCCTGAAGCACCTTCTTAAGACGTCTCAGGCTGACGCCTGCATCGATGATGATGCCGCCATTCTCAGTACCGAGATAATAGCAGTTGCCGCAGCTACCGCTGGAAAGACTCATGAACTTTACCATCAGCAGCCTCCCTCCAAAGTCTTTTCGATCAATGCCTCAAGGTCAGTGCCCGGCTGATAATATACAGCTGGGAGTCCCGCCGCTATGGCACCGTCTACATTCTTCTGCGAATCATCGATGAAGAACATCTGCTCCGCAGGAAGTCCGATCTCCGCCACAACAGCCTTGTAGAATGCTTCTGACGGCTTCAAAGCCTTCATTTCAAACGAATAGAAGCACTTCTTGAACAAGGTTTCCATCGGAGTGCCCGCCTCAGCGAACATCGCTCTCGAACGCGGAAGGCATACCTCATTGTTGTTGCTGAGCAGATACAGGTCATACGACTCGGAAAGCCTCTTCAGCAGCTGAGCCTTGTACGGCTCTATGCCGGTAAGTATGTGCCACATGGCCCTGTCCACATCTTCTGCGACGGATCCCGGACGAGACTCCGCCAGAACGAGCTTTCTGAACTCATCCCCGCTGAGCTTTCCCTCCTCCAGATCGCCGTAAATGCCCTTCTGGTGGCATGGATCGATGAGCTCATCGATCTTTTCATAGCCAAGATACTCCTTGAAAGCCCTCTTGCAATCCTCGATATCGAGGTCGACAAGAACGCCTCCCATGTCGAATATGATGGCCTTTATCTTCTGATTATTCATTTTCATCTTCGCAATATTTCTTGATCACGCCATACGCATCCTGAACTCCCAGCTCACCCGCACGGGACAGGTCGATGCATCCTTTCTCCTTGTCCTTCAAATAGATAAGGACCAGTCCTCTGTTGAAATAAGCGTCGCCCATATATGGATACAGACTGATGGCTTTAGTATAATTTTCTATAGAATTGATATGCTCCGAAGACAGACAGTAGAGGTTTCCGAGGTTGAAATAAGCATAAGGAAGGTTCGGAACAAGCTCCGCCACCCTCTTCATATCCTCGATGGCATCGGTATAGTCATACTGACGCACAACCTGATCCCTCACCCTGGCCCTGGTATTGCCGCTGTCATCCATCGCGAGCACCTGCACATTGTTCTCGATCGAAGAAATGAACTCGATCATCTCCGCACGCAGGACTCCTCTGTTCATATGGTAGAAAGCCGAATACAAGGCATCATAGCCGGCAGCTTCATCCTCTGCCTTCTCTATGGCCTGTGTATAATAGTTCATCGCAGAATTGAACTGCTTGCCGTTGCTGTCATACAGAGCCCTCAGGAAGAGCTTTTCCGGAGTCACCGGCTCCGACCATCCTGCAGCCTCGACCTGAGCGAGCTGGGCAGCTGTCAATGCCACCTCATCATTCATCACATCCAGACCGACCGGAACCGAATTCTCGAATCTTGCCACAAGCGGATTCTCATATCGCCTGTTAAGGGCATAGCTTGTATTGTCCTTCTCCCCTGTCAGAACGAACTTGTAGAACGATCTCAGACGGATATCTATGTCACGATGCTGCAGAAGCTCGTCATTGAAGTCCTTTTTCGCAAACTCAGCATCGAGCGACAGCAAAGAGCTGTACTTCTTGGTCGTATCGGCAAACGATCCGGCGTCGGACACATTCTTCGCCCTGTATTCCGCAACCTTCTTCTGAGCCGTATCGTAGTCGCTCTTTGAAGCCTTGTACCTTCCCATGAGATTGTTCACATACGAACGGTTCATATAGGCCTTCGCGAAGTCCGGATAAAGCTCGATCGCCCTGTCATAGTCCTCAAGGGCATTCTGATACTGGCCCATCTCAATGAAGATCGAAGCACGGTTGAAGTATGCGAGGACGTTCTCAGGATTGATGTTCAGCACCCTGTCCATATCGCTCAAGGCATCCTCATATGCACCCAGCTGGGCACTGATGAGACCGCGGTTGTAAAGAGTAAGGGCATTTCCAGGCTCGTCCACCAGCACCCTGTTGAGGTCAGTCATGGCCTGCTGGTACTTCTCCTGCTCATAATACATCAAGGCCCTGTTGAAATAAGCGAACGTGTTGGTCGTATCCAGCTCGATGGCCTTGTTCATATCCTCGATCGCAAGGTCATGTTCGCCTTGGCTCGCATACAGACGGCCTCTTCTGACATATCCCTCCGGATCGAAGCGGTCAAGCTTGATGGCTTTGTTATAATCGTTTACGGCCTTGAGAGTGTCTCCGAGGAAGAGATAGCTGGCACCTCTGTTGAGATATGCGGAAGGATCCTTCGGCTCACGTCTTATGTACCTGTCGAAGTCCTTGATTGCCTTGTCGAACTGCTGTGCAAGAAAGTATGTCACTCCTCGGCTGAAGTACAGTCCTTCATAGCCCGGACGAAGGTCTATGGCCTTCTGGAGGTCGTTCAAGGCCTCGTCATAATTTCCGAAACGGCTTTCGGTGATGCCACGATAATGATATCCGTTGGTGAAAACGGGATTGAGCCTTACAGACCTGTCGAAATCTGTCTTGGCACCTCGCAGGTCGCCGAGGTTGTATTTGGCGATACCTCTGAAGAAGAATGTCCAGTAATCGGCAGTATCCAGCTGCGAGAGCACATTGAAGTTCTCGATAGCCAGGGCATACTTTCCGTCCGAGAGAGCCTGACGGCCTCGCATCATGAACATGTCCTTATCGTACTGAGCATGAAGATCCTGCAATGCAGCTGTAACAAGCAGCATCAGCACGGCAAGAAACTTCAGAACTTTATGCATATGAATCAAAATAATTTCAGCAGTTGATGATTTTTTCCTAATTTTGGCGCCCTGAATGTCAAAACACATTCAAGCCAACTTACAAATATAATCATTTCTCGCGCGCATGCAGACAAAAAATATAAAAAAATACACCAAAGTCACCTTGGCGGCCATCGTCGCCCTGTTTTTCAGCTTCAGCACCCATGCCCAGAACTCATGGATGAAGATGCATGTACCGGCACGCAACATCATCACGGCTGAAAGACTCGGCATGCAGGTCGGCTTCCTTTCGGACTCTCTCTGCCAGGGACGAGGACTCGGAACGCCGGGCGGAACGGAGGCAGCAGCATGGGTAGCGAGAAAGTTCGAAGAGATAGGCCTTGTAAAGATGGGAGACACATGGACAAAAAGCTTCACAGCGGGCGGAAACCTTATCGGAAGAAACGTCATCGGCATGCTCCCAGGCTCTTCTAAAGAACTGAATGACAGATACATAATCGTCGGCGCCCACTTCGACCACCTTGGAATCCTCGACGGCAAGATATACCACGGAGCAGATGCCAACGCATCAGGTACGGTAGCCATGACAAGCATTGCGGAAATGCTTACCGTCACAAGATCGATCGGCCGAAATTACCGCCACAACATCATCTTCATCGGCTTCGACGGAAAGGAGATGAGCATGGCCGGATCGGAGGCCATATGGAACCTCATCAGAAGGGGCGAGCTCAAGGACCCTCAGAGCGGCAAGACCATCACCAAGGACAAGATCGCTTTCATGGTAAACATCGACCAGATCGGAAGCACGCTCGAGCCGATCAACGAGGGCAGGAAGGACTTCCTCATCATGCTCGGAGGAAGCTCATTCAGACACTCTTACGACAATCTTCTCGTCACTTGCAACAGCATGTACGAGACCAACCTCGACCTCGGTTTCACATACTACGGAAGCGAGAATTTCACCAAGATGTTCTACCGTCTTTCGGACCAGAGAGTCTTCGTCGACAACAGGATCCCGGCCATACTTTTCACATCGGGAATCACCATGAACACAAACAAGACATGGGACAAGGCCGGTACCCTCGACATGGACGTGCTCAAGAAAAGGATTTATCTCATATATCATTGGATCGAGAAGATGCTTTAACGGAAAATATTCGTATATTTGCCGTTTATGAAAGCATTCTGGAAAGTACTCAAGCGATTTGCCGCACCATATAGGAAATATCTCGCAGGTTCCGTTATCCTGAACCTGTTTTCTGCGGTATTCAACATATTCTCATTTGCTCTTCTCATCCCTATCCTGAACATCCTGTTCGAGATGGATTCGACCGTCTATGAGTTCATGCCATGGAGCGGAACTCCGACCAAGGAGCAGATAATGAACAACTTCTACTACTATGTCAGCCAGCTCATCGACAAGTTCGGAGGATCTACCGCCCTGCTTCTGCTCGGACTCATATTCGCTGCAGTAACCGTACTCAAGACAGGATGCTACTTCGCCTCGTCCGCCGTCATGGTTCCGCTCAGGACCGGCATCGTAAGAGACATCAGGACAATGGTCTACAACAAGCTCCTGAGCCTCCCTATGGGCTTTTTCTCAAAGCAGAAGAAGGGAGACATCATTGCAAGGATGAGCGGTGACGTCACAGAAATCGAGGTATCGATCATCAGCTCGCTTGACATGCTGATCAAGAACCCTATCCTGATAATCTGCTATTTCTCAGCCTTGATATACCTCAGTTGGGAGCTCACACTCTTTACCGTAACAGTAGTCCCTGCGATGGCATGGGGAATGAGCGCAATAGGAAAGAAACTCAAGAGGAAATCGCTTGAAGCTCAGGAGAAATGGAGCGAAACGATGGCCCAGCTTGACGAGACCCTCGGAGGCCTCCGCGTGATCAAGGCCTTCATCGCGGAAGACAAGATGAAGGAAAGGTTCTTCAACACAGCCGACCAGTATAAGAAAGCATCTGCCAAAGTCGCTGTAAGACAGGCATCTGCGCACCCTGTAAGCGAGCTTCTCGGCTCCATCATGATCATGATAGTACTCTGGTTCGGAGGTACACTTATCCTCAGCGACAAAGCTCCGATCGACGCTCCGACATTCATCTTCTACATGACCATCCTCTACAGCGTCCTCGCCCCTCTCAAGGAGTTCTCGAAGGCAAGCTACAACATCCCTAAGGGTCTGGCTTCGATGGAGAGAGTGGACAAGATCATGAATGCGGAAAACGATATCAAGGAGATCGCCAATCCTGTAGAAATCAACGGATTCAACGACAGGATCCGCTTCCAGGGCGTGTCATTCAGCTATGAAGAAGGAAAGGAGATTCTCCACAACATCGATATCGAGATTCCTAAAGGCAAGACCGTGGCTCTCGTAGGCCAGTCCGGCTCAGGAAAGTCGACCCTCGTGGACCTTATCCCGAGATACTACGACGCATCTGAGGGAAGCATCACCCTCGACGGTACGGACATCAGGAACCTTCGCGTCAAGGACCTCAGAAGCCTCATCGGCAACGTAAACCAGGAGGCCATCCTGTTCAATGACACCATCTTCAACAATATAGCTTTCGGAGTGGAAGGCGCCACAATGGAGCAGGTTATCGAAGCGGCCAAGGTTGCAAATGCCCATGACTTCATCATGGAAAAGGAAGAAGGCTATATGACCAACATCGGCGACCGCGGAAGCAAGCTCTCAGGCGGCCAGAGACAGAGAATCAGCATAGCCAGGGCCATTCTCAAGAACCCTCCTGTGCTCATCCTTGACGAGGCCACATCAGCCCTCGACACCGAATCCGAGAAGATCGTACAGGAAGCCCTCGACAGGCTTACCTCATCAAGAACCACAATCGCCATCGCCCACCGTCTTTCGACAATCAAGAACGCTGACGAAATCTGCGTGATGCATGAAGGAAGGATAGTGGAAAGGGGACGCCACGACGAATTGCTTGCATTGGACGGCTACTACAAGAAGCTCAACGACATGCAGGCGCTTTAACCAATACTATGAAAAAACTTTTACTGATAGCATCACTCATGGCATTGAGTTTCGGCTCATATGCCCAATCCATAAGCAAGGACTTCGCACCGGTATGCGATTCCCTCGACGTACTCATAAAGAAAAGACACAGCATCAACCACGGAAAGCTCAAGATAAAGAGCATCATGAAGCGCGGAGATGTGCTGGATTTTTATTTCACCGAGTCTCTGGGAGATTTCCCTTGGAGAGAGGGTGAGCCGCAGTGGTTCAGAGACGAACTCAAGAGCCGTTTCCCCGAAAAATACAGGAAGTACAAGCTCGGAAGCATATTCAGCAAACAGCTCAAGCTCGAGCAGCTCCCGACTTCCGCCCTCCATTTCAACGGAAAGCCCGCAGCATCGAGATTTACCGTGGAAGAGGCCCCCACATGGCATGGACCGGTAAGGGAACTCGGCGGGATGGAGTTTGATAAAGGACTGACTGACAGGACTATAGCGGTATGGCAAAGCCACGGTCGTTACTTCGACTACGGTATGGGAAGATGGATATGGCAGAGGCCTCAGCTCTTTCAGACAGTCGAGGATATGTTCACACAAAGCTTCGTTCTCCCCTACCTTGTGCCGATGCTTGAGAATGCGGGAGCATATGTAATCCTGCCGAGGGAAAGGGACACTCAGATCAACGAGGTCATCGCTGATTTCGATGTGATCGACGAGGCATATGGAACCGCATATTACAAGGAAAGCGGCAAATGGAAGGACGGCGGAGCAGGCTTTGCAGCCATGAAGCCTTTTTATACAGGAGTCGAGAATCCGTTCACCACAGGTTCGGTACGCGTGGCCGACTGTGAGATGTACGGTTCGAAGACAAAGGTCGAGGCCCAGTGGAGGCCGGAAATTCCGGAAAGAGGCGAATATGCCGTTTACATCTCTTACAAATCTCTTCCAAAGAGCACATCTACAGCACATTACACAGTCCATCACCTCGGAGGTAAGAACGAATTCATCGTCGACCAGAAGATGGGAGGCGGTACATGGATATATCTCGGAACATTCGAATTCGACAAGGGTTCGGAGGGATATGTTACCCTCAGCGGCACGACTCCCGCAGGATATGAACATGAGAAAGGAAGCGTCGTGACAGCCGACGCTGTGAGATTCGGAGGCGGAATGGGCAACATCGCGCGAGGAAAGAGAAACAGCGAGGAAGGTCCGAAGACATCCGGACTTCCAAGATCGGCGGAGGGCGCGAGATACTGGCTCCAATGGGCCGGCGTCGACCCTGAAATCTTCAGCCAGAACGAGCTTACAAACGACTACAGGGACGATTTTATGTCTCGCGGCGACTGGGTGGAATGGATCAGCAGAGGCTCTGAGATGAACCCGTCCAAGAAGGAGGGCAAGAAGATTCCTGTCGACCTTTCGCTCGGATTCCACTCCGATGCTGGAATCACTCCTAACGATTCGATCGTGGGAACCCTCGCCATCTACACATTGAAATCCGACGGCAAGACCACTCTTCCGAACGGAGAGAGCAGGATGAACAGCAGGGAGTACGCAGACCTCGTGCAGAGCCAGATAGTCAACGACTTACGCGCAGAATATGACTCTCTCTGGAGCAGAAGATGCATCTGGGACAGATCGTACAGGGAGTCGCGTACGCCTTCGGCACCGGCAATGCTCCTCGAGCTCCTTTCGCACCAGAACTTCTCTGACATGAAATACGGTCTCGACCCGACATTCAGATTTACCGTCAGCAGAGCCGTGTACAAGGGAATGCTCAAATACCTCAGCAACCGATATGGAGTGCCATACGAAGTGCAGCCGCTTCCGGTAAGCGACATGGGCGTACAGTTCACCTCCGCAGGCAAGGCGAAGATCAGCTGGAAGCCTGTGGAAGACACATTGGAGCCGACTGCAACCGCTGACGGATTCATCCTCTACACAAGGATTGACAACGGCGGATTCGATACAGGAAAGACCGTAAAGGCCGCTCGTTCCAGCGACGGAACATACAGCACAGAAGTCTCGATCGAACCGGGCTGCATATACAGCTTCCGCGTCAGAGCATATAACGAAGGAGGCCGCAGCTTCCCATCCGAGACAGTAAGCATCGGAATGCCGTCAAACGGAAACACAGACAGAAAAGTGCTCATAGTCAACAACTTCAATAGAGTAAGCGGACCGGCATTCATCGATACTCCTACCTACGCTGGCTTCGACAACAGCCTCGACAGCGGAGTTCCTCACATCAAGGACATAGCCTACATCGGCGACATGTACCAGTTCAGAAGATCGGCCGAATTCATTTCGAACGACAATCCTGGCTTCGGCGCATCCGACTCTGACTACGCAGGCAAGACCGTTGCCGGAAACACTTTCGACTATCCGTATGTACATGGAAAGGCCGTCCTCAAGGCCGGATATCCTTTCTATTCATGCAGCAACGAAGCGTTCTGCAACGACACGACGTTCAGAGCTTCGGCATGGAGCGCAGACCTTATCTGCGGAAAGCAGGTGACTACCACAGTGGGCAGCAGCAGGGAGCCTAAGTTCCAGGTATTTCCAAGAGAACTTCAGTCTGCGCTGAGAGCCTTCACATTGGCCGGCGGACATGTTCTCGTAAGCGGAGCACATATCGCTACCGACGTATGGGAGGAGATATATCCAGCAGATGTTCCGAAATCCTACAAGGCTGACACTCAGAAGTTTGTAAAAGACATCTTCGGATACAAGCATGTGACGAACTATGCCGGAAGAAAGGGTTCTGTAGCGATGGTAAAGAGCACAAGGATGGGCGTGGAGCCGGCTCAGGCATGGACATTCTACAACCAGATCAACTCTGAATGCTACAGCGTCGAGACCCCGGACGGAATCACTCCTGTATCGTCAAAGACAGGCAGCACATTCATGCGATACACCGACACAGAACTCTCGGCCGGAGTATGCTTCGAAGGCGCAGGACACAGAGCCGTATCGCTGGGCTTCCCTATCGAGACTCTCAAGAACGAGAAAGATATTGACACCATTATAAAGACAACCTTACAATTTTTCAGCAAATGACCGCACGTGAAGCAGAGATCATCGAACTGATCCGTAAAGAAGTCAAGCCGGCACTCGGATGTACAGAGCCGATAGCCGTAGCCCTTGCCGTAGCCAAGGCAATGGAGATCATGGAAGAAAAATGCGGGATGGCCGATCCCGACTGGAGGATGAAGGATGGCTACACCCTCTCCATCGAGGTCAGCGGCAACATCCTCAAGAACGGTATGGGAGTAGGAATCCCCGGCACCGGAATGGTCGGCCTTCATATCGCTGCGGCCCTCGGAGCCGTATGCGGAAAGTCAGAATATGGACTTGAAGTGCTCCATGACCTTGATGATGCGTACATCACACGAGCAAAGGAACTCGTTGAAACAAAAGCAGTTATCGTAGGACTTGCTGAAACAGACCATAAGCTTTATGTAAAGGCCACTGTCCTTGCAGAAGGCGGACACAACGCCTGCGCTATGATCGAAGACGATCACGACAACATCGTCGAGACATGGTATGACAGCACAATGCTGACTTCGACGCACAAGGTCGAAGGAGGAGATGGCCCTGAGCAGAAGAGTACCCTGGACTACAATCTCACCGTAAAGGAAATCCTTGATTTTGCCAGCACAGTTGCATATGAAGACATCGAATTCATCCTTGAGTCACGTACACTGAACCTTGCCCTTGCATATGAAGGTCTCAAGGGATGCTATGGTCTCAAGGTAGGATATGCCATCAATCTGGAAGACAACAAAGAGGTTTTCGGCGGCGATTTCCTCAGCTACGCGATGTCCATGACTGCTGCTGCGTCAGATGCGCGCATGGCCGGATGTACCCTTGCTGCGATGAGCAATTCGGGCAGCGGAAACCAGGGAATCACCGTGACCATGCCTGTGATCGCATATTCGCAGAAATACGGTACAGACGACGAAAAACTGGCCAGAGCCCTCGTTCTGAGCCACCTTGTCGCGATACATATAAAAGGGTATCTTGGCAAGCTTTCAGCCCTCTGCGGCTGTGTAATCGCCTCTACGGGCTCGTCTTGCGGTCTTGTATACCTCCGCGGCGGAGATTATGAACAGATATGCGCGGCGATCAAGAACATGATCGGAAACATCACCGGAATGGTATGCGACGGAGCGAAGGTAGGATGTGCGATGAAGGTAGCTTCGGGAGTATCGAGCGCCCTTCAGTCGGCAGTCCTCGCCCGCGAAGGAATATGCATTTCTGAGCATGACGGCATCATCGAGAAGGACATCGAGAAGACAATCCAGAACCTCGGCCGCATCGGATCGGTCGGAATGCAGAACACCGACAACATGATCCTCGACATAATGGTCTGCAAATAAGCCTTACAGACCCATAAAATCCAGAACATCCTGCCATACGCGCTCCTTCCCGATCTCATTCAGGACTTCGTGACGCATGGCAGGATATGTTTTTGCCCTTATGTCGTCGTATCCGGCTTCGTGCATCGCGGCCATGGCCTTGTCCAGACCATATGAACCTCCGGTACATGGATCATCCTCGCCTGAAAGAAAGAGGACCGGCAGGCTCCTATTGACCCTTGCCCCTGGTTCTGAACTGTATGCCATCATCAGGAGCCTCATCAGAACCATATTTGCATTCACCGTGAATCGGAAGCCCAGCCTCGGATTTTCGATATAGTCTTTGCGGACCTGCGGGTCGGAACATATCCACGCCATCGGTCCTTCGCCGTCGAATCCGTAATTGTATACATCGTTTGTCAAGCGGTGGACCAGCTGCGGGCGCCACCTGCCAGAACCCATGAAATTCAATACTTTAGAGATAAAATATCCGAATGAAGCAAGAGGAGTATATCCTGGACTTCCGCATATGATCAGACCGTCAAGCGACGAATCATCTTCTTTCGCATAAACCCTTGCGGCGAGCGAACCCATGCTGTGTCCAAGCAGAAAAAGCGGCACTCCTGGGTACTCGTCAGCTATGGCCTCGGTCACTCCCCTCATATCATCGATCAAGGCCTTCCAGCCCCCATCGTACATGTACCCAAGATCCTTGAGCGACTTCACGCTCTCGCCATGCCCCCTATGGTCATTCGCCACACATACCACTCCATGCGCAGCCATGAACTCCATGAACGGCATGAACCTTTCCTTGCATCCGCTCATTCCATGCGCCAGCTGAAGCACCGCGCGAGCCTCACCTTCCGGCCTCACCACAACCACGCTGATATCCAGCTCGTCATACCTCGATCTTAATGTCGCCTGCTCTGTCATCTCGTCAAACTTTTCCAGGCAACATCTCAAAATCCATGCTGATTTTTCTCGCACGCAGCTTTTGCCTCATTATCAACCAGTTACAGCGTCACCGTTGCGCGTTTTCGCGCAACGGTGACGCTGTAGTACGCTGATACACAGACAGTTGACGCGCGCGTCGAAAAGGCGGGCATATTGCCGCCACATGCAGATTTTTCTTTTTTTGAAAGGTTTTATATTTTTTTGAAAGACGATTTTTCTTTTTTTAAAAGACAATGAGAGGTGGGTATGGTAATTTTGAACAAAAACTACCCGATGAATTCAAGCATGTCAAAAACCCCGAAAAGCAGATGGCGTCGTTTCTACAATAACGAATTGAACCATATCTATCAAAGACAAATCAACGGATTCAACATCTTCTACGACATCGAAGATTATCTCGTATATTATACGCTGTTTGCAGTACTATGTCGGTGCTATGATATCATAGCCATCGGACTATGCCTGATGCCCAATCACATACATATGCTCGTTAAAGCGGGCAGCAGGAAAGTACTGGCAGCATTCATGGACCATTGCACATCAGCATTCGCCAAAGAACATAACTTTCATATCGGCCGAAGCGGAGGAGTCTTCAGAAAAAGATACGGCAGTGCCCCGAAAGTCGGATTAAAGATCATCAAAACAGCTATCGCATACCTATTTAATAACCCCGTAGAAAAACATCTGTGCTCCAAGGCGGAGGAATACAGATGGAACTTTCTTGCCTATGCTGCGAATCCATGCCCATTTTCAAGGCAAATGCCGATAAGAAAAATGCGGTATACACTCCGAAAGGCAATTGAAGAGGTGCGAAGAACGAAAGCAATGAACATGCATCTCAAATACTACCAGCTAAGAAGAATGTTCGATGGTTTGAACAATGAGGAAAAAGAGATTCTCACGGATTACATCATCACATCATATAACCCATTCTCATATGACGCGCTCATAAATCATTTCGGTTCATATGAAAACATGCTGGTCGCAATTCATTCAAACACCGGTAGTGAATATGAAATAAATGAGGAATTTGATCCTTCGTCAGATGCCGTATACGAAAAAATGAAAGAGATCATTCGTGCTGATGGGATTAAGCCGATCCGAAAAGTAACAATACTCGATATTGAGGAAAAGATGCGCCTGTATCACCATTTGAAAGCACGAACGAACGCCACGAACCACCAAATCTGCCGTTTTCTTCACATCAAGCACAAATAGCCTCCTTTTCTGATACGTGAGCGCGCGCAACAAGTACCTCATATTCAGCCAGTTGTGGTGGCACCGTTGCGTGAAAACACGCAACGGTGCCACCACAACTATCTGGCGCACAGACGCTTAGCGCACGCAGGCGGCTGCGCAGAAGATGGGGTTAGTCGATGGTCTTGTCGATGGAGAAGCGGGTGATCTTGCGGGAAGTGTTCTTCTGGAACTCGACGTCGCGAAGCTTCACGCACTTGACGGCCTTGTAAGGAGGCATCTTGGCGTTGAGAGCCTTGACCTGCTCTTCGAAATAGGCCTGTGGATCGGCTATGCCCTTGTCCTTGAGGAGGTCCGCATCTGGGAAGATCTCTGCAACGATCGTGATCTTATCCTTCTGGACACGGCTTTCGCCGGCATATACAACGACCTCATTCACACCCTCAACCTTCTGAAGATCAGCCTCGATCTCCTCCGGATAGACATTCTTTCCGTTTGAGAGGATTATAAGGTTCTTCTTTCGGCCTGTAATGTAGATCCAGCCTTCTTCATCGAGCCTGCCGTAATCTCCGGTATGGAAGAAGCCGTCTTTATCGAAGACTTCTGCGGTGGCCTGCGGATTATTGTAATATCCGAGCATGACATTAGGACCTTTGACGCAGATCTCTCCTTCTCCATTTTCATCTGGATTGTCGATCTTTACGCGGCATGCCAGGATAGGCGTTCCGACACTGCCGGGCTTCTGATACTTGTTTCTGTTGGCAGAGATGAGCGGTGAACATTCAGTTATACCGTATCCGTTCAGGATTGTGATACCGAGAGAATCAAAGGTGCGGATAATGTCTTCGTCAAGCTTGGCTCCTCCGCATATGACAAGTTCCAGCTTGCCTCCGAAGGCACTGAGCACACTTGCAAAGAGCTTTCTCCTGATGTCTATGCCGACTTTTCTCAGACAGTCGCTGAGCTTCATCATCATCTTCAGCATACCTTCCTTGCCACTCTTGCGGGCGGTAGTCCAGATCTTTCTGTTCATCACTTCAAGGAAGGCAGGGACAAGAATAAGATGTGTGGGCTGCTGCTCACGGATTTCATCGCTGACATGCTTGATTCCGCTTGATATATAGACTTCACATCCCTGTGCCAGATGGCCTACATAATTCACGGTCGAGCCGAAGGTATGGTGAGGAGGAAGGACGTGGAGGTTCTTTCGTGTTATGTCGAAATTGGACATTCCCAAGGTCATGTCCAGGCAGATGTTCGCCTGAGAGAGCATGACTCCTTTGCCTTTTCCGGTTGTTCCTGAGGTGAACACTATGGATGCTAGCTTGTTTACGTCGATCTTATAGTCATAGTATGAAGTGTCACCTGAATTGAAGAGGGCTGCACCATCTGTCATGAGTGCAGAAAGAGTAGTGACTGTCTTCTCGTCAAGGTCTGCTTCCGCCAATGAGTTTTCAATACCAACGGATATCAGGAGTTCCACTGACTGAAGAGCGCCTTTTTTCAGCAGATCCTTTATCTTGGATTCAGCTGTCTTTCCAAATATGATGGCCTTGCACTCTGTCGTGCTGATGATTCCATCAATATCTTCCAGCGGAAGCTCTTTATCAACGGGAACCGTAACGGACCCTATAGCCATGACACCGAAGAAAGAGCAGCACCATCCATATGAATTCTCGCCAACGATAGCTATCTTTTCTTCTCTTAATCCTTTGGAAATCAGAGATGTACCAAGATTTCTCACATCATCGCGCCATTGAGGGAATGACACTTTCTTTACTTCCTTGTCCCAATAGTTCTCCTTGTATGAGATTGCTGTCCTGTCTGGGAAATTCTGCGCTGCCTCCTCGACAAGCGAGCGCATATCATCGATGAAGGTGGTCTTATAAATAGGATAATTCTTATTCATTATAATGGTTTTAGTCATACAAATGTACAAAATTTTAAGTTTATCATTATATTTGCGATGCTGTTAGGGGTGCTGAGCGCTTGCGCAAGGCTGAGATCATACCCTATGAACCTGATATGTATAATGACAGCGCAGGGAAACGGTATTGGTA
>JAZRQM010000075.1:0-16292 GCA_045649795.1 Candidatus Cryptobacteroides sp. | reverse complement strand
ACGAGATCGACAAGATCAACCAGCGCATCGACTCTCTCTGCAATGCGGTGAATACCAACATCGCATCTCTGCAGACGATCATCGATGTGATGCAGGACAATGACTATGTCGACAGCATCACCCCTATCGTAGAAGGCGGCGAGACCGTCGGATATGAGATCGTGTTCACCCAGAGCGGTAGCGTGAAGATCTACCACGGAAAGAAGGGTGAGACAGGAGCAACCGGACATACTCCAGTAATAGGAGTTAAACAGGCCGAGGACGGTCGCTGGTACTGGACTGTCGATGGTGCGTACCTCCTTGACGGCGAGGGCGATAAGATTCTCGCGGAGGCTATCGACGGAGAAGACGGTGCTACAGGTGCCGATGGTATCACACCTCAGCTTAAGGTCGAGGGTGATTATTGGTACATTTCGTACGACAATAAGGCTACATGGGAACGTCTTGGCAAGGCAACAGGTGAGGCCGGTAAGGACGGTGATTCCATGTTCCAGAGCGTCAATTACAATGACGAATATGTTGAGCTCGTGCTCATCGACGGTACAGTGCTCAGAATCCCTACATGGGCTTCGCATATGCTTCTCGTGGACGAGATCGCGAAGATCAACAGCAACATATCTGCGATCCAGGCTGCCATAGAGGCGCTTGAGAGCAATGATTATGTACAGAAAGTTACACCTGTGAAGGACGAGGATGGTAACGTTATCGGTTACACTCTTCAGTTTGCATTCACAGGCGATGTTACCATCTTCCATGGTGAGGACGGAAAGGATGGAGAAGACGGTGAGGACGGAAAAGACGGAGAAGACGGTGAGGATGGAAAAGACGGTTATACACCGGTTATCGGAGCAAGGCAGCATCCAGACGGCATCTGGTATTGGACAGTTGACGGCGAGTGGCTCCTTGACACAAATGGAAACAGAGTAAAGACTACTGGTGACAAGGGCGCCGACGGTACTATCGGTATCACACCAGAGCTCAAGATAGAGGATGACTACTGGTATGTTTCATACGACAAGGGTCAGACATGGACAAAGCTTGGCAAGGCCAAGGGTGAGGACGGCGCTGCAGGTTCTGCAGGTACAGCCGGTGACGCATTCTTCAAGGGTGTTGACACATCTGATGAATACTATGTGAAATTCACTCTCGCAGACGGTACAGTTATCAAGATACCTACATGGAAGGCATATCAGGAACTTGCTGACCTTGTAGATCAGCTTAATACAAACTTCAAGTCTCTTAATGACATCGTAGTTGGTATCCAGAACAATGATTATATAACAGGATATACACCAATCGTTGACCCTCAGACAAACGAGGAGATCGGTTATACCCTTCATTTCGCAAAGTCAGGCGACATAACTATTTATCACGGAAAGACAGGTCAGGACGGAGTCGCACCGGATATTTCTATTCAGGAGCATCCTAAGTATGGTCTTTGCTGGACTTATAATGGAGAATTCATTATTGATCCAGGTACAGGAAAGCCTGTCGCTCTTCCATCAGATGGTAAGAATGGTAAGGACGGAGTTTCTCCAAAACTGAAGATTGAGGATGGCGAATGGTGGGTTTCATATAATAATGGATCTTCATGGACCAGCCTTGGTCAGGCGACAGGTGATCAGGGAGAGACTGGTGGAGCTGGTGATTCTTTCTTCAAGAGCATTGAGCCTGAGTATGCTAAAGATGCCAACGGCAATGTGCTTAAGGATGAGCTCGGACGCCCTATCGTAGCTTATATCGTGATGACTCTCGCTGGAGAAAACGAAGGCGATGAAATTGTCTATAAGGTTCCTACTGAGTACGTTACAGATGATCTCAATAAGAGACTCGCAGCTATCGAGACACAGTTCTCGGCTATCAGCACTATCGTGAATTCACTCATGAATGCTGAGTATATCAAGGACGTTGTTGAACTCTACGAAGGTCCGGCACTTGTTGGATATGAAATCGTATTCGTGAAGTATACAATCGGTGCTGACGGTAAGCTCACAGAGACAACAAGAAAGAGCACAATCCGCAACGGTGGTGCAGGAGCAGCAGGTACAGTGGTAGATGCTGAGTATGACGAGGCAACTGACACATGGTACTGGACTCTCGACGGCAAGCCACTCGTTGACGAGGATGGCAACTATGTGGCTATCAACGGTAAGGACGGTAAGCCAGGTGCAACTCCGCAGATGCGTATCAATACAGAGACAAACTTCTGGGAGGTTTCATACGACGGTGGAGATACATGGGTGTCAACTGAAGTTCTTGCTACAGGTCCACAGGGTCCTCAGGGAAATCCTGGACAGGGCGGAGCAGCCGGTGATTCATTCTTCTCTAACGTATACAAGAGCGAGGATGGACTCTACTGGGTATTCGACCGTACAGAGGGCGAGGACATCATGGTTCCTACAGCAGAGGCATTCGCAAGTCTTGCAGCCAAGGTTGCAGCTCTCGAGGAGACTTCAAAGTCTATCATGAACCTCGTAAGCGGCAAGAAATATATCGAGTCATGCGAGCCGTTCGACAATGAGATAGGTACAGGATACCATCTCGTACTCGTTTCAGTAGATCCTCAGACAGGCGAGACTGTAAAGGAGGATTGCTATATCTATGACGGTAAGGACGGAGTAACTCCAGTTGTAGGACTTCGTCAGGATGAGGCTACAGGTGACTGGTACTGGACAGTTGACGGCGAGGATGTCCTTGTTGACGGCAAGCCAGTCAAGGCTAATGGTCCTCAGGGTATCGATGGTCCGGTTCCATCATTCCGTATCGACCCTGCAAACGGTCATCTCTATGTAACTGTAAACGGTACAGAGACAGATCTCGGTAGGGTAGTAGGTGCTAATGGCTCAGCAGGTGAGTCAGGTACAAACTCTTCTATCGACGTAAAAACAACTGAGGATGGTAAGGTAACAATCACATTCATCGGTGGTGACGGTCTCACAAGCACAATCGAGGTTCCTTCATGGGCTGCGTTTGTGGAGCTTCAGGAGATGGTGAATGATCTCAATGCAAATGTAGAGGCACTTCAGGCAGCTGTAACAGCACTTCAGAATAACGACTATGTTATTGCTGTAGAGGATGTTACTGACGAGGCTGGCGAGGTTGTAGGCTACAAGCTCGTCTTCGCTAAGAGCGGTGAGAAGGTCATCTACCATGGCAAGAAGGGAGACAAGGGTGAGGATGCTGTGGCTCCTCGAGTTCAGATCAACCCTCAGACAAACGAGTGGGAGATCTCTACAGACGGTGGACAGACTTGGACATCTACAGGCGTTTCAGCAGTTGGTCCTAAGGGCGATGCTGGTGCAACTCCTAAATTCAAGATCGAGAATGGTCAGTGGTATGTATCATATGATAACGGAACTACTTGGGGCGATTCTCTTGGCCAGGCAACAGGAAGCACTGGTGCTACCGGTACAAGCGGTGCATCATTCTTCGAATCAGTAAGCGAGGAGAAGGACAAAGACGGTAATGTGACTTATATCGTCATTACAGTACCAGACAATACTCCTGATAATATTGAGGACAATACTGAGTACAGAATCCCGACTGCATTCACTATCGGTAAACTTGAGGTTCAGGTTACTGAACTCAACAGCAATGTTGCTGCTCTTCAGACAGCCGTTGCAGCTCTTGAGAATAATGACTATGTAACAGCTATCGAGGATGTTAAGGATGACGCTGGTAATGTGATCGGCTACAAGCTCACATTTGCAAAGAGCGGTGAGAAGGTCATCTACCACGGTGAAAAGGGTGACAAGGGTGAGGATGCCGTTGCTCCTCGAGTTCAGATCAACCCTCAGACAAATGAGTGGGAGATTTCTACAGACGGTGGACAGACTTGGACATCTACAGGCGTTTCAGCAGTTGGTCCTAAGGGCGATGCAGGTGTAACTCCTAAATTCAAGATCGAGAACGGTATGTGGTATGTATCATATGATAATGGTACAACATGGAGCGATCCTCTTGGCCAGGCAACTGGTAACACTGGTGCTACCGGTACAAGCGGAGCATCGTTCTTCGAGTCTGTAAGTGAGGAGAAGGATGAAGAGGGCAATATTACATATATTGTCATTGTGGTCCCTGATGATACGCCAGAAGATTATACTGACAATGTTAAGTATAGAATCCCTACTGCATTTACATTCGCAAAGCTTGAGGCTCAGGTAAGTCAGCTCAACAGCAATGTTGCTGCTCTTCAGACAGCTGTGGTAGCTCTTGAAAACAATGATTATGTGACAGATATCGCAGATATCATTGACAATGAGGGCAATGTGATCGGTTACAAGCTCACATTTGCAAAGAGCGGTGAGAAGGTCATCTACCACGGTGAAAAGGGTGACAAGGGTGAGGATGCCGTAGCTCCTCGAGTTCAGATCAACCCTCAGACAAATGAGTGGGAGATTTCTACAGACGGTGGACAGACTTGGACATCTACAGGCGTTTCAGCAGTTGGCCCTAAGGGCGATGCAGGTGCAACTCCTAAGTTCAAGATTGAGAATGGTGAGTGGTATGTGTCATATG
This sequence comes from Candidatus Cryptobacteroides sp., assembly GCA_045649795.1. Classification (GTDB taxonomy): domain Bacteria; phylum Bacteroidota; class Bacteroidia; order Bacteroidales; family UBA932; genus Cryptobacteroides. The sequence continues at coordinate 11,774 of JAZRQM010000075.1, read as the reverse complement.
ACAATGGTACAACTTGGAGCGAGTCTCTTGGTCAGGCAACTGGTGATAAGGGTGAAACCGGATCAACCGGTACAAGCGGAGCATCGTTCTTCGAGTCAGTGACCGATGAGAAGGACTCTGAAGGCAATGTGACTTACATTGTCATCACAGTTCCGGACGACAATGACGATCCTACAGACAATGTTCAGTATCGTATCCCTACCGCATTCACAATCGCAAAGCTTGAGGCTCAGGTAAGTCAGCTCAACAGCAATGTCGAGGCTCTTCAGGCGGCAGTAACAGCTCTTGAAAACAACGATTATGTCGTAGCAATCGAGGATGTTGAAGACGCTGAAGGCAATGTGATCGGTTACAAGCTCACATTCGCTAAGAGCGGTGAGAAGACTATTTACCATGGTGCGAAGGGTGACAAGGGTGATGCTGCCGTAGCTCCTCGGGTTCAGATCAACCCTCAGACAAATGAGTGGGAGATTTCTACAGACGGTGGTGAGAACTGGGTTTCTACTAAGGTTGTTGCCGTTGGCCCTAAGGGCGAAGATGGAGCAACTCCTACGTTCAAGATCGAGAACGGTCAGTGGTATGTATCATTCAATGAGGGTGAGACATGGAGCGAGTCTCTTGGTCAGGCAACTGGTGACAAGGGTGAAACCGGATCTGCTGGTAGCGACGGTGACGCATTCTTTGATGCTGTCAACGAAATGACATATGATGCAGATGGAAATACCGTAGCAGCTGGAGAAGGTGATACGGTTTACTTCATCGAGATTGTTCTCACCGATGGAGATGACGATGATGACAATAACAAATCATATCTCATCCCTACCAAGGCTGAGACTGATAGAATAGCCACTGTCCTTGAAGAGCTCACAAGTGACTATATTGCCCTTAAGAATGCTTTGAACAACACAATGTTTATCACAGGAATGGAGGCTATCACGCCGACAGAAACTGATTCTCGTGGAGGCTATAAGTTGTTCTATAAGACATTTAAGGATGGTTCAATGACTGATGCTACAGAGCCATTGTATGTTTATGATGGCATTACTCCAAATGCTCCTGTTCTCGGTGTGGGTTCAGTAGAAGTCGAGGGCGTGACGAAGTATTATTGGACAGTAAATGGAGTTGCTTTGGATGCTGATCCAACAACCGATGTCGTTGAGTATGTTTACACAACAGGCGAGAACGGTAAAACTCCTGAACTTGGCTTCAGTGTTGTTGATGGTAACCTCATTATTACTGTTGACGGTACAGAAGTATTGAAAGCAGCGGTTAAAGGTGAGCAGGGCACATCAGGACTTGAAATTGTTCCTAATGAGGATGGCACAGTAAGCATTTACCATGATAAAAACGGCGATGGTAAAATAGATAAATCTGATGAATCTACTGAACTCTTGACTACTGTACCTAAGTGGTTTAATGAGCCTAGCGTTACCTTTACTGAAGGCGTTACTAATGACAAGGTTACAGGAGCAACGACAGTTAAGTTTAAGGTTACAGGTAGCTTTGTCGGTAAGCCTGAGGTATATGCGGCATGTGAAGGAAATTGGTCTTCAAGTATTGTTACTGTAGGTGACCTTAATGATGAAAAAACTGAGGTTATCTGCTCTGTGACTGTATCTCCAACTACAGCTTATGTTGGAGATAGCACCCTCGGTAAGTTGACCATCTATGTTCCATATTATGGTAAGACTACCATTAAGCAGGTTGAACTATCTGCCGCCGGTACTACTGGATTAGAGATGCAGTCAATGCCAATCCTCCCTAAAGATGCAGAGGATACGAAGGCAACTATTTCTTTTACGTTAGATGAGGGGGACAACACCCCCTCCTCTTACGGCTCTTGTACTTTAGTATATGACTTTGGTTATACCCTGACAGACATCCAGACGACTACCGAAGGTAAAGAGGTTGAGACCGGTAATGGTTTCAGCGGTTCTTTCGGCGGTGGCGACTGGCTAAGTACAGGAGCCTATAATTATGATCCGACAACCAAGAAGATAACTCAGGAAATTGATATTCAGCCTTATATAGATCTAAAAGCCACATCTCCAAGAGTAGCTGCTGTGATAGTTTATTCGCCATCTGGACGAGAGGTGTCAAGATTTATAATCAAGCAGGATAAAGTGAATGTAATAAATCTCGCTGAAAACGAGTCCGCGAACTGCTATATCATTTCAGAGCCTGGATACTATAAGTTTCCAGTAGTGAAAGGTAATACGAATACGCGTGTTGTGAACGGTGATGACCTCACTAAGGACATCTTTGATGATACTCACATTAATGGCGGAAACAACCCAATTGATATCCTAGCTTATGATGATAACTACGTATATTTTAAGGTTGATGCTGAAAGCATTAATCCTGGAAACTCTCTCATCACAGTAAAGGACGGTAACAATATCGCGTGGTCTTGGCATTTGTGGTTTAATGACTCAGACAATAGAGCGGATGACCCGAATATAATAGACACTTATCCTAATAATAAGGGTTATGTCATGAATCGTGCCCTTGGCGCGACAACTGCGGATCTTGATTACCAAATTTCAGGATATGATTTATCATACTGGAAAGATGGATTATATTATCAGTGGGGTAGAAAAGATCCACTCCTGGAGCAGAGTGCATCAACAGGAGGAACCTATGATGTTGCTAAGAGAAATCCATCTAAGTTTTACTCAGATTGGAGCCCTACGGATAATGCTTGGTCCTCTAGCGCAAAAACAGTTGATGATCCATGCCCTCCAGGATATATGGTGGCAAGTTCAGATATGTGGGATGAAATAGATTTTAATTCAGGTGTAAGTTTAGAGAGTATAGCTGCAACGTTCGGATCAGTTTTTCCTTACAACTTGGCGCTGTCTACTAATCTTGCACAGAATATTGTATATCCATATTCAGGGTATTTGAATGCTAGCGGTGGACATAATGCAAAATATACAGATTCAGTAACATATTGTGATCCAGAGTTTACTTTTGAAGGTTCTGGATATGAAACAAGTCAGAAGCTAAAAATAACAGTTAAAGTTTTTGGAAGGAATCTGACATTTGAATTACCAGGAATGGCTAAAGATAAATTTTACGATATCGAACTAAGTTTGAATCTGTCGTATTTACAGGGAAAATTATGGTCGAGTGATTCTGGAATTTTATTTTATCATGGTGCGTTAGATCTGACTACTTTTTCATATGAAGATTTTCAAAAGGCCATAGATGTTGTTAGTTATAAGCAGCAAAGAAATGTTTTGCTAGAATACGTCGCCGATCCTAAATGGACATCTCCATACTATGAGGTGGTTGATGAAAAGTGGAGTGGATGGTCAGATGTTAATCCATCTATGTCAACAACTGATAAAGCAGCTTTATTACTTGCGTTATATGAACGCGGAGGAATTATCCTTGATACGAAGCTCATCAAAGAGAAAATAGACCCATCAAACGGATGCTATGTCCGTTGCGTAAAGAAATAGCATATCCCCGTTTCTGTTTCTAATACCTAAACAAATAACAGCATGCAATTCACCCGGAAAGGGAAACGGGGTATACTTACTTTATAGCAGAATAACCGAAAGAGCCGAGACGCGATAAAACGTCTCGGCTCTTTCGGTTATAACTATGGTGTAGCTGTTTCCTGGCATAGTAAATTCGTCACATTAACAATTTGCAAACAATAAGTTATCGGACTTGACACAATATGTGTGGCCATGGTCAAGTATAAACTCTTTGCCATTTCCGCGCGTCGCAAATGCTTGTGTATTAATATGTTGCGCCGGTGTGGGTGCGTAAAAATGCGCAACCGTGCCTCTGTAATGCGTTGATGGGCAGGTGGTTAAAGCGTGCGCAAAAGGAGGACGGCAACGCCAAAACGAACCAGCCAGATGGAGGCTGAGGTAAAACAATGGGTCAGAGCCGGTCGAGGGCGGCGATGGCTTCGGCTTTGCGTCGGGAGATGACCTTGGCGTAGATCTGGGTGACCTTGACGTCGTGGTGGCCCATAAGTTCCTGGATGACGGGGAGGTCGATGCCGCTGGTCAGGAGCATGGTGGCGAAGGAGTGGCGGCCGATGTGGGTTGAGATGGGCTTGGAGAGGCCGGCCATGGCGGTGATGGTCTTGAGACTTCTGTTGATGGAGGCGGTGGCGGCGCCGATGGCCTTGGTCAGTTCCTTGCTGCCGGGATTGGCAGAATCGAACTTCAGATAGCCGAAGACGATCCCGCCGGACCCACAGACCCCGCAGTCCGGACCCTTACAGCGGGAAACATTCCCATAACCGTCTCTCAATCTGGCCCTCCTCGCCAGGATCTCCTGCACATTCCTTTGGAGCGGCACCGATATCACCTTACCAGTCTTCCTCATCCTGACCGATATCCCGTCTGCAGTAATATTCTCCCAGCGAAGCGTCAGGATGTCAGATATTCGAAGGCCTGAGTAGCACTCGAAGATGAAGATGTCGCGGGCTTGATCCAATACTCCTCCGGCCTTTAGCGGCAGATCGCGTATCGCTGCAACCTCCTCTGCCAGAAGGTATTGCCTTGAAGATGGTTCGAAATGGAACTTTATCTTCCGGAAAGGATTGGCGGTCTCGTCAAGTTCATATTGACGGTAGATGTCACCGAGGATCTTAGAGATGAATTTCATGCTCATGGCAATCGTGTTCCTGCTGCTCCCGACCTCGGAACTGAGATAATGCTCGTATCTTCGGATGAAGTCTTCCGTGATGTCGCGGACGGGAAGACCGCCAGCTCCGACGAAACCGCGAAGCTTGTTCAGGACCGAACGGAGACGCAGATATGTCCCGTATTTATCTGCCATCAGGCTCCTGCAATGCCGGTATGCGTATTCAAGGAAGTCCATGGCCATATGGTCGTTGATCTTGTTCCGGATCGCAATGATGCTGACGTCATTGCCCGAAAGTGTCAGCAGGCAGGCCTCTCTCTCGATCTCCGCCCTTTTGCGGGATATGACGGCATTGAACAGATCGGCATTCGGGTGACGGATGACGCGCTGCCCTTTTGCATCCCAACATGACGGCGAAACATGGAGCAGGGTCTTGTAGGTAGATTTCCTGTCCTTGGTGATACGAAGGCATACAGGGGCTTCATTTGTTATTTTGGATAGCTTTTCCAGTCTGAGGACTGTTCTGAATTTGAATGGTGACATGATGCTGATAGGTTTAATAGGTTATTAAAAAATTGCTAAAAGGAGTAAAACGTTAGTGAAACTGAGGAACTTTTGATAAAAAATATATACCTTTGTCCTTTGTGCCCAATTAGATTTAATTTTAAACCAGATAATATTTTGAAAGAGTTAGTAAGATGTGTTCTGGCGGCTGCAGCGTTGGCCGTGTGTATGTTAGTGGCTTCATGTTCAACGCAGAAGAAACTGACCAACCTCCATAAAGGTGAAGGACCTTCAGTGCAGCTGACCCTTGGAAAACAGGAAAGCTTCGTGCCTGAGATCAAGAATAACGCGCCTCAGTCACGTGATACCCTTAAGATCGTTGAGGATGACGGAACAGAGATTCTCGTCATGAAGGCGATCAAGGATGAGGAGACCGGTGAGATGGTCGCTACAGATGTCATCGATGCAGCTACAGTTACAGCCCGTTTCCGTAACATTGCCGAGCGTCAGGGAAAGGTTGACCTCGCATTCCAGGTTATCGTACCTTCGTCAATGCGTGACAGCAAATGGCAGCTTCGTTTCTATCCGGATATGTTCATTCTCGGCGACAGCCTCCGTCTGGATCCAGTCGTGATTACCGGTGACGCATATCGTAAGGCGCAGCTCAGAGGTTATCAGCAGTATGACCGCTTCCTCTCGAAGATCGTTGAGGACTCTACAAAGTTCATCAATGTGCGTGCGCTCGAGATCTTCCTCAAGAGAAACATCCCTGAAATCTATGCATTCAAGTCCGATACTACATGGGTAAGTGACGAGGACTTCCTCTCAGCATATGGCGTAAGCCAGCAGGAGGCTATCCATCATTATACAAACCAGTATGCGCATAATCTCAATGAGAGAAGAAAGGCGCGTAAGGACAAGATGTACAACAAGTATGTGAAGGCTCCTATCGTTACCGAGGGTATCCGTCTTGATACCGTGATGGTCAGCACAGAGGGAGACTTCATCTACAACTATATCCAGACTATCAACACACGTCCGAAGCTTCGTAAGGCGGACATCATCCTTTCCGGTGAGATCTACGAGCAGGACAAGCGTATCTATACTATCCCTCGAAGCGAGCCTCTCAACTTCTACATCAGTTCGGTGGTTGCGTTCGTGGACGGTACAGAAAGATATCTTACAAAGGTTGTCGAGCGTCGTGCGTCGGCTAATACCGAGTGCCGCATCGATTTCGAGGTCGGAAAGGCTGACGTTAAGCCGGAACTTGGAGATAATGCCGAGGGCATCAGAAGAGTCAAGGAGAATCTTGCTTCACTGATCATGAATGAGACATTTGACCTCGACTCGATCGTTGTAGGTGCTGCCGCATCCCCAGACGGTTCGTACGCTCTCAACTCGACACTCGCTCAGAGACGTTCAGAGGCAGTGACAAAGTATTTCGACAGGTTCATCAAGGAATATAGCGACTCGGTTGTGCTGGCAGGTGGTATCGAGATGGATATGGACGGAAACGAGATCGGATATCTCGTGAAGGTTCAGCCTGTGAAGCTCACTCCTCGAAGCATCTCGGAGAACTGGGATGACCTTAATCTCCTCGTTGAGAATGACGTAGTGATGAACGTAGACCAGAAGGCCAAGTATGTGTCTATCATCGAGAAGGAGGACAACCTCGACCGCAGGGAGCAGCTCCTCAGAAAGGAGGACTTCTTCCCATACATGAAGGACGCGCTCTATCCGAAGCTCCGTACCGTGAAGTTCAACTTCTACCTCCACAGAAAGGGTATGGTCAAGGATACAGTACATACTACAGTTCTCGACAGTACATACATGCGCGGAGTACAGGCCCTCAGAGACATGGATTACAACGCGGCCATCGCATTGCTCAGTCCATATAATGACTTCAACACAGCCGTTGCATACATGGGACTCGACCGTAACAGGAACGCCATGAGAATCCTTTCGAAGATGGAAAGAACTGCCGAGGTCAACTATCTCCTCGCTATCCTCTACTCACGTGAGGGTGAACTTGAAAAGGCTGTTGAGTGCTACGTGAAGTCTTGCCGTCAGAACGGTTCATATGTATACCGAGGCAACCTCGACCCTGAGATTTCGGTACTCATCAAGATGTATGGCTTGAATCAGGAGGAGGAAGAGGATTTCCTCTACTGATAACAACAACAGATAAATAAAAGCTCCACAGCCGTGGAGCTTTTATTTTAAGTATTTGTTATGAGATGATAACTCTCTCGATGATCGGTGTCTGGTGACTGTAGGACATGAATGCGAGAGACGGTATCGGCTTGGTGATGATCAGGTTGGCTTTCTTGCCGACTGTGATCGAACCGAGAATGTCGCTGACTCCCATCGCATATGCTGAATTGATCGTACATGCGTTGAATGACTGCTCCGGCGTAAGGCGCATACGGATACATCCTAGGGCCATCACGAAGCGCATGTTGCCGCTTGGGCTTGATCCCGGATTATAGTCTGATGCCAATGCCACAGGAAGTCCTGCCTCGATATAGCCTTTGGCGTTTCCGAAAGGGATGCCAAGGAAGAAAGAGCATCCAGGGAGCATCGTAGGCATGGTCTCGCTGCCTCTGAGCACCTCTATTTCAGCATCGGTGGTTTTTTCCAGATGGTCTACGGAAAGGGCGTTGTACTTTACGCCGACCTGCACGCCGCCCGATACTTCAAGCTCATTTGCATGGATCTTCGGACGAATGCCGTACTCGGCCGCTTTCTCAAGGATTCTGGCGGTTTCCTCCACGGTAAAGAAGCCAGCGTCGCAGAATACATCAACATAGTCTGCAAGGCCCTCTGCGGCCACTTTCGGCAGCATTTCGTTACATACGAGGTCTACATATTCGCTCTGGCGTCCCCTGTAAGCGCGACCTACTGCGTGTGCACCGAGGAAGTTCGCCTTTACTGTAATTGGAGCTGCTTCCTTGATTCTTCTGATAACCCTGAGCATCTTCAGTTCATCCTCTACGGTCAGACCATATCCGCTCTTGATTTCTACAGCTCCGGTACCCATAGCCATGATTTCGTTCACACGCTCCATAGCCTGTCGGTACAGCTCGTCCTCGGATGTCTCGTGCAGAAGATCTGCCGAGTTGAGGATTCCGCCGCCGCGTGCAGCGATCTCTTCATAGCTCAGTCCGGCTATCTTGTCGCGGAACTCTCCGTCACGGCATCCGGCATACACGATATGGGTATGGCTGTCACAGAAAGCCGGCATCACGAATCCACCCTTGGCATCGATGTACTCGCTATCTGTGGTCGCAGCGCAATCACAGACATCATGGCCAAACTCCGTGATGATTCCGTCTTCAATGACCAGATACGCATTCTCGATGCACTCTACCTGGTTCATCTGCGAACCTTCCAGCTTCAGAACACCCTCCGGCAGGATTCCCGCCAATGTGCCTATATTGAATATTATTGTTTTCATCTGTTATCGAATGAACTCTACCGACTTCTCGATAAGCGGATGCATGTAGCGGTCGTCATCGATGAACGGAACGACCTTGCGATAGTGAGCAAAGATCTTCTCGATCTCCCATGACGAACGGAGAGGTCTGCGGAACTCGAACGCCTGAGCTGCATTGAAGAGCTCGATGGCAAGGACGCGCTCTGTGTTCTCAACTACGCGTACAAGCTTTGTAGCTGCGTTTGCACCCATGCTGACATGGTCTTCCTGACCCTGAGATGAAGGGATCGAGTCTGCTGATGCAGGCATGCAAAGGCCCTTGCTCTGGCTCACGATGGAAGCCGCGGTATACTGAGGGATCATGAATCCGCTGTTCAGGCCTGGCTTCGCCACAAGGAAGTTAGGAAGGCCCCTCTGGCCTGAGATAAGCTTATAGATGCGGCGCTCAGAGATGTTTGAAAGCTCTGAAAGAGCGATTGTAAGCATGTCCATAGGGATAGCGATAGGCTGTCCGTGGAAGTTTCCGGCTGAGATGATGAGATCCTCGTCAGGGAATACCGTAGGGTTGTCAGTCGCACTGTTGATCTCAGTCTCAATCACAGACTTCACGTAACGGATTGTGTCCTTCGATGCTCCGTGAACCTGAGGAATGCAGCGGAATGAATATGGATCCTGTACATGCACCTTCTTCTGCTTGATGATCTCACTGCCTTCGAGGAGCTTGCGGAAACGTGCTGCGGTTTCGATCTGGCCCTTATGCGCGCGAACCTCATGAACCTGAGGGTAGAACGGCTCGATTCGGCCGTCATATGCCTCGAGAGACATTGCTCCGATCTTGTCGGCCCACTCAGAAAGTCTCTCTGCCTGGATAAGCGACCATACTGCATGCGCGCTCATGAATTGTGTGCCGTTGAGGAGGGCAAGACCTTCCTTCGACTGCAGACGGATGGTCTCCCATCCGAGTTCTGACCATACATCTGCGCTCTGACGCACCTCTCCCTTGTAGTATACTTCACCCATGCCGATGAGCGGAAGGCACATATGGGCGAGGGGAGCGAGGTCGCCGGAAGCTCCGAGCGAACCCTGCTGGTATACGACAGGAAGGATGTCGTTGTTGAACATATCGATAAGGCGCTGTACGGTAATGAGCTGAACGCCTGAATATCCGTATGAGAGCGACTGGACCTTGAGAAGAAGCATGAGCTTCACGATCTCCGGACGTACAGTCTCGCCTGTACCGCATGCGTGCGACATCACGAGGTTGTGCTGGAGCTGTGAAAGGTCCTCTGCAGGAATGGTGATGTTGCAGAGCGAACCGAAGCCGGTTGTTACTCCGTATACCGGTCTTCCGATGTCTTCCATCTTGCTGTCCAGGAACTTACGGCATTTCACGATGGCTGCCTCCGACTCCTTGCTGAGCTCGAGCTTTTCGCCGTTGATGATTATTTCATTGACCCTTTCGATGGTCAGGTGCTTATTGGAAATTGTATGTGTCATATTCTTGTCATTTCGAGCGGAGTCGAGAAATCTCTATCCGATGATGTTTCTGATCAATTCGTCGTCTGCGATGTTAGGGAGGGTCACCTTAAGGCCTGGTGTGCGGCCCATCTCACGCTTGATGGCATGCATGGCCCCCTCGTTGCGGGCCCAGCTGCGGCGTGCGATACCGTTGTTCACGTCCCAGAGGAGCATCTCCTGGATGTGGCGGTCTGAGTCTGCGGAACCATCAATGACCATTCCGAATCCTCCGTTCATTACCTCGCCCCAGCCTACGCCGCCGCCATTATGGATAGATACCCATGTGGCTCCACGGAATCCGTCGCCGATCACGTTATGCACTGCCATGTCGGCGCAGAACTGCGAGCCGTCATAGATGTTGGATGTCTCGCGGAATGGCGAGTCTGTACCGGAAACGTCATGGTGGTCACGTCCGAGGACGATAGGTGCTGTGATCTCTCCGTTGCGGATGGCCTCATTGAATGCGAGGGCGATCTTTGTACGGCCTTCGCAGTCGGCGTAGAGGATACGTGCCTGCGAACCTACCACGAGGTTGTTACGGCCTGCCTCCTCGATCCAGCGGATATTGTCCATCATCTGGCCCTGGATCTCCTCCGGAGCCTCTGCCATGATCTCTCTGAGTACGCGTGCTGCGATTGCATCAGACTTCGCGAGATCCTCAGGATTCTCTGACATGCAGACCCATCTGAATGGACCGAATCCGTAGTCGAAGAAGAGAGGTCCCATGATATCCTGAACATATGAAGGATACTTGAATCTTCCGTCCTCACGAACTACATCTGCTCCTGCACGTGATGCCTCAAGAAGGAAGGCGTTGCCATAGTCGAAGAAGTACATTCCCTTGTCAGCCAGCTTGTTGACAGCTGCTGCATGTCTTCTGAGGGACTCCTGCACGCATTCCTTGAACTTCTCAGGTTCCTCGGCCATCATGCGGTTGGACTCTTCATATGAATATCCGACAGGGTAGTAGCCGCCTGCCCATGGGTTGTGGAGTGATGTCTGGTCTGATCCAAGGTCGACATGTACATTCTCCTGGGCAAGTCTCTCCCAAAGGTCGACTACGTTGCCAAGGTATGCGATCGAGATGACTTCCTTGTCCTCCATTGCCTTGCGGATGCGTGGGATGAGTATGTCGAGGTCCTCGTGGATCTCGTCCACCCAGCCCTGGCTGTGGCGCTTGTGGGCAGCGTGAGGGTTCACTTCTGCGCAAACGCTTACAACGCCTGAAATGACTCCGGCCTTAGGCTGTGCTCCTGACATTCCGCCAAGACCTGCTGTTACGAAGAGCATGCCCCTCATGTTCTCTTCAGTGCCTGTCAATCCTTTGGCTTTGAGCTGCTTGCGAGCTGCGTTCATCACGGTGATGGTTGTACCGTGCACGATGCCCTGCGGGCCTATGTACATATATGAACCTGCAGTCATCTGTCCGTACTGTGACACGCCCAATGCGTTGAACTTCTCCCAATGATCCGGTTTCGAGTAGTTAGGAATGACCATACCGTTTGTCACTATCACGCGTGGAGCGTCCTTGTGGCTTGGGAACAGGCCGAGCGGATGACCTGAGTACATAACAAGAGTCTGTTCGTCAGTCATGGTAGCAAGGTACTGCATCACGAGACGGTACTGTGCCCAGTTCTGGAACACGGCTCCGTTGCCTCCATAGGTGATGAGCTCGTGAGGGTGCTGTGCTACACGGTAGTCC
>JAZRQM010000074.1:0-10232 GCA_045649795.1 Candidatus Cryptobacteroides sp. | reverse complement strand
CTGGGATACGCCGAATCTGCTCATGCAGAAATTCCCTGCCGGCGATTTCACCATCACGACCAAGTTGAGCTTCACACCAAATCCGCAGCTTGCACAGAAAGGGGAGAACTGCGGCCTTGTCATAATGGGAGAGAGTTATGCGACACTGCGTATGACTGACACACCTGAAGGCGTAGTTCTTCAAATGGTTGAGTGCATCGGCGCACATAAGGGAAATGCGGAAAAGATCCTCTTCGAGAAGGCGATTGACTCGGATAAACTGCCGGTTCCTTTTTCAGACAGATATATGTCTGATACCGTGCCACCTGTGCGTCCTCTCGAATATAGGGAGTGCGTTGTCTATATGCGTGTGGAAGTGGAAAATACGCCACGTAAAGGTGATGTACCGGACGCGATATGCACTTTCTCATACAGCCTCAATGGCAAGACATGGCATAAGATTGATGTCGATGGGGGCGAGTATAAATTCAAAGCCCGGCCAGGTCGCTGGATAGGCGCCAAAGCCGGACTTTACTGCAACAGATTCCATTCCAGGAATGACTCCGGTTGGGTGGAGGCAGACTGGTTCAGGATTTCACGCTAGAAGTTGAAATAGCGCTCTGCGTTGTTGTATGATATATCCTTGACCATCTGGTGAATGAATGCCATCTCGCTCTTAGGAAGCTTTCCGTTCTGAATGTCTTCGCCGAGGAGGTTGCAGAGGATTCTGCGGAAATACTCGTGACGAGGATACGAAAGGAAACTTCTCGAGTCGGTAAGCATTCCGACGAATCTGCTGAGAAGACCTAGCGATGAAAGGGCATTCATCTGTTTCTTCATGCCGTCTTCCTGATCGAGGAACCACCATCCTGAACCGAGCTGGATCTTTCCAGGGCATGTGCCGTCGTTGAACGTGTATGCCATTGTGGCGAGCACCTCATTGTCCTTAGGATTGAGGTTATAGAGGATAGTCTTTGTAAGCTTGTCTTCCATTGCAAGAGTGTTCAGGAACTTATGTCCTGCCGCAGCGCATGAAACGTCATGGATGGCATCATAACCTGTGTCAGGTCCGAGGATGTTGAACATGCGGGTATTGTTGTCGCGGATTGCTCCGATATGGAACTGCTGTGCCCATCCTTTCTCATGATCCATGCGAGCGAAGTCAAGAAGAATTGCACTCTTGAACTTGAGGGTTTCCTCAGCTGTAGGCTTCTTGCCTTTGAGCGTATTTCTGAAGATCTTGTCGATCTCCTCAAGTTCGAAATCCTCAGCATAGAAGTTCTCCAGACCGTGGTCAGATATGCGGCAGCCCATCTCGTGGAAAAAGTCCTGACGCTTGCGAAGTGCATCAAGAAGGTCCTGATAGCTATTGATTTCAATGCCGGCTGCAGCGCTTAGCTTCTTGATGTATTCGATGTACTGCTCAGGCTTCTCTACCACCATAGCCTTGTCAGGACGCCATGTCGGAAGCACCTTTGTTCCGAACGGATTCTCCTTTATCTGCTTGTGGAACTCGAGGCTGTCGGCAGGGTCGTCTGTCGTGCAGACAACCTTAACGTCGAACCTTCTCATAAGGGCCTGACCTCTGTATTCCTCTGTCTGAAGCTTCGCCGTACACTCGTCATAAATCGCTCTTGCTGTAGTTGGATTGAGGAGGTCATAAACTCCGAAGATTCTTGCGAGCTCGAGGTGTGTCCAGTGATAAAGAGGGTTTCTCATTGTGTAAGGCACTGTCTCTGCCCACTTCTCGAATTTCTCATAGCTGCCACGAGGTCCTGTGATGTACTCCTCAGGCACTCCGTTGCCTCTCATAGCTCTCCACTTGTAGTGGTCGCCCCCGAGCCAGACCTCTGTAAGGTCCTTGAACTGATGGTTGCTTGCAATCATTTCAGGCACAAGGTGGCAGTGGTAGTCGATGATAGGCATCTTCTCGGCACTCTCGTGATAAAGTTCGCGGGCGAAATCATTCGTGAGCATGAAATCGTCGTTAATGAACGGCTGGCCCTTGACCAGACCTTCAAGTTTTGAAATTACGTCCATGTTGTTACTTATTGGTTATTATCTGTTTTTCTTTCTGTATTCCGTCGGGGTCATTCCCTTGTATTTCTTGAATATCGTAGAGAAATTGCTGTTATCTATGAACCCGGACCTGTCCGCAGCAATGCTTACCGGAAGCTCGGTGGTTTCCAGCAGGTTGCAGAAATGCTCCAGCCTCAGCTTCATTATGTATGAAGTTATCGTATGAGGATACATCTCTTTCTTGAACTTCATCTCGATTGCCCTTCGTGAAAGGGGAATGAATGAAGTCAGCTTACTGATATCTATCTCCTGGGTGTAATTGCGTGAGATGAAATCGACAATTTCGCGAATGTATGGGTCAGATATGACCTTGCGCTTGGTTGACATCCTTTCGACCACTCCGATAGCTTCCACAGCGATTCTCGCGGGCCAGGTCTTCTTCTGGCTGACCATCTTGAAGAGGGTTTCTGCTATCTCATAGCCGTGCTTTTCGAAGTTGAGCTTGATGGACGAGAGGGTAGGAGAGGATATGTTGCACATAAACTCGTCGTTGTCGACTCCAAGGAGCGAAATATCGTCCGGAATCCTGATTCCTTCCATCTGGCAGATCTCGGTTACCTGCCTGGCCATGAAGTCGTTACATGCTAGAAGAGCCACAGGTTTCGGCAGGGAATGTAACCACTTTGTTATCTCTTCGATCTCGTCCTGAAAGTCTTCGACTTCGTATCTGTAGGTCGCCACTTTCCGTGATGTTGCGATCTGTTCACTGTAGCCTTCGAATCTGGAAATCGACCAGATTATGTCCTTCATTCCTATGAATGCGTAATCCTTGAAGTTCTGCTCGATGAAGTATCTTGCAGCAAAAGCTCCGAACTCCTTGTAATGACCTGTCAGCATCGGGAATTCATCATACACCCTCTTGTATGTGCGAAGGAAGATCGGGATGTTCAGCTTCTGTGCTTCCGCGACATTGATATTGTGCCACAGGCCTAGGATGGCATCGACCTTGAACTTCTTTGCCAGCTTGATTATCTCCCTTGAATTGTCTTTCGTCTGCGAAATCAGGTGGGACATCGGATAGAATATGCATCCTCCCTGCGTATCCGCATACTTGACGAAACCGTTAAGGAATCGTCTTTCTGACTCTTGCGAGTAATCTGTAAGCAGGAGAATCTTCAGCATCGGTTTTCGCTTAAGCCCGGTTTTGCGGACTAAGCCGACTGCTAAATTAGGTAAAAAATGTAAATAACAATATAAAACGACTTGAATTTTCGTTTTAAAAGAATTCTTTTCGTTATCAATAGAGCGTGATGAAGCGCAGAATTTTAAATTTGCAGATAGAACACGAAAACCAATAACCATTCACAGATATGAAAGCTCTCGACAGACAGACGGCTCAGGCCGCAAAGTACCCTACCAAGGTAATTCAGTTCGGCGAAGGCAACTTCCTTCGCGCATTTGTAGATTGGATCATCTGGAACACCAACAAGGCTACTGATTTCAATGCCGGTGTAGTTGTTGTCCAGCCTATCGACAGGGGAATGGTGGACATACTGAATTCTCAGGATGGCCTCTACCATGTGAACCTTCAGGGTATCGACAAGGGTCAGGCTGTTGACTCTATAGAGATGATCGACGTGATCAACGGTGGTCTGAATCCATATACTCAGAACGCCGAGTTCATGGCTTTGGCTGAAAATCCAGAGATCCGTTTCGTTATATCGAACACAACTGAGGCGGGTATCGCTTTCGATCCTTCATGCAAGCTCGATGACAAGCCGGCATCTTCATATCCGGGCAAGCTCACTCAGCTTCTTTATCACAGATACGAGCACTTCAACGGCGACATGACCAAGGGATTCATCATCCTTCCTTGCGAGCTCATCTTCCTTAACGGCAAGGAGCTCAAGAAATGCATCTATCAGTATATCGACCTCTGGAATCTCGGAGAAGGCTTCAAGGCATGGTTCGAGCAGGCTTGCGGCGTATACTGCACGCTCGTAGACAGAATCGTTCCGGGTTATCCTAAGGATACCATCGACCAGATCCACGAGCGCATCGGCTTCAAGGACAATCTGGTTGTTAAGGGCGAGATCTTCCATCTTTGGGTGATCGAGGCTCCTGAGTCTGTTGCTGCCGAGTTCCCTGCAGATAAGGCTGGTCTGAATGTGCTCTTTGTTCCAAGCGAGGCTCCATACCATGAAAGAAAGGTGACATTGCTCAACGGTCCTCACACAGTGCTTTCTCCTGTAGGTTATCTCTCAGGACTCGATACAGTGAAGGAGTGCGTCGAAGACCCTCAGGTCGGACAGTTCGTCAGAAAGGTCATGTACGGCGAGCTCATGGAGACTCTGAATCTTCCGAAAGAAGAGCTTCAGGCGTTCGCGGATTCAGTTGTGGAGCGCTTCCTCAATCCATACGTGAAGCATTTCGTGACAAGCATCATGCTTAACTCGTTCCCTAAATACAAGACTCGCGACCTTCCAGGCCTGAAGACTTATCTTGAGCGTAAGGGTGAGCTTCCTAAGGGACTCGTTCTCGGTCTTGCAGCTATCATCACATACTACAAGGGTGGCAAGAGAGGCGACGTGGAGATCGTTCCGAACGATGATGCAGCTATCGTGGCTCTCCTCAAAGACCTCTGGGCAACTGGAGATCTTCGCAAGGTGGCTGAAGGCGTACTTGCAGCCGAGTTCATCTGGGGAGAGAACCTCAATGAAATCCCTGGCCTTACAGATCTCGTAGTGGCAGATCTCGAAATCATCCAGAATGAAGGAATGCGTGCAGCAGTCGAAACCGTAATCGGATAATCATGAAATTCATAAAGATAAACGCGGCGGATAACGTCGCCGTTGCAATACACGATGTCGAGGCTGGAGTCAGGTTCGACATCAATGGTGTATCTATAACAACCGTAAACCCTGTTCCGGCAGGCCACAAGGTAGCTCTCGAAGATATGTCAGAGGGAACTGATATAGTAAAATACGGCTTCCCGATTGGTCATCTTCTTGCTCCGGTAAAGAAGGGTGGAGTCATTGACCACACAAACCTCAAGACCAATCTTGAAGGTCTTCTGGAGTATTCATACAGACCTGAACTCACAGAAATCGCCCCGGCACAGTCGCAGGCATATTTCAAAGGATATAAAAGGAAAGACGGCAAGGCCGGAGTCCGCAACGAACTCTGGATCATCCCGACAGTAGGATGCGTAAACGGCGTTGCCCAGAACATCCAGAAGCTTTTCGAGAAGGAGCTTGAAAAGTATCCTTCGATCGAAAAGGTCATTGCCTTTCCTCATAATTACGGCTGCTCGCAGCTCGGCGGCGACCATGAAAACACAAGGAATATCCTTGCAGACATGGTGCACCATCCGAACGCAGCCGGCGTCCTGGTCGTAGCTCTCGGCTGCGAAAACAACCAGCTCAGCGCCTTCAGAGAGCTGGTAGGCTCTGTGGACGAGACAAGAGTCAAGTTTATGGAGTCGCAGAAGATCCAGGGTGACGAGGTTGAGCATGGCTTGAACCTTCTTCGTGAGATAGCAGAGGCTGCTAAGGATGACAGACGCGAGGACGTTCCTGTAAGCGAACTTAAGGTGGGATTGAAATGTGGCGGATCCGACGGATTCTCCGGCATTACCGCAAATCCACTCCTTGGACGCTTCTCTGACTGGGTTGTCGCTCAGGGAGGTACTACAGTCCTTACTGAAGTGCCTGAAATGTTCGGCGCGGAGACCATCCTCATGGCCCGCTGCCAGGACGAGCAGACCTTCGATAAGACAGTACACCTTATCAATGACTTCAAGGCTTATTTTATGAAGAATGACCAGCCTGTGTACGAGAATCCATCACCGGGTAACAAAGCCGGCGGTATCTCGACTCTCGAGGAGAAGTCTCTGGGCTGCACGCAGAAATCAGGAAACTCTATTGTGCGCGACGTTCTTCTTTACGGAGAAAGACTCAAGACCAAGGGACTGAACCTGCTCAGCGCACCAGGTAATGACCTTGTAGCGTCTACTGCTCTTGCAGCTGCAGGATGCCAGATAGTCCTTTTCACGACCGGTCGTGGAACTCCGTTCGGAACCTTCGTGCCTACAGCAAAGATTTCGACGAACAGCACTCTCGCTGCCAACAAGCCACTCTGGATAGACTTCAATGCCGGAGTGATCGTCGAAGGAACACCTGCAGAAGAAGTCGACAAGGCTTTCGTCGATTTCGTCATCGGAGTCGCTTCAGGCGAGAGGGTCAACAATGAGAAATCAGACTACAGCGAGATCGCGATATTCAAATCCGGAGTAACCTTATAATATACTGACAACCATAATGACACGAACCAGAACCATATTATCTTGCCTTCTCGCTGCTCTGACTTTAGCTTCATGCAGCAGCAAAGGGTACGCATATCTCTACGAAGACCTGCCGTTTGAAATGCCTCAGGTCGAGAGGCCTTCGATCCCAGTACGTGCAGTCGATATCCGTGATTTCGGCGGAGTTGGCGACGGCGTCACATTGAACTCCGAGGCTTTTGCCAATGCGATCGATGCATTGACTGAAGTGGGAGGTGGACGTCTTGTCGTGCCGACAGGAGTATGGCTTACCGGCCCTATTACGCTGAAGGACAACATCGATCTTCATATCAGACCGGACGCTGTGCTTCTTTTCTCAACTGACAGGGATCTCTATCCTATCGTAGAGACAGTCTTTGAAGGACTTGACACAAAGCGCTGCATCTCACCGATCAATGCCGTAGGTGCTAAGAACATTGCAATCACCGGAGGCGGAACGATTGATGGAAACGGTGACTCATGGAGACAGGTCAAGAAGTCAAAGATTTCTCCTTCGCAGTGGAAGGCCCTGCTCAAGAGCGGAGGATTCACAAACGAGAAGGGAGACCTCTGGTATCCGGATTCGTCATCATTCCGCGGCGCTGTAGTCAGCGACGCTTTCAACGTACCTCAGGGTCTCGAAACAGAAGAAGAGTGGAACAGCGTGAAGACTTATCTCCGTCCTGTGATGATTTCATTCAAGGAATGCGAAAACGTCCTTCTCGAGGACTGCCTCTTCCAGAATTCTCCATGCTGGAACATCCACCCGCTGATGTGCCGCAACCTCATCATCGATAACATTACAGTACGCAACCCATGGTATTCGCAGAACGGAGACGGTCTTGATGTGGATTCATGCGAAAATGTCCTTGTGATCAACTCAAGTTTTGACGTAGGCGACGACGCTATCTGCATCAAATCAGGAAAGGACGAGGACGGCCGAAGAAGGGCAAGGCCTTGCCGCAATCTGATTGTGGACAACTGCATCGTGTTCCACGGACACGGTGGTTTCGTTGTAGGTAGCGAGATGTCAGGTGGTGTTGAGAACATCAAGGTTTCCAACTGCCGTTTCCTCGGAACTGATGTCGGCTTGAGATTCAAGAGCTGCCGCGGTCGTGGCGGTGTCGTGAAGAATATCTACATCGAAGATATCGTTATGATGAACATTCCTACCGAGCCGCTTCTTTTCGATCTTCACTATGGCGGTAAATCAGCCGTAGAAGCAGCTGCAGAAGGTGCATCACCGTTTGATGTGGCATATGTAGAAGCAGATGAGACAACGCCTCAGTTCAGGGACATCTATATCAAGGATGTAGTATGTAGCGGTGCTGCAAGAGCAATGTACTTCAACGGAATTCCTGAAAAGAACATAGAGAATATAGTTGTGGAGAATTGCGAGATCGTTTCCGTGAAGGGAGCTGACCTCCGTTATTCTACAGGCGTTGTTTTGCGTGATGTGAACATCATGCAGTCAGAAGGAGATGGCTACAGCGTGGCAAACTGCAAGGATGTCGTTATCGACGATTGCACTGATGCTACCGGCAAAGACACTCCGGAAGTCTTCCAGTATAACTCTAACGACTTGACAATCAAGTAATTATGAAGAAGTTCATAACATTTGCAGCAGCATGCCTTGTGGCGCTGTCATCCTTTGCGCAGGACAAGATCGTCCTTCGTCTGATGGGTGACTCTACCATGGCCGACAAGGATCTCTCTTATGAGAACCCTGAACGTGGATGGGGCCAGAGACTGAAATCTCATGTCGATACTAATGTCGTGATTGCAAATTATGCACAGAACGGCCGCAGCACCAAAAGCGTGCAGACTCTCG
The DNA here is from genome assembly GCA_045649795.1 of Candidatus Cryptobacteroides sp. Lineage (GTDB taxonomy): Bacteria > Bacteroidota > Bacteroidia > Bacteroidales > UBA932 > Cryptobacteroides. Next base: position 2,082 of record JAZRQM010000074.1, on the reverse strand, counting down.
GAATCTGGGACAGGGTTAAGGCTGACCTCAAGGCAGGGGAGTATCTGTTCATCCAGTTCGGTCACAATGATGCAAAGGAGTCTGACACGACTCGTTATGCCGCAGCATTCGGAGCATATCAGGACAACATCCGTCTTTTTGTGGATTATGCGCTCAGCGTCGGTGCGAAGCCGGTGCTTTTCACTCCGGTGTCGCGCAGATGGTTCGATGACGAAGGAAATCTCAAGAGGAATTGCCACGGAGACTATCCTGCTGCTGTAACTCAGGTTGCACAGGAATACGGACTTCCTATCATCGATGCAAACTCGATTACCCAGGAATGGCTGATTTCACTCGGTGATGAGGCTTCCAGGAAATACTATATGTGGCTCCCTGAAGGTACTATTGCGAAACATCCGAAAGGACTGGTTGATAACACCCACACTAACGGCGCAGGAGCACGTCAGATCGTAAACCTTCTCCTGCCTGAAATCGTTAAGATTATTCCGGAGCTCGCAGAACATATCGTCAATTATGACTTTGTTGTAGCGAAGGACGGAAGCGGTGACTTCTTCACAGTACAGGAAGCCATCAATGCCGCACCTGACTACTGCAAGCAGGATGAGACTACTATATATATAAAGGATGGCATCTACGAGGAGAAGGTAACTATCCCTACAAATAAGCAGAGGCTCCATCTTATCGGCCAGTCGGCAGAGAAGACAGTGATTATATGGGGCGATTACGCAAAGAAGCTCGGCTCCACAGGATACGAGATGGGCACATCAGCTACTTCTACCGTATTCCTTTATGGATCTGATTTCCTTGCCGAGAACATCACTTTCGAAAACTCGGCAGGTGAGGGCAAGGCAATCGCTCAGGCATGTGCCATCACAGTGGATGCCGACAGAGTCGCATTCATCAACTGCCGCTTCATTGCAAACCAGGATACCATATATACATACGGCAAAGGCCAGAGACAGTATTTCAGAAACTGCTGGATCGAGGGAACGACAGATTTCATTTTCGGCGCTTCGACTTGCTGGTTTGAAGACTGTACAATACTCAGTAAGAGAGATAGTTACATAACTGCAGCTTCGACTCCTGAAAATGAAGAGTTCGGCTATGTGTTCAAGAACTGCCGCCTGATCCACAATGAAAATGCTACCAAGGTATACCTCGGACGCCCATGGAGATCGTTTGCAAAGACAGTTTTCATTGACTGCGAGCTTGGTGACCATATCCGCCCTGAAGGCTGGCACAACTGGAGCAAGCCATATGCAGAGAAGACAACTTTCTACGCTGAATACGGCAGCAAGGGCCCTGGAGCTGAAGGCATACGAGTAAAATGGTCACATGTCCTGAAGGCTAAAGACCTTAAGAAGTACACTCCTGCAAATGTCCTCAAATGTGGTTCAGAGCAGGATAAGAACGGTGTCAACGTTCCTACCGAATGGTATTTTAAAGTATTTTAACTATGAAGAGACTTTTATTGATCCTTACTGCATTGTTTGCGGTTGCTGCATACGGACAAGAACCGTATTCGATACGTATGATAAGGTCAGAAATGCAGAGGAATCCTGATGCAACATATCTTGACGGACGAGAGGGCCAGAGAAAGTGGAACTACACGACCGGTCTGGAGCTGAAATCTTTCCTTGATGCTGCTAAAAGATACGAACTGCCGGAAGTGGTAGAATATGTCCGCGCTTGGGCGGATACCATGGCCACTGAGAAAGGGGAGATCTACAGCTATAAGAAGTCAAATTATAATGTAGACCATATCTGTCCTGCACGAATCTATTTTGATCTGCACGACATATATGGCGACCAGGACAAGCGTTATCGTCGTGTAACCAGAAAGGTTCGCGAACAGCTTGATTCTCATCCTCGTACACAGTCTGGAGAGTTCTGGCACAAGCAGGTTTATCCAAACCAGGTCTGGCTTGACGGCTTCTACATGGCACTTCCGTTCTATGCAGAATATACAAAGAGATATGCTCCGAAGGAGCAGAGGGACTCTCTGTTTGCAGACATTGCGCACCAGTTCACAGCAGGTGCGAAGAATACATACGACCCTGCGACAGGACTTTTCCGTCACGC
>JAZRQM010000073.1:0-44487 GCA_045649795.1 Candidatus Cryptobacteroides sp. | reverse complement strand
GTCTGAGAAGTTTGCCTCCCCGATTGCGAACAAACCTGGGATAGATGTCATCAACTCGTAGTCAACCCAGATACCACCCATTGTGTAGTGGATAGCAGGGTAGATCATCATAGGCTCGTTTTATGGATCCACGTCTGTGATCTTCTCATACATCTGGAAGAGGTTACCGTATCTTGCTGCAATAACATCCTTTCCGAGACGCTCGATTGCTGTCTTGAAGTCAAGGAACACTGCAAGTCCTGTGTTGTTCACACCGTAACCTGCATCGCAACGCTCCTTTGCTGCACGTGAAGCCACGTCACGAGGAACGAGGTTTCCGAATGCAGGGTAACGACGCTCGAGATAGTAGTCGCGATCCTCCTCAGCGATGTCAGAAGGCTTCTTGGTTCCATTACGGAGAGCCATCACGTCCTCCATCTTCTTAGGTACCCAGATACGTCCGTCATTACGCAGAGACTCTGACATAAGGGTCAGCTTGGACTGCTGGTCGCCGTGTACAGGGATACATGTAGGGTGGATCTGTGCGAAGCAAGGGTTTGCGAAGAATGCTCCCTTCTTGTAGCACTGCCAAGCTGCTGAACCGTTTGAGTTCATTGCGTTGGTAGAGAGGAAGTAAGCGTTTCCGTAACCACCTGTTGCAATAACGACAGCGTGTGCTCCGAATCTCTCGATCTTTCCTGTCACGAGGTTTCTTGCGATGATACCCTTTGCCTCACCGTTGATGAGGACTACATCGAGCATCTCGTAACGAGGATAGCTCTTGACTGTACCGGCAGCGATCTGACGGTTCAGGGCTGCATATGCACCGAGAAGGAGCTGCTGTCCGGTTTGACCGCGGGCATAGAAGGTACGGCTAACCTGCGCACCTCCGAAAGAGCGGTTGGCGAGAAGTCCGCCGTATTCCCTTGCAAAAGGAACACCCTGTGCAACGCACTGGTCGATGATGTTGTTGCTGACCTCGGCAAGACGGTAAACGTTTGCCTCGCGTGCACGATAGTCTCCTCCCTTGATTGTATCGTAGAAGAGACGGTAGATCGAGTCGTTGTCGTTCTGGTAGTTCTTAGCGGCATTGATACCACCCTGTGCTGCGATAGAGTGAGCACGACGTGGCGAGTCGCTGATGCAGAATACCTTCACGTTGTATCCGAGCTCTCCGAGTGAAGCAGCTGCAGATGCCCCACCGAGACCTGTTCCTACAACAATGACTCCCATTTTTCTTTTGTTGCCAGGGCTGACAACACGGATCTGAGATTTGTGCTTTGTCCATTTCTCGGCCAAAGGACCCTCAGGAATCTTAGAAATAAGTTTTTCGGCCATTTTATAGTGTGTTAGTGAAATTTCGGGCACAAGTTTAATGAAATTCGGCTGATCTACCAATTAAATCAGCCGAACACCTATCATTTATGAGGGGTAAATATAAGAAAGTCCTTATCTATTCTAAAATAACGTTGGATCATCCATATTTATATTGCCTTTTTCAAGGCCAAGATGGCGGTATGCAAGCTCGGTCGCTTCCCTGCCTCGCGGCGTACGCATGATGAATCCTTCCTTTATAAGAAAAGGCTCATATACCTCCTCAAGAGTACCCTGATCCTCACCTACTGCAGTTGCTATCGTATTAGCTCCGACAGGACCGCCCTTGAACTTGGTGATAATGGTCTTAAGTATCTTATTATCAATAGCATCCAATCCCCTCTTGTCTATATTGAGAGCATCGAGGGCATAGCGTGCTATATGAAGGTCGACGCTTCCGTTGCCCATCACCTGAGCGAAGTCACGCACTCTTCGGAGAAGGGCGTTTGCGATACGTGGAGTACCACGGCTTCGAAGAGCGATTTCGTATGCGGCATCCTGATCAATGTTTACCTTCAATATAGAAGCGCTTCGCTTTACGATGTTCACCAGAGTCATCGTATCGTAGTATTCCATCGCGCATGTGATTCCGAACCTGGCCCTGAGCGGAGATGTGAGAAGTCCGCTGCGGGTAGTGGCTCCGACGAGGGTGAAAGGATTGAGGGAAATGCGCACGGAACGTGCCCCCGGACCTTTGTCGATCATGATATCAATGACGAAGTCCTCCATTGCCGAGTAAAGGTACTCTTCTACCACCGGAGAAAGTCTGTGGATCTCATCTATGAAAAGTACATCTCCTTCTTCAAGAGATGTAAGAAGACCGGCAAGGTCTCCGGGCTTGTCAAGGATTGGTCCTGATGTCACTTTCATATTGACACCCAGCTCGTTAGCTATGATGTGCGCAAGGGTGGTCTTTCCAAGACCGGGAGGACCGTGGAACAGGACGTGGTCAAGCGACTCCCCTCTCATCTTGGCCGCCGCCACGAAGATCTTGAGGTTCGCCACGATCTTGTCCTGACCGGTGAAGTCTTGGAGGTCCTGGGGACGGATTATTCCGTCCAATTCCTTATCTTTGCCCTCATTGATATTGCGGGGATCGAAATCTGCCATGGTCAACAACAAAATAATTATATACAAATATAGACATATTTATTTAAAGTTGATGATGATTATTTCATTGTTGATATGTTGATAACGATTATTCCTCATTGAATCACAGATGTTTAGCTCTTTGATATCCTGTTGATAAGCCTGCTATGAACTTCTTGGAAAAATGTTGATGAAATATTTTGACCTTTCGTCGCGATGCCGGTATATACGGAAATAAATCATATGCGAATTTAGTTATCAGTAGTTTTGAACAGGGTTATCAACCGGTTATCAACAGAAATTTTGATAAAATGTTAATAAGTACAGAATCCGTAAACAAACTTGCGGAAAACATTGAAACCTCATCCGAAGTATTCTGCAGCGGACTCTTTCTTTCGGCCCGATGGTTTGTCGTGTCCCAGCTGGATCATGACGGAATCCAGATGATCGTCCTTCCGGACAAGGAGTCTGCGGAGTATTGCGCAGCGGACCTGTATAATCTTATAGAAGGAGACAAGGTCTTCTTTCTTCCTGATTCTGGAAAGAATCTCGAGAGGAGCAATTACAAGTCCACCCTTGGCGTCCAGAGGACTTCCGCGATAGGAAAGATCCTTGACTATAAGGAGGGCCAGCTTGTGGTGGTTACTTATCCGTCCGCACTTGAGGAGGAGATTCCCGAGGCCTCAAGGATCAAGGATTCGCTTCTGAAGCTTTCTGTAGGAGATGAGATCAGTCATGAAGATATAGTGAATTCCTTGTTTGAAAGCGGTTTCACGAGGGTTGACTTCGTAGGGGAGCCAGGACAGTTCGCCATAAGAGGAGCCATCGTGGATATATTCTCATATTCATACAATGATCCTTTCCGTATCTCCTTTTTCGGAGATGAAATAGATTCGATAAATGTATTCGACTGCAATACCCAGCTTTCGAAGGAAAAGGTAGATGCTGCGGAGATATATCCGGACATCGTTGCTTCCGATGAAGAGGGTAGCGTGACATGCATTTCTGAAATACTGCCTTCCGATACCCTCGTATGGCTTGATTCATCCGACATGTACAGGAACAAGGATTTATTCCCTACGCTGGAGCGTTTCAGAAAGATATACATGGAACTTCCGCTTTCGCGTCAGAACGAGAGTGCTGTAAGATTCAACATAGCCCCTCAGCCTGTATTCAACAAGAATTTCGAGCTTCTCACAGAAGACATCAGGAAACGTCTTGAGGAAGGTTACAGGGTAAGGATATATGGAGAAAAGAAGTCCCAGCTTGAGAGACTTCAGGACATACTTTCTCAGAACGGAGGCATCATGCCTGAGTTCATTCCTATGAAGAATATCCATAACGGTTTCATCGACCATGACAACAAGGTATGCTGCTACAGCGACCATGAGATATTCGACCGTTTCCATCGCGTAAGCATAAGAAGAAGCGTGGAGAAGAGCGAGCAGCTTACCATCAATGACCTTACGTCTTTCGCGATAGGGGATTACATCGTCCATATTGATTATGGAGTAGGCATATTCGGCGGACTTGTCCGCATGAAGGATGATAAGGGAAGGATGCATGAGGTAGTGAAGCTCATGTACAGGGATAATGATGTTGTTTTCGTTTCCGTACATGCCCTGCATAAGATTTCGATATACAAATCTAAGGATTCGGAGCCTCCTAAGATACATAAGCTTGGCTCTAAGGTATGGCAGAACCTCAAGGCAAGTACCAAATCGAAGGTAAAGGACATTGCCAAGGATCTCATCCAGCTTTATGCAAAGAGAAAAAGCGCCAGAGGATTCGCATTCTCTGCGGATACATTCATGCAGAAAGAGCTTGAGTCTTCATTCATGTATGAAGATACTCCTGATCAGGAAAAGGCTGTACATGCAGTCAAGAGGGACATGGAGGATGATTGTCCTATGGACAGGCTTGTGTGCGGTGACGTCGGATTCGGAAAGACCGAGGTTGCTGTACGTGCCGCCTTCAAGGCTGTAGCGGACAGCAAGCAGGTTGTGGTCCTGGTACCTACGACGATCCTCGCCCTTCAGCATTACAATACATTCAAGAATCGTCTGAAGGATTTCCCTTGCAATATAGATTATGTAAGCAGGCTCAGGACGGCAAAGGAGATAACCGACATTCAGAAAAGACTGAAATCAGGCAGTCTGGACATTGTCATAGGTACTCATAAGCTTATAGGAAAGGGCTTCGAATTCAAGGATCTGGGACTTCTCATCATCGATGAAGAGCAGAAGTTCGGAGTAGGCGCCAAGGAGAAGCTTCGTCAGCTGAAGGCTTCCGTGGATACACTTACCCTTACTGCCACACCTATTCCTCGTACGCTTCAGTTCTCTCTTCTTGGAGCCCGTGACCTTTCTATCATAAGCACGCCACCGCCTAACAGAATCCCCGTACAGACGGAGATAATGCTTTTCGACCATGATGAGATAAAGAAGATCATAAGGTATGAGCTGAACAGGGGAGGACAGCTTTTCTTCCTTCACAACAGGGTAGAGGAACTGCAGTCCATCCATGATATCCTGCACAGGCTCGTCCCTGATATGAAGATATGCGTTGCTCATGGTCAGATGGAAGCCAAAGTACTTGAAAACAAGATACTTGACTTCATGGCAGGTGATTATGATATGCTTCTTTGCACTACTATCATCGAGAATGGTCTCGATGTGCCGAATGCAAATACGATAATAATCAACCAGGCCCAGAACATAGGTCTTAGCGACCTTCATCAGCTTCGAGGACGCGTCGGTAGGTCGAACAGAAGAGCCTTCTGCTATCTCATAGTGCCTCCGCTTCTTTCCATTACGGAAGATGCCCGCAGAAGACTCAAGGCCATCGAATCGTTCTCCGATCTTGGAAGCGGATTCAACATAGCCATGCAGGATCTTGACATCCGTGGTGCCGGAAACCTTCTAGGAGCAGAACAGAGCGGATTCATAACCGACATGGGATTCGAGACATATCAGAAGATCCTTGCAGAGGCAATGGAGGAGCTTGGGGTGGAGACCGGACTTACTTCAAGAAATGTAAGTGAAAGCTATGTATCTGACTGTACCATCGAGACTGATCAGCTCGCTCTCATCCCTGACACCTACATCGATGTGACTGCGGAGAAGATCAGAATCTACAAGGAACTTGATTCCCTTACATCCGACAAGGATCTTGAGAACATGAAGATAAGGCTTGAGGATAGATTCGGAAAGATGCCTGAAGAGCTTAAGAGACTGTTCGATATTGTAAGGATAAGACAGCTTGGAGTCAAGCTTGGGTTCGAGAAGATCATTATAAAGAACGGTGTAATGATCGCTTTCTTCATATCTAATCCTCTGTCGCAATATTATCGTTCGGACAAGTTTTCGAAGATACTAGAGAATGTAAGTCTCAACCCTAAGATTTTCGAATTGAAGCAGAATGACAATAAGTTAAGGGTGTTTGCAAGAAATGTGGACGGAACTGAAAAAGCATATGCACTTTTAAAGAAATTATCTTAAATTTGCGTGATTTATGGAAGCAGCCAATCTAATAATCGATATAGGAAACACAGCATTGAAAGCGGCTTGGGCTGACGGTCTTACCTTGGGCAAGACTTTCAGATATCAAGGCGAAAGAATGCTTGATTTCATATTGTCGATCACGTCAAGAAACAAGCCTCATATAATGATCATGAGCAGCGTCCGTACCTTTTCCAGACAGGCTGTGGAAAGACTCAGGAACGAATGTGATGTTTTGATCATTGCTGACGAGGAATTTCTTGAAAAATATGACGTTCCGTCGTATCTCACCCCAGACAGGGCGGCTTCCATAATAGCTTCAAGGTATCTCTTCAAGAAGCGCGGATGTACCATATTCGATCTGGGTACGACTCTTACTGTGGATTTTCTCGACAAGGACGGAAAATACGAAGGAGGCAACATTTCCCTTGGTTGCCGTACGAGATTCAAAGCCTTGAACAGATACTCGAAGAACCTTCCTCTGCTCGGCATTTCAGACGAAATATCGGATAAAGGCACGGATATTATTAGTTCGGTCACCTCAGGTGTTATTTCAGGCATAATGTTTGAAATAGAGGAATATATAGCCCGCCATCAAGAAAATATTACAGTTTTTACCGGAGGAGACGCAATTTATTTTGCAAAACGGATGAAAAACTCCATCTTTGTGGTTTCTAATCTGGTATTGATGGGTTTGGCTTTAATGGCTGTTGAATATGATAAGAAAGATTGAAAGGATATTCCTGACTATGGTATTTCTCGTCATAAGTTTTTGCGTGTCTGCGCAGGATGGAACTTATGGCGCCTATTCGCCGTATTCTATATTCGGTATAGGAGACATATCGAAAGAGGGAACTGCATACAACAAGAGCATGGGTGGAGTTGGAATCGCCAACAGAAACCACAGGTTCATAAATATTCTTAACCCCGCTGCTGTGACTGCACGAGATACTTTGTCGTTCATGGCTGATTTCGGACTGGTTCAGGATAATACGGTATATCGTCAGGGAGATATAAGATCGGCTCATAACACTTTCAACATTTATGATTTTGTCATGACTTTCCCGATCTACAGATCTTCAGCGTTCAAGGTAGGACTTATGCCTTACAGTGATATAGGATATGATTTCTCTTCAGTGGAAACTGATCCTTCGATCATTGGAAACACAGGAAACATCACTTACAGCTCGAATGGAGCAGGTAGTGTATATCAGGCTTTCTTCGGAGCGGGTGTCACATTCTGGAAGAAACTTTCGATAGGTGCCGATGCTATATATTATTTCGGAAACCTTGACAAGATCACTAAGATGAAGTATGCCGATGATTCATACAGGTCTCTTAACAGCGGAAGCGAACTTACCGTAAGGGGAGTGACAGGAAAATTCGGACTTCAGTTCGAGCAGAAGCTCGGAGGAAATGTATCGATGATCGTAGGAGCTACCTATAAGCTCGGTACCGGCATGAAGGGATACTCTACCAATTATCGTTATGCCGATCAGGCGAGTGTTACAGACTCGTTGAAACATACAGTTGATACCCTTGCTGCTTCAGGACTCAGGTTTGCTGATGAAATCGCTGTCGGAATCGCTTTGAAGGGTGGAGAGAAGTGGACTGCAGAGTTCGATTACATAAGGTCTGACTGGTCTCGTTCAGGTCTTGACAGAGCTCCCGGATTCAAGGTCAACGGAGAATCTAACTTCTCCACTACTGTATCGCAGTCATTCAGAGCAGGATTTGAGATTGTTCCAAATATCAATGATATAAGGTATTATCTGAAGACATGTTCATACAGATTCGGAGTTTATTATGACCAGGCATATTACAAGTTGGACGGAAATAATGTCAATTCGATGGGTATCACCCTCGGTATGACGCTTCCGGTATTCAAACTTTATAATGGAATAAGCCTCGGTATGGATATAGGACAGAGGGCGAGCACCAGGAACGGAATGATACGTGAGAGATATGCCAAGTTCGTTATAGGATTCAATATCCACGATATATGGTTCAGAAAGGTTCAGTATCAGTAAAAGAATAATTAAAACACATAATAATACTATGAAAAGAATTGTACTGTTGATTTCTGTAGCTGCTATCGCATTGTTCAGCAGCAGCAAGGTTTCTGCTCAGGGTAAGTTCGGTCCTGACAGCATCGAGTGTATCAAGTATCTCTCTTATTACACAGAGTACTACAAGCAGAAGAATTATGACTCTGCTCTTCCTAACTGGAGAAAGGCTTACAGCCTCTGCCCTCCAACTGCAAGATACTCAATGCTTTCAGATGGTACAACCCTTCTCCGTAACGTTCTTAACAAGAATAAGAACAACGCTGAATATACAGCAAAGCTTGTTGACTCTCTCATGGTGATTTACGATCAGAGAGTTGAGTTCTGGCCAAAATATGCTATCAGCTCGCTCAACAACAAGGCTCTTGACATGTATAACTATATGAAGAATGATCCTGAGAAGCTCTATGCTGGTCTTAACGATATCGTGGCTCAGACAAAGGAGCAGACAAGATCTAACATCTTCCTTTTCCACCTCAGTACAGCTATCGATCTTTTCCGTGAGAACAAGCTCGGAGCAGAGGAAGTAATCAATGTATACGAGAATGCTGTAAAGTATCTCGCAGCGACTACTCCTAAGAATGATACTGAGAAGAGAAGCATCGAGAAGGCTGTTGAGGATGTAGAGAGTCTCTTCATCACTAGCCAGGTTGCAAGCTGCGACAATCTCCTCGCTCTCTTCGGTCCAAGATATGAGGCTGATCCTGAGAACCTTGATCTTGCGAAGAACATCGTAAGAATGATGGGTATCACTGAGGGATGTACAGATAACGATCTCTTCCTCAATGCTGTTACTACAATGTACAAGCTTGAGCCTTCACACACTTCTGCTTACTATCTCTACAAGCTTTACGCTGGAAGAACTGACGTAGACAATGCAGTCAAGTTTATGGAAGAGGCTATCGCAGCTGAGGAGTCAGACGCAGTTACAGATGCAAACTACTACTATGAGCTCGCAGCATTCTGCTTCAAGAACGCTAAGTATGCTCTTGCTGAGTCTGCAGCAAAGAAGGTAGTTGACCTCGATCCTACACTCGCTGGTAAGACTTACATGCTTCTCGGTTCTATCTGGGGTAGCGTTCCATGCGGTGGAAACGATATCGAGCAGAGAGCTAAGTACTGGGTTGCTGTTGATTACATGAATAAGGCTAAGACTGCTGACGAGACTCTTGCAGAGGAGGCTAACAACCACATCAGACAGTATGCTGCTTACTATCCACAGACTGCTGAGGCATTTATGTATGACTTTACAAACGGTCAGTCATATACAGTTTCATGCGGTGGTATGAGAGCAACTACAACAGTAAGAACTCAGAACTAACGGATATTGAATAATATCAAACATATTATGAAGATGATGGCAACCGCTACGGCGGTTGCTTTCGTCGTTTATTCTTGTAAAGGAAAACTTGGCGAAGCGGAGCAGCTCGATCTTGAAGATACGCCGACTCAGGTGGTGAATGACATGTTCGTCGTTCAGACTGAGAACGGAAATATGAAGATGAGGGCGGAAGCTCCTCGTATGGAGAAATACAGCAAGGGCGATACCCTTGATTATGAATTGTTTCCTGAAGGATTCTTCGTATATGGATATGATGAGCAGGGCAGACTTGAGACTGAGATAGTCGCAGACAATGCGCGTCATATGAAATATGATGACAATAGAGAGACATGGGAGGCTTTCGGAAATGTCGTCGTGAAGAATCTGATCAATCAGGAAGTGATGGAAACAGATACTTTGTACTGGGATCAGGAGAATGAAAAGATATATACTCATTGTTATGTGAGGATGTATTCTCCGGACGGATTCATGCAGGGATATGGCATGGAGTCGGATCAGCGTGCCCGAAGCACCATACTTCACAACAATTTTAATAATTACGCCATAGTTGTTAAAGATAGTACGCAGGTTTTGATTGATTCGGTCAATTTTATAGGACCATTTCAAAAAAAATAGCTGCAGATTGAGATAAAATTGCTATCTTCGCCCCCCAATATTGTAATTTACAGGATAATAATCTAAAAAAATCAATAAAAATGGCAGCACTTGAAACAATTCGTGTCAAGTTCGGAGTCTTGATAACAGTGCTTATTGCTGTAGCGCTGTTGTCTTTCATCATTGACCCGACTACACTTCAGTCAGTTTCATCTTCAATGTCATCAAAGTATGATGTAGGAGAAATTGACGGAAAAGCTATCTCTTATACTGATTATCAGGCAGACGTAGAGAAGTTTACAGCTATCAACGAGATCATGACAGGAACTTCAGCTCAGAACGAGCAGCAGCAGCTTTCTATCAGAAACGCTGCATGGCAGTCTCTTGTTGACAAGTATCTCTTCGAGAAGAATGCAAAGAAGGCAGGTATCTATGTTGGTTCAGAGGAGATGAATGATATCATCGCCGGTAACATCGACTCACCTGTATTCACTCAGAATCCTGCATTCATGGACGAGAACGGCGTATTCTCTACTGACATGGTACGTGAGTTCCTCAGCTATAAGGATTCAGACCAGACAGGTCGTCTCCAGCTTTACTGGAACTACCTTGTTGAGTCAGCAAAGACACAGCAGTTCTATTCTAAGTACATGGCTCTCTTCACTCAGAGCAACTACACAAACGCTCTCATGCTTTCTGACAAGATGGCTGAGAACAACAACACATTCGATGTTGAGTTCGTTATGGTTCCTTTCGGATACTCAGTTGACTCTACTGTAGTTGTTTCTGCTGACGAGATCAAGGCATATTACAATGCACACAAGAAGTTCTACAAGCAGCAGGCAAGCAGAGACATCGAGTACGTAGTATTCGAGGTTAAGGCTTCAGAGGGCGATATCGCAGCTGCAAATCAGGATCTTATCGACGTTTACGATGAGTTCGCTACAACTGATAACATGAAGAGCTTCCTCCTTGCAAATTCTGAAAGAGCTTATGACGAGACTTGGTACAAGGCTGGTGAGCTCAATACAATTGCAAAGGTTGTGAATGACTATGCATTCGGTGAGAACGCTTCAGTTTCTGAGGTTCTTTCAAACGGCAATACATTCTATGCTGTACGCGTTATGGAGTCAGCAATGGTTCCGGATTCAGTATTCGTGAAGTATGCTCCTGCAACAGCTGAGAATGTAGACAGCCTTCTTAACGCAGCTGAGCCTATGTGGATCCCACAGGTTCCTGGTTATGAGGATGTAATGACAGCAGCGAAGAACTCTACAGTTAATGTAAACGGTATGGTATTCAACGTAGTTGACAGAACTGCTCCTGTAGCTAAGAAGAGAGTGGCTGTTCTCGAGAAGACAGCTGTTCCAAGCAAGGAGACTGTAAACGGATACTATGCTCAGGCAAACACATTCGCTACAAAGTCAGCTGGCAAGTATGAGAACTTCCAGAAGGCACTTGAGGAGGAAGGTGTTTACGCACATCCTGTAAACAGAATGGCAGAGAGCGCTGACCGTCTCGGTTCTATCGAGCACACAAAGGAGGTTACAAGATGGGCATTCGACGCGAAGAAGGGTGATGTTTCAAACATCATCACAGTTGACAACAACTACTTCATCGTTGCAGCTCTCAAGGGTATCCACGAGGAAGGCTACGCTCCTGTAAACGAGGTTTCTACTCAGATCAACAATATCCTCTACGCAGAGAAGCTTGGTGAGAAGATGGCAGCTCAGGTTTCTGAGAAGGTAGCAGGTCTTTCAAGCATGGAGGCTATCGCTGAGGCTCTCAACACTACAGTAAGCACTAAGTCTGGCGTTGCATTCTCTAACATGTCAGCTCAGGGTCTTGATCCATTGTTCATCGGTGCAGCTTCTGTAGCTGAGGATGGCAAGATCTGCGGACCTCTCGCTGGTAGCATTGGAGTATATGTATACAAGGTTACAGGCCGTGATACAGGTGCTTTCTATACGGAGGACGATGCTAAGATGGCTGACGCACAGATGACTCAGTACTCTACTCAGATGCTCCTCCCTGTAATGATGGACGACGCTGACGTAAAGGACAACAGAGCACGTTTCTATTAATAGATACTCTGACTCTCACACAGAGAGAAACAGATATTAAAGATCAGAGCGATTGATTCAGTTCAGTTGCTCTGATTTTTTTTATAAAAATGTCTTATATTTGAAGACTGTATTTAATGTTATGAGGCGTTTGTCTATCATCATATCGGTACTTATGATTTCAGCATGCATCAAGGATGACCACCATGGTGCAGATCTGAAGATAGGGGATGTCATCCCTGATTTTACCGTGCTGATGAATGACGGATCAGTCGTGACAGATGACGATCTGAAGGAAAATGTGTCGGTGGTGATGTTTTTTCATACCTCATGTAAGGATTGTCAGCAGGCATTGCCGATAATGCAGCAGATATATGACGGATATGCCTCAAATGGCGTCAGATTTGCCCTTATAAGCCGCGAAGAAGACAAGAGGACCATTGATGCCTATTGGGAGGACAAGGGCTTGAATATGCCTTATTCGGCCCAGAACAGCCGCAAGGTCTACAGACTCTTCGCAAAGGAAAGGATTCCGCGTATATATGTAAATGAAAAGGGAGGTATCATCAGATATATTTTTACCGATGATCCTGTACCGACGTATGACAATCTCAAGGATTGTCTTGAGGACGTTATAAGATAAGATTTTATAGGAACGGCACGTAATGGTGGAAAGAAGACAGCATCAGGGATTGAACGAATCAGAGGTTCTTGCCAATAGGGAAAAATACGGTAGAAACATGATAACTCCGCCGGAGGATACTCCTTGGTGGAAGCTATATCTTGAGAAATTTCAGGATCCTATCATCATGATTCTTCTGGTCGCTACCGGAATATCGCTTGTATTCGGCTTTATTCATGGTGATTTTACAGAGTCTATAGGTATAATATTCGCTGTTCTCATTGCAACAGGAGTCGGCTTCTGGCAGGAATATGATGCGAAGAAGAAATTCGATGCCATGAAGTCCGACAAGGACTTCGAGCCGGTCAAGGTCCGTCGCGGCGGCGTTACGGTCGAAATTCCGAAAGATCAGGTCGTGGTAGGAGATGTAGTCATTCTGGCAGCAGGAGACGAGATTCCGGCAGATATAGAGCTGTATCAGTCCACAGACATGAAGGTGGCCGAAGCATGCATGACCGGAGAATCTGTGGCAGTCAGCAAATATCCCATGGACATTCCTTATGAGGGATCTGGTTTTGCCCCGAATCTCCTTCTTCGCGGAACAACTGTAGAGCAGGGCATGGGAGAGGGCATCGTAGTAAAGGTCGGAGATGAGACCGAAATCGGTAAGACGACCCGTCAGGCATCCGAAGAGACCGATTCCAAGACTCCTCTTGAAGAAAAGCTCGATGAACTTGCGGGAAAGATAAACATAGCCGCATTTACAGTAGCATCTTTGATGTTCATCATCCTTAACCTTGTCCATTGGGACTGGGCCTTCGGTACACATGAATTCACATGGACATGGCAGACAGCCCTTCAGGAAGTGCAGTTCCTCATGGGAGCTGTGGTCGTGATCATCGTCGCGGTGCCGGAAGGACTGCCGCTTTCCGTTACATTAGCCCTTGCCTTCTCGATGAAGACCATGGCAAAGGAGAACAATCTCATCAAGAAGATGCATGCCTGCGAAACCATCGGAGCCGTAAATGTCATTTTCTCAGACAAGACAGGCACATTGACGCAGAACTCGATGACAGTGGTGGACAAGGATGTTTCTGCAGAGAACAGCTCCATCTTCGATGTCATAGGAGCTCTCAATTCTACTGCTGACTGGACAAACGGAAACCAGGTTCTCGGCAACCCAACCGAAGGTGCTATTCTCAGATCTATAGGTCAGAGTGAAACATACAGGCTGAGGAATGAGTACACTGTCCTGGCATGCATTCCGTTCTCGAGTCTTAAGAAATATATGGTCAGCCATATTCAGAAGACCGACACAAAAGAGGAATATGTTGTGATCAAGGGTGCTCCTGAAGTAGTATCACGCATTATCGGTTATGATGCGTATCTTCCGGAAGTGTCTGAGCAGCAGGCACGTGGAAGAAGAACCATTTCTGCAGCAGTCCTTGGAACCGGTGGTTTTGAGCAGATCCAGGAAAAGCTTGAAAAAGGAGAGTCTCTCAAAGATTGCATGTACATCGGAACATGGTATATCGAAGATCCTGTCCGTGCCGACGTGCCTATGGCTGTTGAGAAATGCTATCGTGCGGGTGTGGACGTGGTCATGATGACTGGAGATAATCTCAAGACCGGAACGGAAATCGCCCGTCAGGCTGGTTTCCGTAACATTTGGGCTATTGAGGCAAAAGACTTCGATTCTGCGATCGTCGCTCCTGTCAATGGACGCGAATTCCCTAATGTGATTGCCAGATGTACACCTGATGACAAACTCAGAATCCTTAAATGGGCCCAGGGAAAGAGATATGTATGCGCCATGACAGGTGACGGAGTAAATGACTCACCGTCGTTGAATCACGCTGATGTGGGCATTGCAATGGGTTCGGGTACATCGGTGGCAAAGGAGGCATCTGACATAGTGCTTCTCGACGACGCTTTCCCATCTATCGTCACCGGCATAAAGTGGGGAAGGTCCCTCTTCAAGAACATTAAGAATTTCCTCTTCCTGCAGCTTTCCATCAACGTTTCAGCATGTATGGTGGCTGTATTCGGTCCTCTCGTAGGGGTGGAGATGCCGTTTACTGTAACTCAGTTCCTGTGGATAAATCTGGTCATGGATGCATTGGCAGCCATAGCGCTTGCATCAGAACCTGCGGACGATAAGGTCTTGCTCGACAAGCCTCGCAACCGCGAAGAATTCATCATCAATCCTTCCCTGATCAAGTCCATCTTCGGATTCGGATGTTTCGTATGGATACTCTGTACATTCGTCCTTTGGGGAATGAACAATATGGAAAAAATAAATGCATGGGGAATTCCATGCATTTCAAAGTTCTTCTCTTCGATGAACCTTACGATATTCTTTGCCTCATATATGATATTGAACTGGTGGAACATGTTCAATGCCAGAGTGATAGGCAAGGATAAATCGGTTTTCGACGGTCTTGGAAAGAACAAGAAATTCTATGGAATCATGATTCTTATCCTTGCAGTGACCATCCTTGTGGTCCAGGTAGGAGGTGATGTATTCAGAACCGAGCCTCTGTCTTGGAAGACCTGGGGATGGATACTGCTTGTCACATCCCCGGTAGTCATCGTAAGAGAACTATACTATACGTTGAAGAGGAAGTGCATGATGTCACCGTCCTGAACCACGTACTCCTTGCCTTCCACGCCAAGCTTACCTGCTGCACGGCAAGCAGCTTCTGACTTCAATGATACGAAGTCCTCGTACTTGATAACCTCTGCACGGATGAAGCCCTTCTCGAAGTCTGTGTGGATCACTCCTGCAGCCTTAGGTGCCTTGTCTCCTACGTTGATTGTCCATGCACGGCACTCATCAGAACCGGCTGTGAAATATGTACGGAGGTTAAGGAGAGAGTATGCGCTCTGGATGAGTCTTACGACTCCTGACTCCTCAAGACCCATTTCCTCAAGGAACATCTGACGCTCCTCATAGCTCTCGAGCTCTGCGATGTCAGACTCGATCTTAGCTGCGATGACAAGGATCTCTGCGTCCTCATCCTTCAC
This sequence comes from Candidatus Cryptobacteroides sp., assembly GCA_045649795.1. Lineage (GTDB taxonomy): Bacteria > Bacteroidota > Bacteroidia > Bacteroidales > UBA932 > Cryptobacteroides. Next base: position 28,831 of record JAZRQM010000073.1, on the reverse strand, counting down.
AGCCTCGCGTACCTGCTCGACATACTGGTTTCCGTCCTTTGCAGAAGCCTCGTCTACGTTGCATACATACATCACAGGCTTGTTTGTAAGGAGGAAAAGCTCCTTTGCGAGCTGCTCTTCGTCAGCGTTCTCAGGCTTCACTGTACGGCATGACTTACCCTGATAGAGGGCATCACGATATCTGCAGAGAAGGTCGAAAAGCTTCTTTGCATTCTTGTCTCCACCTGTCTGAGCCTGCTTCTGCACCTTTGCAATGCGGTTTTCTACAGTCTCGAGGTCCTTGAGCTGAAGTTCTGTATCGATAACTTCCTTGTCGCGTACAGGATCCACGCTTCCGTCTACATGGACGATATTTGCGTCCTCGAAGCAGCGGAGTACATGGAGGATCGCGTCAGTCTCCCTGATGTTTGCGAGGAACTGGTTGCCGAGGCCTTCACCCTTGCTTGCTCCCTTCACGAGACCTGCGATGTCCACGATCTCTACCGTAGCCGGGATCACCCTCTTAGGGTTGCAGAGGCTCTCGAGCACCTCGAGTCTCTTGTCCGGAACGATTGTGGAACCGATGTTAGGTTCGATCGTACAGAAAGGAAAGTTTGCGCTCTGAGCCTTTCCCGAGCTCACGCAGTTGAACAATGTTGATTTTCCTACATTAGGAAGTCCTACGATACCGCATTTAAGTGCCATTCTATATGCTTTTTAATGGTAAAATTATTCTTGTCTTCAATCAGGACGCAAATTTACGCCAACTTTTTCTTTTTTTGAAAGACTTTCAATTAATTCATATGCATATTTGCAGGATAACTGTCATCCTGAGCGAGGCGAAGGATATGTATGCTGTAAATTATGAAAAGAAAATTGAGCATGATTGTGTTAGGTCTGGCAGTCGCATTTAATGCATATTGCCAGAATAGGGATTCGTTGGTGGTTGTTTTCTGGAATATGGAGAATTTCTTTGACCATGTCGATCAGGGGACAGGGGATTCGGACAAGGAATTCTCTTCGTACGGGAGCAGGCACTGGAGCAGGAAGAAATTCCAGGTCAAGTGTGATGCAGTGGCCAAGAGCATCATGTGGATGGGAGACAGGTATGGACATCTGCCGGATCTGATAGGTCTTGCGGAAATTGAAAACAGGGGAGTGCTTACGAAACTTCTCCGCTCGACGCTGCTGCGAAAGCATGATTACGGAATTGTTCATCATGACTCCGGAGACAGGAGAGGAATCGATGTGGCCATACTTTACAGGAAGTCGGTGATGAGGCTTGAATCGGAATCTTTGAAGACCCCTGAAATGGACGGTCAGAAGCTCGCTACAAGGGATATTCTGCATGCCAGGATGTGCCTTGCAGACAGCTCCAGCCTTGATTTCATAGTAAATCACCATCCATCTAAATATGGTGGCGAAAAGGAGTCGGAAGGACGTCGCGGTGCTGCAATGACAGCTTTGAAGGAGCTCTGTGACTCTCTCGGAAGCGGCAATATCATAGCCATGGGAGACTTCAACGACACCCCTGACGCTGACTCATTTGAGATAATCGAAGGCACATTGGTCAACAAAGGTCATCCGCTGCATGAAAGGGGAGAGGGGACCATCAGGTATGAAGGGAAATGGGACCTGATAGACATGTTCATGGTCAGTCCGTCTTTGGCCGGAAGAACCCGGATGGAGGTATGCCGGATCCCGTTTCTGATGACATGGGAAAAGAAGCATCCCGGCGAAAAGCCCCTGCGAACCTACTCCGGCCCGCGGTATATAGGCGGGGTCAGCGACCACTGTCCGACAGTCCTGAAAATCGGACAGTGAATATGGAAGTTCGCGATACACGGTTTCCGAGGTTTTCCTCTGTATCGCGAAAGGTTTTTCGGGAAATTTGAAATGTTTTATGTCGCGACACACACTTTTGGGCATGAAACCGTGTGTCACGAAAAAATAAATTCATACCTTTGAATGATTTAACATGATTATATAATACTAAAGATATGAAAACCAGAATAGCTGAAAAATTCCAGACCCTTTTCCAGACAGAAGGTGAATTCTTTGCCTCTGCAGGACGTATCAACCTCATCGGCGAGCATACCGACTACAACGGAGGATTCGTCTTCCCAGGAGCAATCGATAAAGGAATGATGGCTGAGATCAAGACCAACGGCGCAAATACGGTCCGTGCGTTCGCTCTCGATCTTGATGAGTACTGCGAATTCGGACTTACAGAAGAAGATATGCCGGCACAGAGCTGGGCACGCTACATCTTCGGTGTGTGCCGTGAGATCCAGAAAAGAGGTGGCAATGTAGGCGGCTTCAACACAGTTTTCGCCGGTGATGTTCCTCTTGGAGCAGGAATGTCCTCGTCAGCGGCTCTTGAAAGCATATTCGCATTCGCTCTCAACGAGCTTTTCGGTCTCGGAATCGACAAGTTTGAGCTTGCGCGCATCGGTCAGAGCACAGAGCACAACTACTGCGGCGTGAAATGCGGTATCATGGACCAGTTCGCTTCGGTATTTGGAAAGGCCGGCAACCTCATGCGTCTGGATTGCCGTTCTATGGAATTCGAGTATTTCCCGTTCGATCCAGAGCAGCATGGATATAAGCTCGTTCTCCTCAATTCATGCGTAAAGCATGAGCTTGTAGGATCTCCTTACAACGACCGCCGCGCATCATGCGAACGCGTTGCAAAGGTACTCGGACAGGAATTTCTCCGTGGCGCGACAATGGACCAGCTTGAGGCCGTAAAGGATCAGATTTCAGAGGAAGACTACCTCCGTGCACGCTATGTGATCGGTGAGGAAAAGAGAGTCCTCGATGTCTGCGACGCACTTGGAAAGGGTGACTACGAGACAGTAGGAGCACGCATGTACGAAACTCACTGGGGCATGTCGAAGGACTATGAAGTTTCATGCGAAGAGCTTGATTTCCTCGCTACAGTAGCCCAGGAGTGCGGTGTGACAGGATCACGCATCATGGGAGGCGGCTTCGGAGGCTGTACCATCAACCTCGTCAAGGCAGAGCTCTATGACTCATTCGTAGAAAAGGCAAAAGCTTCATTTGCGGAGAAATACGGCCATGAACCGGTAGTCATCCCGGTAGTCATCAGTGACGGAGCCCGCAAGCTGGCGTAATTGTCATCCTGAGCGTCAGCGAAGGATCTCACGCAGGACCGATGTACCCCAAAAACGTAAATACATGGTACATCACCCCTGGAAACCGGACAAAAACACCCAAAATAAGGACCGATGTACCAAAAAACAACTGTTTCATGGTACATCGGTAATAAGAGGAAAAATAATTTAAACATTACTGTTATGAAGAAGACGATCTTTACTTTTATGATGGTTCTGATGTCGATGATTCTCTTCAGTTCTTGTGAGAAGGTTGAAGACAGACGTGGAACCCTGACTGTTAAAATAGTTAATGCCGAATACGATAGTTCGACAAAGGTACAGGTCTCTGTATATCCCTATACAGAAGACATGAACAGTTTCCGTCCGATTGCACAATCTGATGTAAATAAAAGTGCTTCGTCTTCGGTGTCCTTCGTACTTAATGAAGGTAACTACTATGTCACTTGCGAGAGTTATTCCAATATCAAGGCCTGTCAGGTTCAGGCCGGAGAGGAAACGGTTATAACGTTCTAGACTCTCCGTCCGAGGTCTTCTTCAGAAGAATCTTTCAGAAGACCGATTATCCGGCAGTTGAAACATCGCCTCGCGGAATACAACCCCTCACGGGGTCAACGCTCGGCTCACGTTCCAGCTGCCGGATAATCAGTATCCAGTATTACTCGCTAAGTTCAAACTCCCAGAGTCCGCCTTCGGAGAGAACGGAATGGGTAATGAACGGACTCTTCCATTCCTTGCCGTTTATCTTCAGTGACTTGATGAATACTCTTCCCTTTCCGGCATTTGCCTTGATTCGTAATGTCTTTCCGTCTGCAAGACGTATCTCTGCGCTTTTGCAGCGAGGTGCGCTCAGATAATAGAGGTCCTGACCGGCATTAGGGAAGAAACCCAGGTAACAGAATACATACCATGATCCCATCGAACCGGTATCCTCATTGCCGGGATAGCCCTTAAGGTCAAATCCTTTGTCCATTGTGTCATGTACCCAATATGATGCGAGATCCGGTCTTCCAGCGTGCACGAAGGCCCACGGAGCAAGAAAGCCGGGCTCGTTGTCGTATTTCACAAGCCTGTTCCTGAAGCCATATTCAAGTCGCTCTGTAAAAGCCTCCTTTCCTCCCATAAGATCTATGATACGCTCGAATTCATGAGGTACATAATAACTGTAAGTCCACGAAGACCCCTCGTAGAAAGGAGAATTCCATGAACCGCCGACCTTGTCTGCTTGTATGAATTCGAAACTTCCGTCCATATTCCTTGCATCCATAAAGCCCTTATAGCCCCTGTTCTCAAGATCGGGATTCCATAGATTGATCCACTCGTGGCTTCTCTTTTCATATTTCAGATAATCTTCCTCATACCCCAGAGCCTTTGCCATAAGTGCTGCGCTATAGTCATTGTAAGAAAATTCCAGACTTTGTGAAGTACTCATGACTCCATTTGGAATCCATCCCTGCTTCTTGTACATATAGCCTCCGGCAGTAGAATCCTGCCTTTCTCTCCATGTCAACTGTCCAATTCTTTTCATATCAGCATTATGCTTGACAATCTTATAAGCCTCATGCCAGTCAACTCCCTTGACCCCCTTAAGAAATGCATCTGCAATCACATGATCAACATCATTTCCTCCTTGATCCCCCAGACGGTCGATACCGGCAACGAAACCATCGCAAACCTGTCCGTTATGAATCTGGCGGTCTATCATTGCGTTGATATTGTCGCTCATTGCTTTCTCGTCCAGGATAGTTATAAGAGGGTATGCGGTACGGAAAGTGTCCCAGAACGCATAATTATCATCCCAGAAAGGCTTGTCTGATTCCCACTTTGAATTATCTAGAGAACGGTCGCGTGCAAGGGTGAATACCCTGTAGAGCGCCGAGTAGAAAATGGTCCTGTCAGAATCCGACAGACTCTCTATCTTTACGCTTGAGAGTTTATCATCCCATGCCTTGATGCCTTGTCGTACGACTTTATCGAAATTGAAGCCAGGTATCTCCTGCATCATCAGTTCCTCTGCTTTTTCAAAACCTGTGAAAGAAAGAACAACCTTAAGATGTATCTGAGAGTCCTTCCTTGTGTCAAATCTGCAGTAAGCTCCGCGGTGGACGCCTTCTGCATTCTTCTCTATATGGAGCAGTCCGGGATATATATTGTCTCCTTCCCATACACCGACTTCCTGTGCCTTCGTGTCAAACCGGCATAAACAATAGAGGTAATATTCATCTCCTGGCCATCCTCCCGAGAAACACAGTTTCATCTTTACCGTGTTCGTCTCCGGGTCTACCTCAACGGTATTTTCCACAGCCCTGGCTCCTGTCATTTCTTTGGCGATATCGCCTACAACGCTATGGGCGGCATCAAAAAGGAGGACAGACTCTTCGGATTCCGGAAAAGTGAAGCGATAAATGGCACTATAATGCGATGGTGCTATTTCCACGTCGATTCCATATCTGTCAAGGTGTGTTTTATAAAGATATGGTCTGTTGATATCTGCTGAATGCTTAGAATCGTGATCCGTCAGTCCTGTCTCCAGTCCGATCATAGGAGAAATCAGGAAATGTCCATATGAACTCCAGCCTGTTCCGCTTACATGAAGTTGTCCGAAACCTCTGATCGGATAATCAGGATGGTAACCGTCCATGCTTCCGTTCGTAGTCTGAGGGGAAGGATTTATGCTACCGTATGGAAGTTGAGGACCGATGACGCAATTGCTTGCCCTGTCATCAAGTACGCCGATCGAAGTATCTACATAATCTGCAAATACAGCTTCTCTCGCGCATGAGAACAGGACAGGTATTGAAAGTAAGAGCCAGAAAAGTCTTTTCATAGTTTTCCCGATGTTCTTTACGCCAGTCTGGAATTCAGCCAGTCTGCGTCGATTTTTTCAAATCCGTCGGCTGGCTTTATCTGTGGGTTGCGCTCAAGGATGCCGGCGCAGTCCTGGTATACGTTCCATCCGACATTGACTCCGAGCATCTGGCCGTCGAGGCCGTACATGAAGGTCAGAATGCGTGCGTCGCCTTCGCCTTCAGAGCGGTAGAAATGGAATACCGAGGCCATGAATTCCTCCTTCTGCTCGGCGCTGACGCTTTTCTGAAGCATCTCCAGCTTGGTCACGTACTTGCACATCTCAAGCACTACGTCGTCTAGTCCTGCTTCGGCGATGAGCACCTTTTCCATAAGCGATCCCATATCGTTCACGCGTCGCAGCGTATAGCCTCCCATGGCCTTTGTATGCATGGTTATGGCCTTCATCTGTGTCTCGGAAATCTCTCCGGCAGGGATGAGCCAGAACATCACCTTGAGTGCGGGGTCGTGGTAAAGTGTCTCGTACTTTGCGAGGTTCACCTGACCGCAGTGAGGGCATTCCCAGAGGAAGAGGGAGCCGTCCTTTACCTTGGCCTTGAGCTCAGGGTTGTCTGCTGTATTGATGCTTCTGTATACTGTTACTTTGTGCTGCTGGCCGCATTTGCTGCATGGGGCGAGAGCTTCGTTGATTATTGACATATTTTGTTAGTTAAAATGATACATTGAATGTAGGACCGACGTGCCAACGGTCGATGGCTATGCCTGAGTTGGCAGCGATGGAGTTGAATGCAGGGCCTCCGTTGTATGAGAACGATACTCCGAACGAGCATGGCCATTCGAGGGTCAGGATGCTGTGCATATCGAGTATGAGGTCAGCTCCAGCCGAGAAAAGGCTGCTGTTGCTGAAGATAGTGCAGTCGAAATGAGGGGTAAGCACAAGCCTCTTGATAGAGAACATGCTTCCTCCGATCGAAAGGTCTCCGATGTATATAGGAAGGGCATAATCTGCTGATAACTTGGTCATTACATCGTTTCTCAATGCCAGCCATCCTGCAAGTTCTCCGTTGGATGCGAGTCCTCGAGGAAGGATGTTCACCGCCGTCTGTCCGAATACCGCGTTCCTGTTCAGCTTGTACTGGCTCATAGCGGAAAGCCTGATGCCATGCTCCCTCATTATTCCCGGTACATATCCATATGTGTAGAAATAGCCCATAGGCGAGAGCAGGTAACTGCTTTCGAGGTCTGCCGAGATTCCGGTTTCAGCTCCGATTCCCCAACGCGGGTAGACTGCGGAATTCGGCGTAGCCTGGATGGTATATCCTCTGACAGAGCCAGACAACGAATGCATGAACGCGTTGCGTCCCTTTCTCGCCTCTGCAAATACCGGTCTCTGGACTTCAACCAAGCTTCCGTCCTGGCCTGTCTGCACATGGTCTTCGATGTCCATTATGGTCAGTCCCTTGTTGAACATGTCGTTTCCGATCCTGTATGTCATCTTAGGTATCAGACCTCTGTACCATCCTCCCGAAGAGAAATTGAACGGAATGTATGCCGACGCCGTTCCCTGTATGTATGGAGCGGCGGTCTCTTTCGAAGAAAGCTCGACGCTTGCCCTGTCTTCATCCATCCTGTAGACGTACGTGGTATACTGTCTGGCTGCGCGGTCATTGAAGTCCAAGGAAAGTTCGAATATAGGGTAAAGTCCTGAATATGTGAATCTTGCATGTGCGGAGTGTCTCCATATCGCTGCGTTATATGGGTCTTTATGCGCAGAATATCCGAACTCTCCTACAGCCGTTGCCAGGCTGTTCTGGATGATTCCTGTCGCTCCGAGCGAGGCGGCCTGCCATATGCGGTCGAAGGACATGTTCATTATGTTGTCTACATTGACATAGACCGGAGCCCATGAATGTACATTGAACATGTGCGGGAATTTCCTGTACCTCTGAGGCTCGGATATGTCCACATCCATATTGTCCTGAACTCCGCGGGCTGCAGCCAGTTCGCGTTCCTGCTGTGTCACCTTTTCGGCGATAGGGTAGAGATGGCGTTCGGTAAAGTCAACCCTCTTGTCCATGAGCGAGTCAACCGCTGTCTTGTATATCCTTTTGCCGTCAAGGGTCTGGGAAGAATAGTAGAGCCATTTTCCGTCCTCGCTGTACTGGAAGTCTGAAGCTCCATATCTGAGCGAGGTCTTCTGACGGAGGATTCCGTCGGCAGGGTTGAGATGATAAAGTTCATGCACTCCTGTCCTGTCGCATGCGAAGATAAGTTCTCCGTCGTACGAGGTGAAGTCCTTTATCATTACAGGCTGAGGCTTGAGAACGGCCTCCCAGAGGCCTGCAGCGGCTGTTTTAAGCCGGTAGATTCCGTATCCGTTGTCCGATATCGCAGCAGCATAGATGTCTTCTCCTATCCATGCTGTTTCCGTGATCTGCAGACTGTCCGGCGCATGGAACGACTGGAGGCTCTTTCCCGTGCCCAGATCAATGATGTCTATGCCGGACCTTCCTCCGACCTCATAGAATGTAACGGCCGCTCGCTCTCCAGAAGGAGCCGGGTTGTAAAGGAGCTTGTCATTCTTCAGCGTATGTTTCTTCTTTGATCCGCTTTCCAGGAACCTTACCTTCGAATGGGTCTGCAGGCTCCATCGTTCGTCCTCTATTCCTTCGCTCCAGTACAGCTTTCCATCAGCCTTCTGCAGCCTTCCGACATCGTATGAGAATGTGCTTATCCTATGCTCTTTTCCCGTGCTGTCGATGCGTACGAGGGTCGGTACATCCACATGGCCTTTCTTGATGGCGTAAAGGTCGCTGCCGACCACGAGATTGTTCGAATATTCGGTGTACATACGGGTCTTCGCAGTCACTGGCTCTGATTGAATATACGGCCTGCGGGCCTCTGCAGAGGCATTCCAGAGGGTATACATCGTGTCGCAGACCTCCATGAAGGCATGCTTGAACTTCTTGCCTGTGAGTCTCTTTGTCGTCGTATTGAATGCTCCGAGATTATACGGGCGGCGGGCTGCAAGATGATAGGCGTCGCTCATGTATTCAGGGCAATCATACAGATATCTGAATCCTCCCATCGTGAGGTATCCGAGGGAATAATAATCCGGTGCATTATGCTTCTGGGATACGAATCTCCATTTGTCCCAGCTCCTGAAGTCGCCCTGGTCGAAGGCTACCCAGTAATAGTTCAGGAAATCAGCCGTACGTCCTCTTCCTGATGGGGTCCATGCGGTTTCGGTGATCACGGCATCACCTTCCATGTTCGAAATGCCTGGGTATACGAGCGATACGAGTATGTTCCACATTTCTCCGAAGAACCAGCCGAAAGGCTTGAGTGCCTTGGTCATTCCGAACTGCATCTGGGTCACATGGCGCGACTCATGGACGGAAAGCATCGTACTCCATGGAATCGGCTCTGGGTCGTAGGCCGAAGGTACGGTGAAAAGGTCCATTCTCTTCGGTGCCCATGCTACGGAACCGTTTGCCGCATTGTATGCGTGAAGTACGACGGGCATCTTCCTTCCGTCACCTTGTCCTGATATGTATCCACTTGATAGTGAGACAGGTATGCGGAAGTTTTCTATTTTCGTAGCGTATGTTCTTGCAAGTGAATCAGTTCCTTCGGGATAGATGACCTTGAAATGGTCAGTCTCTATCGAATACCATTTCAATCTGCCGGGATCGTCTCCGGTGACATAGAACTGAGCTGATGCCATGTATGGAATGAGCATCAGCACTAATATGAATATATGTCTGAGAAATGATGTCTTCATAACGCAAATCTAATTATTTTTTATAATTTTGTGGCTTATTCGCCTTATTTAAACAGCAAATAAAACAACCGAAATAATTTATGTCAACTATTCTTAATGTGCTTTCCGTTTTAGGTGGACTTGCAATGTTCCTTTACGGTATGGCACTCATGAGCGAGGGTCTCCAGAAATCTGCCGGTGACCGCCTCAGAGCTTTCATGGCCAAGATGACTTCCAATGCTGTCAAGCGAGTGTTTACCGGAACTGCTGTTACAGCCCTTGTCCAGTCTTCTTCGGCAACGACCATCATGGTGGTAAGTTTCGTAAATGCCGGCCTCCTTACTCTTGGAAACGCGATCGGCGTCATCATGGGAGCGAATATCGGAACTACCCTTACAGCATGGATCACATCGCTCGGATTCTCGGTGAACATCGCTCTTTTCGCTGTACCTATGATGGCTATAGGCTTCGTACTGCATTCTTCAAAGAAGTCAGGAATGAAGAACATCGGCCAGTTCCTCATGGGATTCGCGATCATGTATGTGGGTCTTACATTCATGAAGGATTGCTCGAATGCCGTTCTTGACAACTATCAGTCAGGCATGATGAACTTCTTCGGAAGCATCAACGGTTTCGGCTTCGGTTCGGTTCTCCTCTTCCTCATAGCAGGTGCGGTGCTTACAATCGTCCTTCAGGCTTCCAGCGCGACAATGGCGATCACAATGCTCCTCGCCGCTTCCGGTCTGATCGACTTCAAGCTTGCAGTAGCCATGGTGCTTGGTGAGAACATCGGTACTACAATCACAGCGAACATCGCTGCAGCTGTGGCAAACACTTCAGCTAAGAGAGCAGCACGTGCACATACCATCTTCAACATCGTAGGAGTCATCTGGGTTCTTGCTATTCTCAGGCCTATCATCGGCCTCATCTGCGTCATCATGGAGTCTCTCGGATTCTATGATCCTGTAGAGGCAAGCCGTCAGCTTGCAATCATTGCAAACAGCGGAACAGAGGTGGATCCTGTGCTTATGGAGACATATAAGAACTCTCTGCTTTATGGAATCGCGATGCTCCATACCCTCTTCAACATCACCAACACTTTGGTGCTCATATGGTTCACACCACTTATCGAGAAGGCTGTGATCTGGCTTGTGAAGGAGCCTAAGGGTGAGACTGAGGTATTCAGACTCAAGTATATCTCAGGTGGTCCTCTCAGCACAGCGGAGCTTTCTCTCAACGAGGCTCAGCAGGAGCTCATCCATTTTGCCGAGATCTGCCGCAACGGCTTCGGATATATCCGTCAGGCCATCAACGAGCAGGATCCTGACAAGTTCGACAAGCTCAACGAGAAACTCGTCAAGTATGAGGAAATTTCTGACAGGATCGAATACGAGATTGCTACATATCTCAATGAGGTAAGTAAGAATGAGATCAGCGACGAGGCTGCTGACAAGATCAAGTCAATGTACAAGATCATCGGTGAGCTCGAGTCTCTCGGAGATTCCGGAGAGGCTATCGGACGTATCCTCAAGAGGAAGAATGTACATGGAAAGGTATTTGACAAGCCTATTCTTGACCGTCTGAACAAGATCATGGATCTCGTACAGAAGGGTTATGATGTGATGATCGACAATATGAAGAATCCTGAACTCAAGGATATTTCGAATGCTCATAATGCAGAGTACAATATCAACGAGTGCAGAAATCATCTTCGTGAGGAGCATATCGTCAACATCGAGAGCAACAGCTACAACTATCTTACAGGAGTATATTTCATGGACGTGCTTGCAGAGCTTGAGAAGATCGGAGACTTCCTGATCAATGTCTCGCAGGCAATTGTAGGAAAATATGACAGGTAGAATTACGACATTCATTGTCTGCGCGGCGCTTGCCGTCGGTTGCGGACAGGGAAAGAAGGCAGAGCAGTTCAAGGCTCTGCCTTTTCCCGATACTGCCCCTCCGGGCATGCTTACAGAGACTCAGGATATAGCGGAATACATGGCTGTAAACTTCTGGAACGGCATCACAGACCCTTCCAGGGCATATCCTTCGGACTCCCTCATGACCAGTGGAGTGCTTAAGGGAGATGTGGAACAGAAGTTCGCGGACTGGACAATGATACTTGACATGGTGCCTCCGGCAGTGGCTGACAAGGCCATGGCAAGGCTTTTCGACAGGTCTGTCGAATGTGAGAAGGCGGATACATCTTCAAATGTGTTCGAGACATTTACGGAGCTGGCCTACAAGTATCTGTATGACCCGAATTCGCCTGTCCGCAACGAAGATTATTACCATCCTTTCGTCAAGAGGCTTTCCACATATGAAGGAATCAGCCCGGAAATGAGGGCCAAATATGCCCATGACGCAAGGATGACATCGCTCAACCGCATCGGTACGATAGCTACGGATTTCCGTTTTGCCGACAAGAGGGGAGTCATCCGTACCCTTCACAGCATCCAGTCACCGTTCACCCTGCTTTTCTTCAGCAATCCGGGATGCGATGCATGCTATAACATCATCGAGATGCTCAAGGGCCAGGAGGTGATTGCAGGAATGATCAAGTCGGGTTATCTCAGCGTGTTGAACATCTATATAGACGAAGATCTTCAGGCATGGAGGGACTATATGCCGATCTACCCTGACGAATGGTACAACGGCTTCGATCCTGACCTTGCGATCAGGACGGACAACCTTTATAGCGTACGTGCCATTCCTTCGCTTTATCTCCTCGACCAGGACAAGAGGGTCATCATGAAGGATGCCCCTGAAAACCGCATTCTCAACGCTTTATTGCCTCGACGATAAGACTGTAGGTTCCTTTTGTTATTGTCTTTTTCGAATATATATCCTAAATTTGGAGATATTTCGAAATTTAAAACAATGACATATATGAAAACTACAAGAGAACTTTGGGGCAAGACTGCCTGTGGAAAGGAGATTTACCTTTATACGCTTGAAAATGAGAGCGGTGCTTATGTGCAGGTATCTAACGTAGGTGCGGCTATTATTTCCGTTGTTGTTCCTGACAAGGACGGAAAGCTCGCAGACGTGGCTCTCGGATATGCAAAGCCTGAAAGCTATTTCGGTGACGGTCCATGCATGGGAAAGACTCCGGGAAGATATGCAAACCGCGTGGCCCTCGGAAAGTTCACTCTTGAAGGAAAGGAGTATACTCTTCCTGTAAACTGCGGCCCAAATCACCTTCATGGCGGTCCTGAGGGCTTCCAGAACAAGGTTTGGGAGAGCCGTGAGCATGAGGGTGGAGTAGAGTTCCTGTATTATTCAGAGGATGGAGAGCAGGGCTATCCGGGTGCAGTAAAGGCTGTGGTACGTTATGAGTGGACAGACGAGTGCGAGCTCCGTATGACTTATACAGCAGAGTCAGATGCTCCTACAGTCATCAACCTTACCAACCATGCATATTTCAACCTCAACGGTGAGGGCAACGGAAACATTCTCGGCCACACTCTCCGCATGAACTGTTCGGAGTATCTTCCAACAGATGAGACTCAGATTCCTCTCGGAGAAAGTGCTCCTGTAGCCGGAACTCCAATGGATTTCGTGAATGAGAAGCCGGTAGGACAGGATATCAGAGCTGATTTCGACGCTATCAGAATCGGTACAGGATATGACCATTGCTGGGTCATCGACGGCGCAGAGCCAGGTCAGCTTCAGTTCTGCTGCGAGCTCTATGCTCCGGAAAGCGGCCGTACCCTCAACATCTATACAACACAGCCAGGCGTTCAGGTATATACAGGAAACTGGCTTGAGGGCTGCCCAGAGGGCAAGAACGGACATGTCTATAACAACAACGACGGAATCGCAATCGAGTGCCAGAACTATCCTGACGGCCCTAACAAGGCAGATTATCCGAACTGTATCCTCCGTCCGGGAGAAGTCTTCGAAGAGGCAATCATCTACGCATTCGGAACCCGTTAATAATTGTTGAAAATTCCTTTATCCGTCCTCAAAACAATTGCTTTTGAGGACGGATTTTACATTCTTTTCAGAAGTTCTTCAGCGGATGTGTTCTCCATCAAGGTAAACCCGAACCATTTCTTTCCGAGGTCCTTTATCGAAGCTCCGATCAGATACACCTGATCATCGATTATCAAAAACCTGTCATGCGCTTTCGTAAATGTCCCTACCTCGACAGGAGGATATTGTGAATTATGCTTGTCTATATCCAGTTGCATCTGCTTCGATATGTTTCTTGTGTAGACTACAGCCTTCACAGCGGCAATCCTCTTGGACAACATAGTAAGTATAGTGTCGTCTATATAGTTGTCAATCAATACAATCCTATATGTTGCCTTCCGTGTACAGGTGTTTCCTTTTCCATTTTCTTCATCAACAGCTCGACCTTATCATCGGTCCGGTCTATTTTCTGATTCAACTCCAGCTGGTTATATTCCAGGACTTCAATCCTACTTAAAATATCAGTGTCATCAGCAATCATCTTTCTCATATTGGCGAAGGTCCTCATGATGCGGATATTTGCTGCAATGGCTGTTTCAGACCTTAAAATGCCACTGAGCATGGCTATGCCGTACTCTGTGAATGCATAGGGCAAATATTTCATATGTTGGCCTTGTCCCGTGTTTAAGGTGCCAATCTGGCACCTTAAACATTCTTCCTTTGTCAATTGAAACATGAAATCTTCTGGGAATCTTTCAATGTTTCTTTTTACGGCCCTGTTCAGCTGCTTTGTCTCAACACCATACAATTCAGCTAGATCTCTGTCAATCATTACCTGAATTCCACGTACTTTGTAAATTTTTTCATTAATCTCTTTAATTTTGTAATCGGGTTTCATAATAATTTGATTTGTAATCACTTAACCTGATGCCCGTATACAAAAAAACGCAATACGGGCATGTACGACTATGCCTATATCGCGTTGTAGAGTTCTTCCTTCCACTCCACGGCTTCCAGACTTGTATTGCAATGTTAGTCAATGTTTACTATATCACCAAATATTTCTTCCATATAAATCTTCTTAAAAGCCGTAAGGGATGTTTTCTTGCCATTTACAAGAATTACACTTAATTTTGGAAAGTTTTTACCAGAATTATGAAACAATATCTAGACTTACTTCGTCATATCCGTGAAAACGGAACCATGAAGTCGGACCGCACCGGTACCGGCACGCAGAGCGTGTTCGGCTATCAGATGCGCTATGACCTCAGCGAAGGATTCCCTCTCCTTACCACAAAGAAGGTACATCTGAAATCGATCATATATGAGCTTCTGTGGTTCATTGCAGGCGATACAAACGTGAAATATCTCCAGGATCATGGAGTGACCATCTGGGATGAATGGGCTGACGAAAACGGCGACCTGGGCCCTGTCTACGGCCATCAGTGGCGCAGCTGGCCTACTCCTGACGGAGGCACTATCGACCAGCTTTCCAACGTGATCAACCAGATAAAGAACAATCCGGACTCGCGCCGTATGATCGTTTCCGCATGGAATGTAGCAGAGGTCGAGAAGATGGCCCTTCCGCCATGCCACTCGCTTTTCCAGTTCTATGTGGCTGACGGAAAGCTCTCGTGTCAGCTTTACCAGCGCAGTGCAGACGTCTTCCTCGGTGTGCCTTTCAATATCGCGTCATATGCTCTCCTGACCATGATGATAGCTCAGGTATGCGGTCTCCAGCCGGGAGAATTCGTTCATACTACAGGCGATACGCATATCTATGTCAATCATTTCGAGCAGGTTGCGACGCAGCTCTCGCGCGAGCCACGTGCCCTTCCGAAGATGAAGATCAATCCTGATGTTAAGGATATCTTCGACTTCAAGTATGAGGATTTCGAACTCGTCGATTACGATCCATATCCACGCATCCCAGCTCCGGTAGCAGTGTAACTTTCATTGTCATCCCGAGCTTGTCGAGGGATCCAAAACCATTGAAAATGGAAAAATGCATCATAGTAGCGATTGCGGACAATAATGCCATAGGCAAGGATAACGCCCTCTTGTGGCATATTTCCGAAGATCTCAAGTTCTTCAAGCGCACGACCATGGGATGTCCGGTCATCATGGGCCGCAAGACATTCGAGTCCATAGGACGTCCGCTTCCGAAGAGGCTCAACATCGTCATCTCACGTGGCTTTGAGGCTCCGGAAGGTGTTGTGGTCGTGTCTTCTCTTGAAGATGCATACAATGCTGCTTCTTCCGTCATGTCGGGCGAAGTCGAGACATCTCCTGCCCGCTGCTTCGTCATGGGCGGAGGCCAGATCTACGCTCAGGCGATCTCCGATATGGACCGTCTCATAGTGACCCATGTCCATACGGTCATCGAGGATGCAGATACATTCTTCCCGCCGATCGATCCTGCAGTATGGAAGGTTGCAGACCGCTCGGAAATGTACCATGACGAAGAGTCAGGCTATGATTTTGAGTTTGTAGAATATACACGATAGTTATGTCAAGAGACAGTTTCGGCAGCCGTTTCGGCGCCCTTGTAGCCATGGCAGGCTCAGCAGTAGGTCTGGGTAACCTCTGGCGTTTCCCTTATCTCGTAGGAGAGAACGGTGGAGCAGCATTCATCATCATCTACATCGTCCTTAGCTTCATGATATGTCTTCCGATCTTTGTGTCGGAATTCGTTGTAGGACGCAGAAGCCAGAAGAATGCATTCGCTGCCTTCAGAGACCTTTCGGATGGCTCTGCATGGCGCTGGGTGGGCCTTTTTACGATCATTGTGCCACTTGTCGTCCTGTCTTACTATAGTGTCATCGGAGGATGGTCGATCGAGTATCTCTTGAAGTCTTGTACATTCTCATTCACGGGCGGAGAGTCGCAGAACGCGTTCAGCACGATGTTCACCGACTTTGTTTCCTCTGCATGGGGACCTCTTGTAGCCCATACAGGATTCCTCCTTGTGACCACCCTCATTGTGATTGTCGGCATCAAGGACGGAATCGAGAAGTTCAGCAAGATCATGATGCCTCTTCTCTTTTTCATCGTCATAGGTATTGCGATATATTCTGTGACCCTTCCAGGCGCGAAGGCCGGACTGGATTATCTTTTCAATCCGGACTTCTCCAAGATAAATGCGAAGGCCGTTGCAGCAGCTCTCGGACAGGCTTTCTTCTCCCTTTCCCTCGGTTTCGGAACCATAATGACCTATGCTTCATATGTAGATAAGAAGGAGAACATAATGTTCCAGAGTACCTCTACAGCGGTTTCAGACCTTATGTTTGCCCTCATCGCGGGAGTCGCCATCATGCCTGCAGTCTTCGCCTTCGGCATAAGCCCTCAGGCTGGTCCGGGCCTTGTTTTCGAGACTCTTCCATACGTTTTCGGACAGATGCCGGCAGGAGGTTTCATCGCGATCCTCTTCTTTGTCGCTCTTCTTGTCGCGGCTCTTACTTCTTCTATCTCGATGCTTGAGGTGGCGGTTGCTTATCTTGTTGAGGAAAAGAAATTCTCGCGTGTAAGGGCCTGTGTGGTGCTTTTTGCCATCTGCTGGGTAGTAGGTGCCGTATGTTCGCTTTCATTCGGACCGCTGTCGCATGTTCAGATCGGAGGAGGAAATCTTTTCGACTTCTTCGACAATCTCTCGTCTAACATTCTCATGACTCTCGGCAGTCTCCTGACTGTCCTTTTCGTGGGCTGGCGTCTCAAGAAGACCGATGTATACGACGAGTTCACCAACGGAGGCGAACTCAGCCGCAATGCCAGGCTGTTCGGCATCCTATGGTTCCTCATCCGCTATGTATGTCCATTGGCTATCATCGCGATCTTCATCACGGGATTATTGTAATATTCTTTACTATGAAAAGATTGTTGCTTCTGCTGATCGGCTGCCTGATAAGCATCGGCGCTTCAGCTCAATATGCTGTAGATGACATCGGTACCCTTAAGGGAAGCAGGGTGTTTGTAGGCGGGGAGAAGGTTCCGAATGCAGATTTTGTCGCCTATCTTACCTCCGCTTATGATGATTCCGTCGCAGAAGCCTGGAGTCGAAACAGGAATGCATATAAAACAGGATTGGGACTTACCATCGCAGGATCTTCTCTGATGTTTTGCGGATCATTGGTCTTCGTCACCGGTTTCATTGCTGCTGCCGGGACTCTCATAACAATTCCTATATTAGGTCTTGGCGGTATTATAAGCGGTGACATGCAGCCTGCAGGTGACTATATTGATGAGGGAATGTCAGCCGCGGAAAAGATGATCACCGTAGGCGGTTCCGGAGCTTTGGCTGGTCTGGCCATGATGGCTTCAGGCATTCCTGTCATGTGCGTGTACAAGAAGAAGCTCAATGCTCAGTTTCAGGAATATGGCCCAGGCTTCTCGTTTGATGCAGATCTCACTGTTGGCCTTACTGCAAACGGCTTCGGCCTTGCCCTGAATTTCTAGGTTCATTGCCGGTGAACTTCTACGATATGATTTAACTGTAACTCCATGATCTGACAGATTCCGGAAATCCGCTTGACCTTTCAAGACTTCATACCACCGTTCCTTGACTGTATAGTTTTTTGCAGTCAAGGAACGGTGGCTTTCTGTAAGATGCTGTAGTTCAGTGATATATGGGTTTACGGTGTTCCCTGACTGTAAAAGTATTGACAGTCAAGGCACGCTATCCATCTTCTACAGACCAATAGTGTCCGCGACACGCACTTTTGGCGGTGAAAACCTGTATCGCGGAACAGAAATCTGGGGAAAATGTGTCATTTTGTCCGCGACACGCACTTTTGGCTGAAATACTTTGTGTCGTGTGCTGAAAAGGAGTGCAGTGGAAATGTTTCTGTCCGCGATACACACTTTTCTATGGAATAATCTGTATCGCGAACAGGGAACGTGGGATTTCTTGTAAAAAAAGTCCGCGACACATACTATCTGAAGAAATAGTGTGTGTCGCGGACTATGATAATGTATTCCTAGAGCTGCTTTCTGCGGCCTGTCAGGATCATGCCGGCGGCAGAACCCAGAAGGAGGAGAATCAGGGCGATTGAGCTGGCACGGGAGATGTTCTCGCCGAGCTGGTATGAATCTGGCTCGAACCTCATGATGAGCTGGCCTTCGCCAGAAGGGATTATTGCTCCTCTGAGCATCCAGTCCGCACGGAAAAGTTCCACAGGACGGCCTTCTGCGGTAGGCTGATAGTGTCCTCCGCGTACCTCACCGTAGCTTCCTGCTGGCTCGATCCAGGCCTTCCAGCCCTTCGGATAATAGATTTCGCTGAAGATCGCCGCACGGTCGGAACCTGTCCTGAAACTGTATCTGAGTTCATTTGGAGCATAGTGTGTGAGGCTGATTCTTGCCATGTCGAATGTGCTTTCCTCTGTTTTCAGACCCTTTACAGCGTCCTGGAAATCCTTTCCGATAATGGCGGTGTTCCTGAGATCCACATATTCTATAAGCTCGATTTCCTCGTCCGGAGTAGCTGCAGACACGAAATCAGAAACGAACCACGCGTTTCCATATGCATATGGATTCACGACAGGGGAGTATTCCGCTCCGAGGATGATGTACTTTCCGTTGAGCATCGAAACCACCTTCAGCTCCGGAAGGGCTGCCGAAACATCATGTACGGTAACGGCATTCTCAACCGCTCCATACACCTGACGGATTTCCGCACTGATATAACGGTCTATGAGGTCCTGATAGCGCTGGAGCTTCACAGGGCTGTATCCGCCTATACATTTGTGGTGGTAGCTCTGGATGGCATCGTTGAATGTGTTTACGCTGATGTCCAGAACACGGTAGTTAGGATCTGTATCCTCATGTATGATATCGTCTACAGGACGTGGCTCATAATGGGCTGTAAAGTCCTTTGGAGTCACGAAATGGCTCTTGTTGAGGTATCTCTTTCCAACGCTGAAAAGGTCGATCCATACGAGGAAAATCACGGCCACTGCTACAATCACAGTCCTGCCTTTGAGCACGAAAGAGCCATCCTTTCCGACCGCGTCTGTCTTCGGAGCCTTGTATGCCCATACGATAAGGAGGAAGACGCACGCGATAAGTATCAGCGAGCGAAGTGCATCCTTGACCAGAAGCGTCTGGCGGTCAGCCGCCAAGGCCTCGATTATCATTTCATTCATTCCGGCATCTCCTGCGCCGACGAATGTACCTGCGATACCAGGAACAATGGCACACAACGCGCAGAATCCCGCTGTGATTCCGAATGAAATGTACATGGCCTTCATCATTTCAGGCTTCGGATACTTCTCCTTCAGCACCCTGTCAAGCACATAGAATCCGAGCATCGGAAGCGTCACCTGAAGCACGATAAGGGCCATTGATACTGTCCTGAACTTGCTGTACATAGGTGCGTAGTCGAACCACAGCTTTGTGAACCACATGAAGTGATTTCCCCATGCGAGGAAAACCGCTATCACCGTAGCTGCCACGAGCCACCATTTCTCGCGTCCCTTGCAGAGGATGAGTCCGAGGACGAAGAGGAAGATGGTGATCGCTCCCATATACATAGGACCTGCCGTAAACGGCTGCGGACCCCAGTAAAGAGGCATATGTTTCATTGTCTGCTTGAGGTTCGGCTGACCGGCTCTCTTGAGAAGCTGCGCTGTCTCGGAGTCCATGGAAAGCTCTCCTGAAGAGGCTCCTCCGTTGAAGTTCGGGATGAGGAGATTCGGCATTTCGCTGATGCCGTATGACCATGCTGTGGCATAGTCAAGGTCGAGTCCCTTGCTGTTGTGGCTGTCGCTGTCGGATGAAAGCTCGGAACCGCCACGCATTGTGTAAGGGGTATATTCGTATGTAGGGATGAGCTTGTTGGCATTTGTGGCTATACCGACGATGCCGATGAAAAGCAGCAGAAACGATGCTGCGAAGAAACGTTTGATAAGGTCTTTCCTCTTGATGCACAGATAGATAAGAAGTCCGATTGCGTAGGCGAAGATCACGATCGCAAGGTAGTATGTGATCTGAAGGTGGTTGGCCTTGATCTGCATGCTGAGGGCGAATGCGAAGAGGGTCGCTCCGAGGATTGTCTTTGGCAACCATCCCTTCCATTCCTCCTGAGCGTCCTTCCTGTCATCCTGAGCGCCCTTCCTGTCATCCTGAGCGTCAGCGAAGGATCTCATCGCCGCCTTATATGTAAATATGACCCCGGCCAGCACCCATGGGAAGTAAGCAATAGCCTGCATCTTGGTGTTGTGACCGACCTGGATGATCTGCATGTTGTATGAACAGAAGGCAATGGCTATGGCTCCGGCGACGGCGATCAGCTTGCTTGTGCCGAGGGAGAGCATCAGCAGGAAGCCTCCGATCAGGGCGATCAGGAGGTAGCTGGCCGGACGTCGACCCGTAAGCAGGAAGTCGTAGATGGCATCGGTCCAGTCTCCTTCGAAACTGTCGATTGTCGCTGTGGTAGGCATGCCTCCGAACATGGAGTTTGTCCATGCGGTCGGGTCTTCAGGATGGGCCTCGTTGTGGGTCATGGCTTCGTTTGCCATACCTTTCCACGAGGCTATATCGCTCTGATTCACGATCTTACCCTCGAGGACCTGCGGCGTGTAGCTGTATGCCAGTCCGATGAAAAGCAGCAGGATGCCTGCGTATATTCCGATCTTCTTCAATAATTCCTTGTTCATTTTCTTTATCTGTTGGATGCCGGTCGCTCCGGCATTACGTTATCTTTTTGTCGTCCGTAAAAATGCCCGATTTACGGATGAATGGTCCGTTTATGATGCTTCCGTCCGTAAAAATGCCGGTTTTACGGATGTGCGGTCAGCCGCTCAAACAATTCCGCCATGCGACGGGTCAGGTTGCGGCGGGTGAACTGCGAGATATCCGCATCTTCGGTTGTAAGCCTGCCCTCCAGGTGCTTCTCCCAGCACTGGTCGATATAGGCCGCGATCTCAGTCTTATCTTCCCAGTCAAGCACTACACCGGACTTTGTCTGGTCAAGGATCATCGCCATCGCGCCGTCCTTCTGGCCGATTCCCAGCACAGGCCTGTATGAAGCCATGTATTCAAAAAGCTTTCCCGGAAGTACGGCCTTATACTCAGGTTCCTTCCTCAACGGTAGGATCAGCAACGAGGCTTTGCGCTGCTCTTCGACCGCTACAGCATGCGGCTGATAGCCCATGTCTATAAGGTTTTCTCCGAGTCCGGCATCGTCAGCAGCCTTGATTATCTGCTCGTCGGTCTTTCCTATGAGCTTGATTCTCAGTGCTTTGCTAAACTGTTTACAAACCCTGCATTTCTCTGCCAGCACCTCCCACAGTACTGTCGGATTTCCGTCTGCAGCGAAGAGTCCCGTATGGGTGATGGTGAAGTCATCAGCAGCTCCTCCGAATGCTTCCGTACATCTTTCTGCCGCGAAGTCGCAGTCGTCGAAACCGTTTGTTATCAGCTCGACAGGAGTCTGTGTCATGGCCTGGAAATCCTTCTGCACCAGAGGCGATACCGCTACGACGGCTGTTGCTTCATCCAGCACGCGTGCTTCCATCTTTTCATGCCACTTCTGTGTCGCCCGAGTCATGGACAAGTGCTTGAAATAGAATATCTTGGTCCAAGGGTCACGGAAGTCTGCGATCCATGGAAGTCCTGTCTCTCGAGCCAGTTTCCGGCCTATCAGATGCATGGACTGAGGCGGTCCCGTACTCACAATCAGGTCTACAGGATTCTCTTCGAGGTACTTCTTCAGGAACCTTACAGACGGCCTGATCCAAAGACATCGCGGATCCGGACGGAAAAGGTTTCCTCGCACCCACATGGCCATCTTCTGAAACTTCGACTTGTTCTGTGCATTGACAGGGTTCACCTCTACGGCTTCCTTGCTGTGGCCAGACCTGCGGAGCAGCTTTTTGTAAAGCTCGTATGGTTCCAGGATATGTGTCTTTATTATCTCAGCCTCTGCCGGCACCTCGGCCTCCAGCGATGTGTCTGTCGCCAGCTGCTCCGGATTTTCCGGGGTATAGATCACCGGCTGCCATCCTTCGGACGGAAGGTATTTGGCAAACTTCACCCAGCGCTGCACTCCCGAGCCTCCTGTCGGCGGCCAATAATAAGATATGATAAGGACACGTTTCATAAACGTACAAAGATAAACAAAATTTTCATGTTTCAACTTTGAGCAAAAATGAGTATTTTTGCCAAGATATAAACAAAGAGATCATGGCAGAAAAGAAACCGACCGAAACACCTATGATGAAGCAGTTCTTCGCAATGAAGGCGCAACATCCGGAAGCTGTGCTTCTGTTCAGGTGCGGCGATTTTTACGAGACATACGGAGATGATGCGCTGACAGCCAGCAAGGTGCTCGGAATCGTGCTTACAAAGCGCTCCAGTGCCGTTCCGGGAGCTATTCCGATGGCCGGATTTCCGCATCATTCCCTTGAAACATATCTTCCCAGACTTGTGCGTGCAGGCTACAAGGTGGCTGTCTGCGACCAGCTGGAAGACCCGAAGCTTACCAAGAAGATCGTCAAGCGTGGCATCACCGAACTCGTGACTCCGGGCATAGCATTCAGCGACCAGCTTCTCGAGCAGAAGGAACATAATTACATAGCGGGACTGACATTCTGCAAGGACAAGTGCGGTGCCGCATTCCTGGATGTATCTACAGGTACATTCCAGGTCGCGGAAGGTTCGCTTGACTATATCGGAACACTCCTGAGTTCATTTGCTCCGAAGGAACTTCTCGTGCCGAGGGGATACGAGAAGGGCACGAAGGAAAGATATGGAGACCATTATTACATATCGACTCTCGAGGAGTGGGCCTTCGTATATGACAATGCCGTGGAGAAGCTCAAAAGGCAGCTCCAGGTCGATTCGCTCAAAGGTTTTGCGGTAGATGCCTTCCCTCTTGCAGTCACTTCTGCCGGAGCGCTTCTGATATATCTGGAACAGACACAGCACAGCGAACTTAGCAACATCTGCTCTATCTCACGCATCGACGAGGACTCTTTCGTATGGATGGACCGTTTCACATTCCGCAACCTCGAGATCTTTGCTTCGACGGCCGGAAAGGAAGGCACATCCTTGGTCGAGGTGATGGATAAATGTTCATCTCCTATGGGCGCGCGAATGCTCAGAACATGGCTTTCGATGCCTGTAATGGACATTCAGGAGCTTGAAAGCAGGTATGAGGTAGTGCAGCATTTCATCGACAACAGGGACGATCTGATGCGTCTTCAGACCATGATCGGCGACATAGGCGACCTCGAGCGAATCATTTCACGTGCTGCGGCCGGCAAGATCATGCCGCGAGAGGTGATGCAGCTTCGCAGAGGCCTCAGCCAGACAGATCCGATAATGAGGCTTTGCGGCGGAAAGGGCGTAGAGGCTTTGGATGAGCTCATTTCGAAGATGGGGGACTGCGCTGAGCTTCTGGACTATCTCGGCAGGACGATGCATCCTGAGACTGCGTCGCAGCTGGGAAAAGGAGACGTGATCGCCGCCGGTGTGAATGAAGAGCTTGACGAACTCAGAAAGATTGCCCGCCATGGCAAGGATTACCTTCTCGAGGTACAGCAGCGCGAGATCGAACGTACCGGTATCCCGTCGCTCAAGATAGGCTTCAACAATGTGTTCGGATATTACCTCGAAGTGCGTAATACCCATAAGGAAAGCGTGCCTCAGGAATGGATAAGGAAGCAGACTCTTGTCAATGCGGAAAGGTACATCACCGAGGAGCTGAAGGAGTATGAGCAGAAGATCCTGGGAGCTGAGGAGCGTATCTATGCCATTGAGGTTCAGATATATGCGGAGCTTGTGGCGAAGATCCAGTCGAACATCTCCATGATCCAGAAGAACTGCCGTATACTCGCACGCCTTGACGTTTTGAGCGGCTTTGCGGACCTGGCCATATCCAACCGATACTGCCGTCCGAAAGTCAATGACGGCAAGGTAATAGATATAAAGCAGGGACGCCATCCTGTAATCGAGACCATGATGCAGGCCGGCGAGGAATTCGTTCCGAATGATATATATCTGGATAATTCTTCCCAGCAGATAATCATCCTTACAGGACCGAACATGGCCGGTAAATCGGCCCTCCTGCGTCAGACTGCGCTCATCGTGCTTATGGCCCAGGTGGGATCGTTCGTGCCGGCTTCGGCAGCGGAAATCGGCTATTGTGACAAGATATTCACCCGCGTGGGAGCTTCGGACAACATTTCCCGCGGAGAATCTACCTTCATGGTCGAGATGCTCGAGACATCGATGATCCTGCACAATCTTTCGTCACGTTCGCTGGTGCTTCTTGACGAGATCGGACGCGGAACTTCGACCTACGACGGTATGTCCATAGCACGTGCCATCGTAGAGTACATACATGAGTACGGCGAAGGTGCTAAGACGTTGTTTGCGACTCATTATCATGAACTTAACGACCTTGAAGAAATCTATGGAAGGGTAAGGAACTTCCATATCGCGGTCAAGGAAGTGGGCAAGAACGTGATCTTCCTGCGCAAGCTCATGGAAGGCGGAGTGGCCCATAGTTTCGGTCTTCATGTGGCACGTATGGCCGGTATGCCGAAGCAGGTGCTCGAGTCGGCGGAGAAGACTCTTGCGGCGCTGGAGAAGGGTGATAGGGAGATTTCTCCACTCCCTTCGGTCGGTCGAAATGACAACGGTGTCATCCCGTCGGTCTGTGGAATTGACAATGGTGTCATCCCGTCGGTCGGTCGAAATGACAACGGTGTCATCCCGAGCGAAGTCGAGGGATCTCGCAAGAAGAAAAACACCGTCAAACCATACAACATCAAGGAAGGCCGCGTAGAGAGCGATGGCTCGATCCAGCTCTCGTTCTTCCAGCTTGAAGACCCTCTGCTTTCGTCGCTCAAGGAGGAGCTTGACAATGCGGATCTGAACAACATGACTCCGCTCCAAGCATTTGACCTGCTTCGCAGTATGAAAGAACAACTTGGAATTTGATTAAAAATCATTACCTTTATCGGTTGAAATTGTGAAAATTTATAACATAAACATCTAAAATACTAATAATCATGGAATTACCTTTTGCAGAATCGTACAAGATCAAGATGGTAGAGCCTCTTCGCAAGAGTACACGCGAGGAGCGCGAGCAGTGGATCAAAGAGGCTGACTACAACCTCTTCCAGCTTAAGTCTGACCAGGTTTACATCGACTGTCTTACAGACTCTGGTACAGGCGCAATGAGCGACCGCCAGTGGGCTGCTATGATGATGGGTGACGAGAGCTATGCCGGCTCGGCGTCATTCTTCCAGCTCAAGGAAACTATCAATAAGATCACAGGATTCGAGTATGTCATCCCTACTCACCAGGGTCGTGCTGCCGAGAACGTTCTCTTCAGCCACCTTGTTACAGCAGGAGCAATCGTTCCAGGTAACTCACACTTCGATACAACAAAGGGTCATATCGAGAGCCGTAAGGCATTCGCTGTTGACTGCACTGTAGATGAGGCTAAGGACACTCAGCTCGAGGTTCCTTTCAAGGGTAATGTAGACCCTAAGAAACTCGAGCAGGTTCTCGCTGAGAACGCTGACAAGGTTCCTTTCATCATCGTTACTGTTACAAACAATACTGCCGGAGGACAGCCTGTATCAATGCAGAACCTTCGCGAGGTGCGTGCTATCGCTGACAAGTATGGCAAGCGCGTGGTATTCGACTCAGCACGTTTCGTTGAGAATGCATACTTCATCCGCACACGTGAGGAAGGCTACGGAGACAAGACAATCAAGGAGATCTGCGCAGAGATGTTCTCACTCGCTGACGGTATGACTATGTCGTCAAAGAAGGACGGTCTCGTTAACATGGGTGGTTTCATCGCAACACGTCACGAGGACTGGTACGAGGGTGCGAAGAGATTCTGTATCCCATTCGAGGGCTTCCTTACTTACGGTGGTATGAACGGTCGTGACATGGCAGCTCTTGCTGTAGGTCTTGACGAGAACACAGAGCTCGAGACTATCGAGACACGTATCCGTCAGGTGCAGTATCTTGCTGCAAAGCTTGATGAGTACGGTATCCCTTACCAGCGTCCTGTAGGTGGTCACGCTATCTTCGTAGACGCAGACCGCGTTCTTGACCAGATTCCTAAGGAGGAGTTCCCTGCACAGACACTCGCTATCGAGCTTTATATCGAGGCTGGTGTACGTGGTTGCGAGATCGGTTACATCCTTGCTGACCGTGATCCTGTGACTCGCGAGAACCGTTTCGGAGGTCTCGACCTTCTCCGTCTCTGCATCGCACGCCGTGTTTATACAAACAACCATATGGACGTGATCGCAGCGGCTCTCAAGAACGTTTACGACCGTCGTCACGAGATCACACGCGGTGTGAAGATCGTATGGGAGACAGAGCTCATGCGCCACTTCACAGTGAAGCTCGAGAGACTCTAGAAAGTCATATTGAAAATACATGATTGAGCACCTTCAGAAAGAGGGTGCTCTTTTTTTGCAAGGTATTGATTCCACGTTATATTTTTCGTACATTTGCTTGATTAAAGGAAAATCCAAAAATCAAACTAATAACAAACTAATCACTAATCTTATGAATTTTGTACAGCAATTCGGCGAAACCATGAGATCGATCGATCTCGGTGCAGCCATCGGTGCTTCAGGATTCAAGACTATTGACCTTGTAATCCTGGTCATCTATCTTGTAGTCCTCGTCGGTCTCGGTCTCTTCCTTGGCCGCACAAAGAAAGGTGAGGAGAAGAGTGCTAACGACTACTTCCTCGCAGGTAACACATTGACTTGGTGGGCTGTAGGTGCCTCCCTCATTGCCGCAAACATCTCTGCCGAGCAGTTCATCGGTATGTCAGGAACAGGTTTCCGTGACGGTATCGCTACTGCAGCATACGAGATCATGGCTGCCATCACCCTTATCGTGATCGGTAAGTTCCTTCTTCCAGTGATGCTCAAGAGAAAGATCTTCACTATCCCTCAGTTCCTTCGCGAGAGGTACAGCGACGGAGTAGGTCTTGCTTTCTCTATCCTCTGGCTCTTCCTTTACATTTTCGTAAACCTTACTTCAGTTGCATGGCTCGGAGCCCTCGCAATCGAGCAGATCCTCGGTCTCCAGGGAGTCTTCATCACATTCGGAGAGACAATGATCTCAATGAGAATGGTGATCGTGGTATTCCTCTTCCTCATCGCAGGCATCTACTCTATCTACGGAGGTCTCGCATCTGTTGCATGGACTGACGTTATGCAGGTTGTATTCCTCGTGGGTGGTGGTCTCATCACAGCGTTCTTCGCTCTCAAGGCTGCCGGTGACGGTGCTGCACTTGAAGGTCTCAGAAACGTGTACACAACCCTCACAACAGGCGAATATGCAAACGATACACACTTCCATCTTGTGATCCAGAAGTCGCATAACCCTGAGGCATTCGCAAACGTTCCAGGTCTCGTGGCTATCGTCGGCGCACTCTGGCTTACAAACCTCGGTTACTGGGGATTCAACCAGTACATCATCCAGAAGGGTCTTGCTGCGAAGAGCATCAATGAGGCTCAGAAGGGTCTCGTTTTCGCAGGTCTCCTCAAGCTCCTCATTCCTTTCATCGTTGTGCTCCCAGGCGTATGTGCATTCTACATGACAAAGCATGCTGACCAGTTCACAATGCTCCAGGGCTCTATCAACGTGGCTGACGACGCTTATCCATGGCTCATCCGTAACTTCGCACCTCCTGTAGTGAAGGGTCTTTCGTTCGCGGCACTCGCAGCGGCTATCATTTCATCGCTCGCTTCGATGTTCAACTCGACTTCTACCCTCTTCACAATGGATATCTACAAGAAGTACATCAACCCTAACGCCGGTGACAAGAAGCTCGTGAACGTAGGTCGTCTTACTTCGCTTGTAGCTCTCGTTATCGCAGCTATCACAGTGAAGCCTCTCCTTGGCGGTCTCGACCAGGCATTCCAGTATATCCAGGAGTACTCAGGATTCATCTATCCAGGTATCGTTGTTGTATTCGGTCTCGGTCTTCTCTGGAAGCGTGCTTCAAACAAGGCTGCCGTATGGTCTGCAATCGCTACCATTCCTCTCGGAATCCTCTTCAAGCTCACAATGCCTGACGTTGCATTCCAGCTCCGCGCAGGTTATGTATTCATGATCCTCGTTACAATGTTCATCATCATCTCCCTCATCGACAAGAAGTTCATGTCATGCGAGCTTCCTGAGCAGAAGGACAGAGCTACAATGAACAAGTGGGCGAAGATCCTCGGTGGTGCAGGTG
>JAZRQM010000072.1:0-23519 GCA_045649795.1 Candidatus Cryptobacteroides sp. | reverse complement strand
GAGAGAGGTAGCAGATTTTGCCATGCCTCTAGTGCTTTCTTTATGTTTAAATACTTCATAACGCATTCGTTCTTTACAAACGCTACAAATATATTAAAAAGTTGCGAAAAAGGTTATAGGTATACAACCTTTTTGTGTTTTTTTTTGTTCAAGGTGGGTGTGTCTGTTGAATGGGATGATGTTGAAATCTTGTCCTTTTTGCCTTCAAAAAATATCTTCGGTGTTCACCGCCGTGTTCACGGACCCCAAAATCGAATGAAAATAGAGGGAAGTCAGCAACTCAATTTCAGACGTAAAAATGACCTGGGAACTTAAGGGGAACTTGGAGTAATGAATACCCCAGATTTCTGACAAAATCGAAATCCAGATATAAAACCCCGCTCAGAACGCCCTACAAACCACTTGTGGAAATAATGAAAATTAAATGAAAATAAATAGATTTGGTGTTCACGCGGTGTTCACGGGAATCAAAAAAGCACTCACGAAATTTTCGTAAGTGCTTGATTTTCTTGTAGCGGGACCCAGGATTGAACTGGGGACCTCATGATTATGAATCATGCGCTCTAACCAGCTGAGCTATCCCGCCATGACTGTTTGTCAAAATTGTGTTGAGATAGAAGGACTCGAACCCTCACTGACAGAGCCAGAATCTGTAGTGCTACCATTACACCATATCTCAATTTGGCTTCCCTTTTTTAATTTGGGATTGCAAAGGTATGAATGTTTTGTTAAAATGCAAAACTTTTTGCAATAATTTTCATAAATTTCTCATAAACCACTCTCATAGGGGTCATTTTCGGGTACTCCTATGAGACTCAATATGTCTCACAGAGCACAAAAGGCACATTCGTTCTCACGGGGGTCACCAAAAATAACCCCTATGAGAAAACTTAGAGCCTGTCGATGTAAAGCACCCCGTCAAGGTGGTCGATTTCGTGCTGGAAGATGACGGCTGTGAAACCTTTGACCGTATCACGGACCGGCTGCTCCGGCTGCTGGATCAGTGCGTATTCGATGATGATTTCCTGTGCCCTGAGGACGTCTTCACGTCTGTCTGGGACCGAAAGACAGCCTTCCGGGCCATATGCCAATGAATCTGAGGCCCATACGATGCGGATGTTCGGATAGACTTCGAACGGTTCGCCAGGCTTGTCAAATCTCTGGACTGCGACCACGCGGCGGTTGAGGCCGACCTGGGGACCTGCGATTCCGACTCCGTCCTGGGACGGATGGGTGACTGTCGCCACCATGAGCTCGGAAAGTTTCTTGAAATCATCCGAAGCGAGAGCCTCTGCAGACAGATCTGTCGAACGGTCTCTCAGGATAAGGTTATCAGCCGGATTATCGATAGTAAGCACGCGCATGATGCTGTCCGTGTCATGTATCAATGACAATTCCGCTTTGGTGAAGCCGGTTCCGGATCCGACGGAAGAACCGCAGGATGCCAATGCCCAAATCAATGCAAGCGCTATGATAGATGGTCTTATGCTCATGTCTTAGTCGCAGTTGAAGAATTCGTCCGAACGTCCCAGCAGCACGACAGCATATACCTCGCATCCCTCGCTGCGACCGACGAATCCGAGCTTTTCGGTTGTGGTCGCCTTGACAGACACGCGGGCAGGTGCGATCTCCATGATCTCCGCAAGACATTCGCGCATCGGCACGATGTACGGAGCGAGCTTCGGCTTCTGCATGGCTATGGTGATGTCTGCATTGACGACATGCCATCCTTCTTTCCAGATGAGCTCCATCACGCGCCACAGAAGTATCTTGCTGTCAATGCCTTTGAACTCATCTGACGTGTCGGGGAAATGCTTTCCTATGTCTCCGAGAGCCAGTGCTCCGAGAAGTGCGTCGCACAGTGCATGTATGGCTACATCTCCGTCAGAATGTGCAATGCATCCTATCGGACTTTCGATCAAGACTCCTCCGAGCCACAAAGGAAGCCCCTCGGCAAGGGCATGTACATCATATCCGTTTCCTATCCTTATGTCCATAATCATGAAATTATTTCTACAAAAGTAAATAAAAAACCTTAAATTTGCTTTTTGGTAAATGTGAAACACATAATAAAAAGAATATGGGATTCAGTTTCAACTTTTTCGGAAAGCAGGAGGTGCGCAGATTCAATTATACGCCTCGTTTCTATGATCCGGAAGCAGAGGAAAGAAGAAAGAAGTATGGAGACTTTACAAAGCCTCAGAACGAAGAATATACCCCAGGCAAGCATGTCAGGGGCAGCTTCCGTGACGGAAATTACCAGAGGAAGATAGAGGTCAGCCGCAACCAGAAGATGATAGGAATGGTTACCATGATTCTTCTCTTTTTGGTTGTATACTTGATATTCAAGTACTTCCCTCTACTTATAGAATCCCTTACAAAATAAGCATGGACATAAGAATCTTACCAAGCAATATTTCCAATATGATTGCCGCGGGAGAGGTCGTTCAGAGACCTGCGTCCGTGGTGAAGGAGCTTGTGGAGAATGCCGTAGATGCCGGAGCTGATCAGGTGACCGTGGTCATTCAGGACGCGGGACGTACGCTTATCCAGGTCATTGACAACGGATGCGGAATGTCTCCCGACCAGGCTGTGATCTGCTTTGAAAGGCACGCGACATCAAAGCTTCGCAGCGCTGAAGATCTCCATAATATACTTACATTCGGTTTCCGTGGTGAGGCCCTGGCTTCGATAGCGGCAGTGGCTGAAGTCACATTGAAGACCCGCAGAGAAGAGGATGAAGTCGGCTGCCAGGTCGATTTCGCAGACTCGCAGCATCTGTCCACCCAGGAGATCGCAGCGCCGAGAGGAGCCAACTTCAGCGTACGCAACCTTTTCTACAATGTACCGGCACGACGCAAGTTCCTCAAGTCGGACAATGTGGAGTTCAAGCATATCGTCACAGAGTTCATCCGTGTCGCCCTCACACGTCCTGACGTCGGATTCACTCTTACGCACAATGGTAAGGATGTGTATGTGCTCAGACCTGCCAAGTCATTGAAATTCAGGATTCAGGATGTGCTCGGCGGCAATGTGGCGAAGGAGATTGTGGATATCAAGGCAGAGACATCGGTTGTCGGCATATATGGTTTTGCAGGCCGCCCAGACATGGCTAAGAAAGGCCTTGGAAACCAGTATTTCTTTGTGAACGGACGTTATTTCCGCAGTCCGTACCTGCACAAGGCGGTAATGAAGGCATATGAAAACCTCATTCCGGACGGGGTTACGCCTACCTACATCATATATCTTGACATCGATCCACAGGCGATAGATGTCAATATCCATCCTACCAAGACAGAAATCAAATTCGAGGATGACAGTGTCATCTTCCAGATACTGTATGCATGCATAAAGGAGGCCCTCGGCAAGAATTCATTCGGAGACAGCATTGATTTCGACCGCGAAGGTGTGCCTGACATTCCTGCTTTCGGAAAGAATTTCGATGAGTTCCGTCCGGTGAGCGAGCCTCAGCCGGGTGTGGACGGCTCATATAATCCGTTCGACAACGACGGATTCCCGTCGGAAGCATCTCCATTCGACAATTCCTTTGTTCCCGGTTCATATGGTGGCGGTTCTGCGCCACGTCAGTCCGATATCTTCGGCGGAAGCTGGGATGAGGTCGGACAAGGTTTCGAACATACGCCTGCAAAGCCGGGATACGGTTATGGAGCCTCGTCGTTCATTGAGAAGCGCGACGATTACGGCAAGCTCTTCGAGGACAAGCTGGCCCCGAGCAAGTCGGTGCTTACCCTTCAGGGAAAATACATCATCACTACAGGACGTTCCGGACTCATGGTGATAAACATGAATCGTGCGATGGAGCGTATTCTTTACGACCGTTTCCTGAATGCCATGTCAAGAAACGAGCATGTGACCCAGACTGCGCTTTTTCCTGTGACGGTACAGATCGGAGTCGAGAACATGTGCCTGATAAGCGAGCATGCAGACCTTCTTGCGAGTCTCGGATTCGATATCGCTCCGTTCGGAGTGGATACGATCGTCGTGAACGGTGTGCCGGAAGGATATAGTGCCGAGGCTGGAAAAGTGCAGACGATGATAGGCGACCTTATGCTTGTTCTGGCTGAGGATCATGGCGCTCTTGAGGAGATGATGATTGCCAATATGGCGTCAAGATTGTCCCGTCTGGGCTCTTTGAGCTGTGATCCGATCACAAATCCGATGGAGGCACAGAGGTTGATTGAACAGCTTTTCGCATGTGAAAATGCGGAATATACAAGTACGGGACGCAGGGTCATGTCCCTTATTCCAACAGAAGAAATAGACAAGAAGTTCTAAGAAATGAGTTACTATTCATATAATGAAAACAGGGGTGGCTTCATGGCCAATGTCCCTACAGCAGTAAAGAACATCATAATCATCAATGCCCTTGTCATGGTGATGACGGCATTGAACAAGACCTTCATGTACGAGACATTTGCGCTCTTCTATCCGACTTCGCCGTTCTTCCATTGGTGGCAGCCGGTGACGCATATGTTCATGCATGGCGGATTCTGGCATCTTTTCTTCAATATGTACACCTTGTTCATCTTCGGAACAGTCCTGGAGAGGGTCTGGGGCACGAAGAAGTTCCTGGTGTTCTATTTCGTTACAGGTCTTGGCGCAGCTCTGATACATACAGGCGTAGAGTGGATCCAGATGCAGTCATGGCTTGGCGCTGCTGCGGATGGTTCGCCAGCTGCTCTGGCATCGATCCATGCGATGAAGATGACTCCGACAGTCGGAGCCTCAGGTGCGATATATGGTGTCCTCATGGGATATGCTATGCTTTACCCGGATTCTATGCTGACTTTGTTGTTCCCTCCTATATCATTGAAAGCCAAGTGGTTCGTTCTTATATTTGCGGCTATCGAGCTTTTGACCGGCGTGACCGGAACAGGAGGAGGAATCGCTCACTTCGCTCATCTTGGAGGTCTTATCTTCGGTTTTGCCCTGATCTGGTATTGGAAGAAGAACAGGACCTTGTACAGCAGGATGGATTGATGATTTATGGCTAAAAGGAAGCAGAAGAGTAAAAAGAACGTATTGTTCGGCATAACATCGCGAGTGCTTATGCTGATAGTGGCGGCGCTTTTGGCGCTGTCCTACCTGTCCATTGTCATCAACCCGGCCCATATATGGCTCGTGTCGCTCTCGGGACTCATGTTCGTGCCGCTGATGACCTTGAACCTCCTGCTTCTGTTCTGGGCTTTCTACCGAAGATCAAAGTCCTTCCTCATCCCTCTGCTGGCCCTTCTCCCTTCCTTCTTCTTTATCGGACGTTATGTCCAGTTCAATTCGGATGAGACCCTGGAGGTTCAGGCTCAAGGACCAAGCGTGAAGATAATCACATGGAATGTCGGACGTTTTGCCATGCATGGAGGAAATACCGGTGTATCCAGCCGGGAAGAATGCATGGATTCGGTAATAAACTTCATCGTTTCCAATGAGCCGGACATCATCTGTCTCCAGGAGTTTTCTTTGAAGAACGGGGAAAAGGCGAAAGAATATCTGAAGAAAAGATTCAAGGGCTACAATGCCGAGTATTATATGTTCCCTGATGCCGGCGGATCTTTCGGTAACGTTACGTTGAGCCGTCTCCCTGTCAATGGCAAGGGAAAGATAAAGTTTGACCAGAGTGCCAATCTTGCAATATATACTGATCATAAGGTCGGTGAACGCAGGTTCAGAGTCTATAACTGCCATTTCGAGAGCTACAACATATCCTTTACCGGTTTGATCCGAGGACTTGCCCATCGCGACAGTACAATCGTTGCCGAGACCGGTACAAAGATGAAACGATCGATAACCCGCCGTCCTAAGCAGGTCGACAAGGTATTCGAGGATATCGAGAACTGCCCTGTGGAATCATTCGTGTGCGGCGATTTCAATGACAATCCTATGTCATATACATATTTCCGCATGACCCGCGGAAGAAAGGATGCCTTTGTTGAGGCAGGAGAGGGATTTGGAGCGACATATTCACTTCTCTGGCCTATGTTGAGGATCGATTATGTGCTTTTCCCGGACATATACAAGGCGATTTCGCACGATATACCTAAGGTACCGTATTCGGATCATTATCCGGTCGTAACAGAAATACAATTATGATGAAAGAAGAAATACAGAAAGCATTGGAAGTGCTCCGCTCTGGCGGAATCATCCTTTATCCGACAGATACCGTTTGGGGAATAGGCTGCGATGCCACTGATCCTGAGGCTGTTGCAAAGGTGTATGCGATCAAGAAACGTGAAGACAGCAAGTCGCTTGTGCTTCTTGCCAGCGATATGGATATGATATGCCGTTACGTAAAGGAAGTGCCTGAAATGGCCATCCAGCTGGTAGAGGTGAATGACAAGCCCATGACCATTATCTATCCTGACGCTGTAGCAGGGGAGAAGGGTTGCATGAAGGCTGACCGTCGTGCACTTGCCTTCAATACAGTTGCGGAAGACGGTACTGTCGGCATCCGCATCCCGATGATGGAGTTCTGCCAGCAGCTTGTATCGAAGCTCGGACGTCCGCTTGTCTCGACATCCGCCAATATCTCAGGCGAACCGACTCCGAAGAAATTTGCAGAAATCTCAGAAGATATCCGCTCAGCGGTCGACCATGTCGTAGAGCCGTCTCTGGAACGCGGAGCTACAGGACAGTCCTCTTCCATCATCAAGGTAGGGCTGGACTATTCTATTGAAATCATCAGGAAATAATTTCCTACATATATCTGAAATATGCGGCGGAGGCAGCTGTGAGAGCGGCAGTCTCCGTGCGCAGACGTGATGCACCGAGGTGTACGGGGATGAAACCGGCAGCAAGGGCCATTTCGGCTTCCGCTTTAGAAAAATCCCCTTCAGGACCGATCATCACGATGATCTCCCTTTCTTCCGACTCTTCAAGGACCTCCTTGATGCTTCTGCGTGGAACTCTCTCATCCTCAAAGCAATACGCTATCAGTCTGAGCGCGTTGTCCTCTTTATGAGCTTCAATGAACTCCTTGACGGAAACAGGCTCGTTGACTGCCGGAACCACTGCCTTGAGCGACTGCTTGGCCGCGCTTATCAGGACCTTTTCTACTCGTGCAGTCTTGAGGACTCTTCTTTCTGAGTGCTCACCGATGACTGGAGACAGTTCGTCGAATCCGATCTCGCATGCCTTTTCTGCAAACCACTCATACCTGTCGTTGTTTTTGGTAGGGCAGACTGCAAGATGAAGCCTGTATGGATGTCCTCCCCAGTCTTCCTCTGACGATATGACCATAGCCTCGACTCCCTTTGGGCTGTCTGTTGTGATGCGGCATCGGTAAAGGGTTCCGCAGCCGTCTATGACAGATATTTCGTCGCCCGAACGATGCCTCAGCACCTTTATGCAATGGCCGGATTCGTCCTGGTCCAGTCGGCAGATGTTGCCGTCGATGTCTTTAGAAAAGAAAAGTTCCATTTGATATGAGAAATAATCGTACAAATATAATCAAAATGCTAATTTTGTGACTATGAAAAGATACATAGCTTTAGATGTGCTGCGCGGTTTGACCGTAGCGATGATGATTCTGGTCAATAATCCGGGATCATGGAGTAAGATTTTCCCTCCTTTGAGACATGCGGCGTGGGACGGATGCACCCCTTGTGACCTTGTCTTCCCCTTCTTTCTGTTCTGTGTCGGAGTGTCAATGGCATTCTCTCTGGCAAAATACACGTCAGTGACAAGGGAAGCTTCGTGGAAGATACTCAAAAGGGGAGTGCTGCTGTATCTTACAGGTCTTCTCCTTACAGCCTATCCTTTCTATCCTGCGCGTATGAACCATGATATGACCCTGTGGCAGAATTATGCCCATTGGCTTGGTAATCTGCGACTTACGGGAATTCTTTCAAGGATTGCCATGTGTTACGTCCTGGGATCATTCCTAGCTCTGTGGCTGCGTTCGGGCAAGAAGATCATGTGTGCTGTCGGTGTTCTCTGTACCTTGCACGTCGGTCTGCTTCTCCTCTTTGCCGGACCGGAAGGTGCATTCTCTCTCGAGGGCAACTTCGGACGCGCATTCGACAATGCGATCTTCGGAGAAAGCCATGTCTATCACGGATACAGGAATGCTGCCGGCCAGGTCGTGCCATTCGATCCGGAAGGCTTATTCGGAGCCCTCACAGGTACATGCACTGTCCTTCTAGGCTACCTCATCGGCAGACTCATCCGCTCGTCGGAAGGCAGACAATATGAGCTTGTATCGAAGATATACACATGGGCAGCCGTGTCTCTTGCAGGGTCGATGATCTTGAG
Organism: Candidatus Cryptobacteroides sp.; assembly: GCA_045649795.1. GTDB lineage: Bacteria > Bacteroidota > Bacteroidia > Bacteroidales > UBA932 > Cryptobacteroides. The sequence continues at coordinate 15,251 of JAZRQM010000072.1, read as the reverse complement.
CATATGGATTCCGATCAACAAGTCATTGTGGTCGGCTTCATATGTGTTCCATGTCGGTGGATGGGCGATGCTTGTGCTGGCTTTCCTGATATATCTCATAGATATTAAAGGGGTTGAAAAACCGTTCTTTCCATTCAAGGCATTTGGAATGAACACGCTTGCGATGTTTGTGTTTTCTGAATTTCTTGCCAAAACCATCTCCTGCTTCGTTCCTTGGGACAGTGCGGACATATTTGGCGTAAATGAATGCATGTCACTGCTTTATGCAATCCTTTTCGTGCTTGTCAACCTCGTTTTGGCGATCTTCCTCTATCGTAAGAAGATATTTATAAAGCTCTGATCATGTACATAGGACTCATATCTGATACACATGGTGTTTTCGACCAGCAGTTCAAGGAATTCCTTGCTCCGGTCGACCAGATCTGGCATGCCGGAGATTTCGGCGGAGGCATGGACCTGGCTGCAAAGATCGCTGAGTTCAAGCCTTTGGTCGGTGTCGCCGGCAATTGTGACAACCATGATCTTCGCTTCATTCATCCTCTCCACCGTTTCTTCGAGTGTGAAGGAATGAAGGTGCTGATGACCCATATCGGAGGCTATCCGGGACGTTATGATCCGAGGGCACGCAAACTCATCGATGAATATAAGCCGGATATATTCATATGTGGCCATTCCCATATCCTGAAAGTCGTACGCGATCCTAAGAGAAACATGCTGGTGATCAATCCGGGAGCAGCCGGTATCCAGGGATTTCATATAGTGCGCACTGCCTTACGATTTGTAATCAAAGATGGACGAATTTCGAATATGGAGGTGTTTGAGCTTGACAGGTAGGCGTTTGTGCGTGATAAATTTGTAATTTAGAAAACTCTGCCGTACCTTTGTCGGGTAGTGTTTTGTTTAATACAATTAATTTAGTGACTATGAAGAAGGTATTTATGTCATTGGCAGTAGTTGCTGCTATGTTCGCTGCTGCTTCATGCGCATGCAACAACAATTCAGAGAAGGCCGTAGAGTGCACTGAGTGCGAGGGCTGCGACCAGGCTTGCGAGAAGGCAGATTCATGCTGCGCGACTGAGTGCTGCGATTCAACAAAGTGCGCTCAGTGCGACAGCACTTGCGTAGACTGCAACAAGGCTGAGTAATTTAGTCTGATTGACAATGACGGCCAAGGCCGTCCGATGAGATATTGTCCCCCGAAAGGTGGAGCAATATCTTTTTTTTGTGTAAATTTGTAGAGATAATACAGGATTTATGGCAACGGTAAAGACAAAGACAGTGTGGTTCTGCAAGGCGTGCGGAAACGAGAGTCCAAAGTGGATGGGAAGATGCCCTGCATGCGGGGAGTGGAATACTATGGTCGAGGAGACTGTGGCGACGGGAAAGAAGGGACCGGCAGCCGCCGCTGTGTCGGTACCGGGTTCGGGTCATAAACCCATGCCATTGTCTGAAATCGATTCTTCGGTAGAAAACAGGATCTCACTCAATAACGGGGAGGTCGACAGGATTCTCGGAGGAGGCCTGGTCGAGGGATCTCTCGTTCTTATCGGTGGAGAGCCGGGCATAGGAAAGTCGACTCTGTCGCTTCAGATTCCTCTTCATTGTTCAAACCTGAAGACTCTTTATGTAACGGGAGAGGAGAGCGCAAAGCAGGTCAAACTGCGTGCGGCAAGAATCGGCGGCGACTGCTCTAACTGTTTGATTTACAGTGAGACGCTGATGGAGAATGTCATCGCTGAAGCGCGCTCGATCATGCCTGACCTTATGATCGTGGACTCGGTGCAGACGATGTTCTCGCAGAATGTGGAGTCTTCTCCAGGCTCGGTAACCCAGATAAAAGAAACTGCTGCAATGCTTCTGCGTTTCGCTAAGGAAACCGGTGTGCCGGTGATTCTGATCGGTCATATAACCAAGGAGGGAAGCATCGCGGGACCGAAGATCCTGGAACATATTGTCGATGTCGTACTTCAGTTCGAGGGAGATAACAGAGGTACATATCGTCTTCTCAGAAGCATCAAGAACCGTTTCGGTTCGACTTCGGAGCTTGCCGTGTTCGAGATGACAGGAAAGGGCCTCAGAGAAGTGAACAATCCGTCAGAAATGCTTATCCCGATGCATGAGGAGGGCCTCAGTGGAGTGGCTGTAAGTGCGATGCTCGATGGTACCAGACCGTTCCTGATCGAGGTGCAGGCTCTTGTGAGCTCGGCTGCATACGGAACTCCTCAGAGAAGCGCTACCGGTTTTGATGTGCGCAGATTGAACATGCTTCTTGCCGTCCTGGAAAAGAGGGCAGGCTTCAAGCTGGGCGTAAAGGACGTCTTCCTGAACATGGCCGGAGGACTCAAAGTCAGCGATCCGGCATGTGACCTTGCCGTGATATCTGCCGTACTTTCTTCAAACTTTGATTTTGCGATTCCGGCCGATGTATGCTTCGCCGGAGAGGTCGGCCTAAGCGGCGAGATCCGCCCGGTTGCACAGACTGACAGACGCATAATCGAAGCAGCACGCCTGGGATTCAAGCGCATATTCGTGTCAAGCTTCAGCAGTCTTGAAGGTCTTGCAGATCCGGGAGTTAACGGTATCGAGGTCGTGAAGGTCGCAGATGTGCCTTCTCTTTGCCGTTCTTTGTTCAAAGGCAATTAGTTGGCCTCGGCCAATGCAGCCATAAGCTTGTCCAGCAGAGGCCTTGTCTTCCATGTCGGAGCCGTGCAGTTGTTGACCATCAGTGAGAATACGATGGTATCTTCCCTGCATCCCTCGGTCGGGATGATGTATCCGCTGTAGCAGCGTACTCCGTTCATCGATCCGCTCTTGACCTTTATCCTTGCCTTCATTTCGGCAGGGCTGTTCTTCATATTGCTTGCAAGGGTTCCATGAGAGCCTGGAGACGGCAGTGTGGACACATAGTCCTCAAAGCACGGTGAGTCCATCATGGCCTTGAGGAAGCTGCATATGAAGTCGGAAGATACGTAATTCTGTCTTGAGAGTCCGCTTCCGTCTGCAATCTGCACACCATTTGAAACCTTGATATTCAATCCTTTAAGAACCTCGTCCAAAGCGACGTAAGTCGAATCATAGCACGCGCTTCCTTTCTTTGAAAGTCCGACTGTCCTGAAAAGAGTCTCGGCGTAGAGGTTGTTGCTGGCGTGGTTGGTTTCGAATGCAATGCGTTTGAGCGATGGCGATGATGTGGATCCGATTATGCTGAGTGGACCAGACGGATTCTTCTGCGCATGGCAAAGGCGGAAATCGGCCGGCCCATCTGATGAAATCCCATGTCCTTTAAGATAGTCTGCGAAGTAGCTTGCGCATGTGTATTCCGGGAACTTGTTGCTGCAGTCGACTCTTTTCTTCGCCCTGTCTACTCCGAATGTACCGCGTATTTCCGCTATCGGTGCGAGGTCGCTGGCATACATGTAAAGCTGGTCTCCGGAGCCTGCCTTTCCTGTGGTGCAGTCATATCTGAATTCCATCCATGGGGCCTGCGGGTAGCTTGGGGCGATGTTTACAGGGTCTCCGACCTTCGCTCCGGCACTTGCCGTAAACGACTGCATGTTTTCGTAAAACATCAATCCTGTGGCTCCAGCGCCATAATATGTGCCTATGTCGCTCCATAGCCATGAAGGGTGCTCCGGCATGCCCTCGAAGCTTCTTCCGTCTCCGATGACCTTTCCTTCAATGCGCCTGATGCCGGCATCGCGGATGATCTTTTCCCACTGTGCGAATGTCTTGTCGAGTGAGACTGCGATCGAGTCCTTCGAGCCGAGTGTGGGGTCTCCTGCACCGATGATGTAGAGATCTCCCTTAAGCACTCCTGCCTCGATCTTGCCGTCATATCCGATGGATGTCTTGAATCTGTAGTCGCTTCCGAGCACATGTAGGGCGGCTCCTGTCGATATCAGCTTCATGTTCGAAGCCGGCATGACCATGTTATCCGCATCTATGTCGACAAGTGTCTTGCCGTCGCCGGTCTTGGCGCAGAAGCTCAGCACTGCTTCCGAGAATGCAGGGTCGTCAGCTATGGATTTTGCTGCAGCCTGAAGTGTCTCAGCCTTTGTATATACTGTACCTTGTGCCGCGGCTCCGATGAAGGCCATGACCATTGAAAGTGTGAGTATTATCCTTTTCATGTGTGTCAATTGCATTGGCACAAAAATAATATTTTTTATGCAAACGGTTCGGGATTTATGCTTAACTTTGTATGATAAGTGCAAATAAGAGAAGTATGACAAAGAGAGTCCTTGTTTCTGGTGGTGCCGGCTATATCGGCAGTCATGTTGCGGTCGAGCTGATTTCGGCAGGTTATGATGTCGTTGTTGCTGACAACCTTTCAAACTGCGACATGACATGTTTTGAGGGTGTGAAGAAGATCACGGGTAGGGAAGACATCCCTTTCGAGCAGATCGACTGCTGCGATGCGGCCCTCGTGGAGAAGCTCTTTACAGACTACAGGATAGATGCGGTCATCCATTTTGCGGCCTTCAAGGCTGTGGGTGAGTCGGTTGCAGAGCCGATCATGTATTATCGTAACAATCTGGTGTCTTTCCTGAACATTCTTGAGTCGGCAAAGAAACACGGCGGATGCAATGTGCTGTTTTCTTCATCAGCTACCGTTTACGGCGAGGCAGAGGACCTTCCTGTGACGGAAAAGACTCCGCGAATGCCTGCTACATCTCCATATGGAAATACAAAGCAGATGTGTGAGGATATCCTGCGTGACGTTGTTCATGCTACTGCGGGATATCAGGGTGGCGAAGGTCAGGGACCTGTCAAAGGCATTGCTCTCCGCTATTTCAATCCTATCGGAGCCCATCCGTCTGCACTCATCGGTGAACTTCCGCGCGGAGTTCCGAACAATCTCGTGCCTTTCATCACCCAGACAGCTATCGGAAAAAGAGAGTGCCTGAGCATCTTCGGCAACGATTATCCGACTGAGGACGGAACCTGTCTGCGTGACTATATAGATGTGGTCGATCTCGCAAAGGCTCATGTGGCTGCGGTTTCAAGGATGCTTGATGGCAGGATGAAGGCTGATTATGAGATTTTCAACATCGGAACGGGATGTCCGGTATCTGTGTATGAGCTTGTTACAGCTTTCGAGAAGGTGAATGGTGTCAAGCTGAACTATAAGTTTGTGGATCGTCGCCCGGGAGACGTGATGGCTATCTGGGCTGATACTCAGCTCGCCAATGAAGAACTCGGCTGGTCTGCCCAGCGTTCAATTGAGGATACCCTCGCTTCGGCTTGGGCCTGGGAAAAACATCTTGCCGGCAAATAGTCCCTTGACTGATCAGACTGGCAAGCAGGAAAAACAAAAACCGGTTTCAAAGGTAATCTGAAACCGGTTTTTATACTGTCTTCGAGTAGGATTACTGCTTTGAAACTACAGCGCTGAGCTTCTCGCAGAGACCGTCGATCTTCTCGAACATCTCCTTAGTAAGGCCGTTGTAGAAAGCTCTCTTTGCTCCCTCAGGGTGGTTAGCCTTGCACTTGAGGTCGTTGTAGAGGTCTACAGCCTCGTCGATTATCTGTGCGATCTCGTCAGAGTCCTTGTGTGGGTTGAGCGCAACGAAAAGAGCGCAGTCGTCAATGAACTCACCTACGAAATACTCGATGTCTTTTTTGAAAACTCTAAGGTTCATAATAATTGAAAATTAAAGGTTATGATACATGTCCCGATAGGAACGGGTACAAAGATAGTAATTTTTTCAATTCGCGCACTCAAATTGTAAAAGACTTTTCTACAGTCTTGTAGCAGCTATGAGCCTGTGGGCGTTTTCATAGTAATCAGGATCCCCCGGGATAAGCGAGTTGATACGCACCCTGTGGGAAGAGTGGATGATCTTGTTGTTTCCGAGATAGATGCCCACGTGGGTCACCCTCATCGGCTTGTCATCGGTCGCAGGAGTTCCGAAGTATACCAGATCTCCGCGCTGGAGGTTCATGACCCTCTTCTTCATTTGTCCGATAAATGCCTCTGAATAGCTTCCGTCAGGGTTTTGCCTGCTGCCGTCCTCATGGTATGAAGGATCGACCTGCATTGCGACCCTGTCTCCGCACTTGATCTGCTGTGATGCGTTTCTTGGCAGAAGAATGCCGTTCATTATGTGGCTGATGCGCACCAGTCCACTGCAGTCGACGCCCTTCGCCGACATTCCTCCCCAGAGGTATGGTACTCCAAGAAGCTTCTCCGCCTGGGCGATCACGGCTTCCGTAACCTCAGGCGAAATGCTCTCTGCCGAGCCCTCTCCCATGGCGACGGACATGAACCCCTCGTGCTTCTTCAGAAGCTTCGACTGTACATATCCTGCTTTTCCTGACGGCAGCATCACCTGTGTCCATTTTCCCTTCTTTCCCACGAATCTCAATATGTTTCCTCCGACAAGGTCGCATAAAGTCTCGGCCTTATCCGAAGGACGTATGTATATATGTCCATAAAGGTCATTGAAAATCACCTTTGGCGCTGCTTCATATGTCTTCAGTTCCTCTGCGTTCATCTCCACAAGTCCCTGGTCTGTGCACCATGCCTTGTAGGGTTGAGGGCTGATGATCTCGCGCCAGTATCCGCTCTCTCCCACGATCTCCACCACGGTTCCCATCAGTTCCTGTGTCTCGAGTGGCGATTCATAGTCCGGCTGAAGCCTGAGGTAGCTGGTCGAGAATTCGATCACGGCCATGCGCTTTTCCTGTGCGGCAGCGGAAACCAATGCCGTCAGCGCAATCGAAAATGATAATATTGTGCTTTTTATAAGGTGGTGCATAATTTGTTTATAATCAATATGTTATGTAATGTGCGCACGGGCGGAGAGTGGCAGGGACTATGCGTAAGCTATTGCGGGATAGGTACTTGCGCTCCACCATGCTGCGCCATGATTTTCCGTTCGGAAGCAAAAATAGAAAAAATATGCCTAATTTTGCGGTCTATGGCAGACGGATTTGAAAAATATGGTTTCCCGGACGGGAAGAGATACAATTCCTTTGTGGGCTATTTCAAGAGGAAGTACGGCGAGCGTCTCCAGAAGATAGTTCTGGATGCGGGATTCACATGTCCAAACCGTGACGGCAAGGTCGGCAGGGGTGGATGTACATATTGTGATAATGCCGCCTTCCACCCTTCGTACAGCACAGCCGGCAAAAGCCTTCGTCAGCAGATGGATGAGGGAATCGAATTCCATAAGGTACGTTATCGTACGACGGAGCACTATCTTGCTTATTTTCAGTCATTTTCAAATACTTACGCTCCATTGGAAAGACTCAGGGAGCTTTATGAGGAGGCTTTGGAGCATCCTGATGTTGTGGGCATTGTAATCGGTACAAGACCAGACTGTGTGGATGAGGACAAGCTTGATTATCTGGAAAGCCTTGCCAAGGGCAGGGTGCTGGAGGGCTGGCGCAGGTCTCTTGCAGGTGAGGGGGAGCGTACGTCTCCGGTAGTGATAGTCGAATATGGAATAGAGTCATGCTATGATGAAACGCTTGAACGAATCAACAGAGGCCATGATTTTGCGACGGCGCAGAGGGCAGTGAAGATGACTGCGGAAAGGGGACTTGATGTCGGGGTGCATTTCATTCTGGGACTTCCCGGAGAAACCAGGCAGATGATGCTGGACAGCTGTGCCTTGATCAATGACCTGCCGATAAGGTCTGTCAAATTCCATCAGCTTCAGATCGTCAAGGGAACGCGTATGGAGAAGGAATATGCGGAGCGTCCGGAGGATTTCGAGAGATTTGCCCTCGATGAGTACCTTGATTTTTTTGTTGACATGCTGGAGCGTCTGAGGCCGGATCTTTTCATCGAGAGGTTTGTGGGGGAGGTGCCGCCGAGGTTTGTGAATGAGACTCCGTGGGGCTTGATCCGCAACGTGGAGCTGCTTCGCCTTCTGGAAAAACGCCTTGAGGAACGCGACACCTGGCAGGGAAGATTACTTAAGGACCAGATTCATTTTATAATGTAATCGTCGAAAAACCCCTCAAGGTCTTTATAGATTCCGAAAATATTTTCCGCGAAGCGGTAGTAAGCCTCTTCCCCGAGGGGAGAGGTTTGGAGAGGGGGTAACGTTGACAGCCGCAGGCAAATGTAACGGGTAAGCTGAAAGTTGTCTGTATAATCGTCGAAAAACCCCTCAATGTCTTTATAGATTCCGAAAATATTGTTACATTTGCCAAATTTTATACACGAGATGCAGACATTTACTAATTCACCGATTATTGAAGGACTGACCTTCGACGACGTTTTGCTGATTCCTGCACATTCTGAGGTACTCCCTAGAAGTGTGGATGTATCTTCAAAGTTCACGAGAGACATCACTCTCCAGACTCCTATCGTTTCTGCGGCAATGGACACAGTTACCGAGGCAGAGCTTGCTATTGCAATGGCTCGTGCCGGTGGTATCGGAGTGATCCACAAGAACATGACCATCGAGGAGCAGATGAACCAGGTGCGTCGTGTGAAGAGAGCAGAGAACGGAATGATCTATGATCCTATCACCATCCATCCGGATGCTACGGTAGGTCAGGTACTCGGCATGATGGCTCAGCACCATGTGGGCGGTATTCCAGTGGTGGATGAAAACGGCTTCCTCGTGGGTATCGTGACCAACCGTGACCTTCGTTTCCAGAGAGATCCGAAGATGCCTGTTACTGAAATCATGACAAAGGAGAACCTTGTCACTGCAAGACAGGGCATCAGCCTTCCGGAGGCAACTGACATCCTTCGTCAGTACAAGATCGAAAAGCTTCCTGTAGTGGACGCAGACGGCAAGCTCGTCGGCCTCATCACTTACAAGGACCTCATGAAGATCAAGGATAATCCTATCGCATCAAAGGACAGCAAGGGCCGCCTTCTCGTGGCTGCTGCCGTTGGTGTGAAGTCAGATACAATCGAGCGTATCGAGATGCTCGTGAGCGCAGGTGCAGACGCAGTTGTTGTCGACACAGCTCATGGACATTCACAGGGCGTTCTCAACGTGATCAAGAGCGCTTGCGATGCTCTTCCTGATGTTCAGATCGTTGCCGGTAACGTGGCTACAGCAGAAGGTGCAAAGGCTCTTGCAGATGCAGGAGTAAGCGCAGTGAAGGTAGGTATCGGACCTGGTTCTATCTGTACAACACGTGTCATTGCAGGTGTGGGTATGCCACAGCTTTCTGCTGTGATGATGGCTTCTGAGGCTCTCAAGGGCACAGGCGTTCCTGTAATCGCTGACGGTGGTATCCGTTACTCAGGTGACGTTGTCAAGGCTCTTGCTGCCGGTGCAAGCACAATCATGGCAGGTTCGCTCTTCGCAGGTGTTGAGGAGTCTCCGGGAGAGACCATCATCCTCAACGGACGTAAGTACAAGTCATATCGCGGAATGGGCTGGCTCGGGGCTATGCAGCAGGGTTCTAAGGACCGTTACTTCCAGGATATGGAAGAGGATATCAAGAAGCTCGTTCCAGAGGGAATCGTAGCTCAGGTTCCTTACAAGGGTACCCTCAACGAGGTTGTTTATCAGCTCGTAGGTGGTCTTCGTGCAGGTATGGGTTACTGTGGCGCTCAGACTATCGAGAAGCTTCGTGAAGCGAAGTTCGTCCGTATTACCAATGCGGGTTACCTCGAGGGTCATCCACACGATGTGACAATCACACGCGAGGCTCCGAACTATTCAAGATAATCTGCTCATGAGGCGGATTGTCCATACGATAATCTTAGGGATCGTCCTGTCGGCTTTTACGTCGTGCAGGGCGATTTCATCCTTTTTGAGTGAGGAGGAAGCTGTTGCTGAGGTAGGTGCAGCCAAGCTCTATAGAAGTGAGCTTAACAAGCTGATTCCCAAAGGGGTAAGCAAGGATGACAGCATAAGGCTCGCTAAGAGCTATATCAATACCTGGGCTTTGGAACAGGTGTTTCTTGCTGTCGCTGAGGAACAGCTTTCCAAGTCGGAAAAGGATGTGACCAAGGAACTGGAGGAGTACAGGATGTCCCTCCTGAAATATCGTTACGAGCAGCTCTATGTCAACGAAAGGCTTGACACGGCTGTTTCGGATGATAAGGTTGAAGAATATTATGCAGCACATGAGGATAGGTTCATCCTCCAGCGTCCGGTAGTCAAGGCTCGTTTCCTTATGATTTCCGGCGAGTCTCCGAGTCTGCCAAAGATAAGGAAGAAGATGGCTTCGGATGAGGTCCAGGACCTGCTGGATGCCGACAGCCTTGCATATTCTTCGGCTCTTAAGTTCATGACTTGGGGCAATGAATGGATCGATGCCGCGCTGCTCTCACGTGAGTTCGGCATGGACCATGCTGACATGCTCCGTTCGATGAACGGCAAATGGATCGAAAGGAAGGATACGGCAGGAGTGGTGAGCCTGGCCTACATATCTGACCAGATCCGTGCGGGCGAACTGGCTCCGCTGGATTATTGTGCGCCTTCGATCAAAGATATGATAATTAGTTCGCGCAAGCAGTCTCTGATTACCTCTTTGGAACGGGATTTGCTTAATGACGCGCGCAAAAATGGACAATTTGTAATATATTGATGATATGATGAATCTCCGTATTTTGAAATATGTTGCCGCAGTCGTGGCCTTCATGGGCATGTCTGGGGCTGCGTCAGCACAGAAATATTCAGGAGGAGTGGTTGACAAGACGGTCGCTGTCATCGGTGGTGAGGTGATCATGATTTCCGATATCGAGGAAGAGGTACAGGTCCAGATGTCGAACTATACTTCAGACAAGACAAGCAGGTGTGAACTTCTTGAGCAGATGATGAGTGCAAAGCTCTTCCTTATGCAGGCAAGAGTTGACTCTCTCGTCATCAACAATGATATGGTGGAAAGCAACCTCAGCCAGCGAATCGACCAGCTCAGGACCTATTACGGCGGCGACGAGGGTGTCGAGCAGGTATTCGGAAAACCTGTGTACAAGCTTCGCCAGGAGTGGCGTAAGGCCATTGAGGACCAGACTCTTACCCAGCAGATGCAGGGTGAGATCGCTGGTAAGGTACCTAGCCTGACTCCGTATGATGTCCAGAAGTACATCGATGAGACCGATCCGGATGATCTTCCTGTGGTCCCTATCATGTACCAGCTCAGCCAGATCTGCATCTATCCTGACAGAGAGGCCGCAAAGCTTGCAGTAAAGGAGCGTCTTCTCGCGATCCGTGAACGTATCATCAATGGTGAGAAATTCTCTACATTGGCACGTATCTACTCTCAGGACCCAGGCAGTGCGCGTAAGGGAGGTGAGCTCGGAATGGCTTCAAAATCAATCTTCTGGCCTGAATTCTCGGATGCTGCGATGGCCCTCAAGCCAGGCGTTGTGTCTCAGATCGTAGAGACTCCGGACGGCTTCCATATCATCGAGGTCCTTGATAAGAAGGGCGATATGTTCAATGCACGCCACATCCTCCTCAAGCCGGAGTATACTGCCGACGATATGGAGAAGGGTTTCCATGTACTTGACAGTCTTAAGACAGAGCTTCAGAACGAGGCGGTGACATTCGATCTCGCTGCAAGATTCTATTCTGAGGACCCGGCTACAAGGACAAACGGCGGTCAGATGGCCGACCCATATACAGGATCTACATATTTCGAGATCGATCAGCTCAAGCCGCAGGATTATAACGCGATAAAGGACCTGAAGGAAGGCGAGATCTCGGAGCCTATCTCATCACTCGACAATGAAGGCCGTGACGGTAACCTTGTGTACAAGATTCTTAAGGTAGACAAGATCATTCCTGCACATACAGCTTCATTCGAGCATGATTATACCCTTCTTCTCAATCAGGCACATGAAAGCCTGCAGATGAAGGCCATTGAAGATTTCATTGAGTCCAGAATCAAGTCTACATATATTGTCATAGACCCGATGTACGAGGACTGCGACTTTGAGCGTGAGGGTTGGAAGGAGAAGTTCCGCAAGTAACGGCCTATGCACATTTTGAAGAAACTTACATTCATCCTCATAGCGCTTTCGGCGTGTCTTTCCCTTTCTGCACAGAACAATAAGCAGGAAGAGAAAGATAGTCTTGTAGTGCTGCTCAGTTCCAAATCTGCCCAGATGGTCGATGTGGAAGGTGCGCGCTACAGGAAGGTCATCGGCCCCGCCCGTTTTCTGCACAATAATACATATCTGATCTGTGATACCGCCCTTTGGAATGTGGAATCTCAGATCATCGATGCATGGGGACATGTGAGCATTCTTCAGGAAGAGACTGTCCTTACAAGCGACAATCTGCAGTATCTCATCGATGCCGACCTTGCCAAGTTCCGAGGTTCGGTCGTGCAGCTTACCGACAAGGATCATAATACATTGAGAACCAGATTCCTGGATTATAATACTAAGGACTCGGTCGCTGTCTTCCTCAGTGGTGGAGCCATGAGGGACAAAGATGGTCAGATCATCGAAAGCCGTACAGGTACATATGATTCGAAGATAAATACATTCACATTCGAGAACGATGTGAACATGTTTACCGATTCGATCTTTGTCAAGACCACCGACCTTGTATATAATTCCGACCAGAACATGGCGACCTTCGGCAAGAGGACCGATGCCTGGAAGGATGAAAACATGCTTTCTGCCAACAGCGGATGGTATGACAGGGAAAGGGAAATATTTTTCTTCAGTGACAATGTCCATGTGATGACAGAGGATCAGGAAGGATGGTCGGACAGCCTTTATTTCTATAGGAATACGCAGGACGTGGAGATGCTTGGAAACGCCCAGATCACTGACACTACAAGAAACGTATTCGCTCTTGCCGGCCGACTCCATTATATCGATACCTTGTCCAAGGTGACCCTTACCCGCGATCCGGCGGTTATCTCTGAAATGGAAGAGAAGGACGGATCTATCGATACCGTATATCTGGGAGCGGACAGGCTTGTATATCATACGATAAAGAAATGTGATATTCCCGAGTCTGTAATCAAGGATTCGCAGACAAGACTTGATGCATTGAGTGTCGATCCAGTAGGCGAGTTCCGTCGTAAGGCTGCACAGGAGGCGGCCAAAGCGGCAGAAGAAGCAAGCAAGAATGACCCTAACCGTCCTCCTCAGCTTAAGGGTGGAGCAGGTCCGAAGGGCGGACAGACCAGAGGCCCAGCCAAGCCGAAGTTGTCGGCGGCTCCTCCGATGGTAGGTGATAGCCTTGCCCGTCGTCCGGCTAAGAGTAAGCTGACAGCGCCTGTTGCAGCAGAATTAGAACATATTCCGGCATCTGACAGTCTGGTCTTGGCGGACAGTCATGCATTGTCCGACAGCCTTGTATTGTCTGATAGTCTCGCTCTTGCTGACAGTCTGGGAATTGCCGACAGCCTGGCTCTTGCAGATAGCCTTGCCGGACCTCTTGATACAACCAAGATCGGTTTCCTTGAGGCCGTAGGCAAAGTAAGGATATACAAGAAGAACATGCAGGTGGTATGCGATTCTCTTCAGTACTGCGATCTCGATTCACTTGCAAGATTATATGAATCTCCTCTGATATGGCAGGAAATCACCCGCCAGTATTCAGCCGACAGCGTTACAGTTGTCATAAAGGATGGTGCGATGGATAAAGCCAGCCTTATGTCCAATGCGTTCATCGTCATTCAGGAAGACTCAGTCCATTTCGATCAGATCAAGGGTGCTGAAATGCTCGCATTCTTTGATGCAAACGGTGATCTGAAGCGTTTTGATGTGCTCGGTGGTGCTTCTGCAATGTTCTACCTTGAGGAGAACGGTACATTGGCTACAGTCAACAAGACTGATTCGAAGATGCTTTCTGCTGTGTTCAAGAATGGCGAGATTCAGAGAGTCTACTATTTCGAACAGCCTAAGAATGACGGATATCCTGTCGTTCAGCTTGGTTCTGAGGAAAGTCAGCTGAAGGGATTCAACTGGCAGCCGGAAAGACGCCCTGCCGATCGCTTTGCCGTGACGCCTCTCTCGCTTCGTCCAAGTGAAAGAAGCAGTTATGAGGCCAGACCAAGGACAGAGTTCAGGCAGACTGATATTTATTTCCCTGGATACATGGATGATGTATACAGACAGATGGAGGTTCGTGATTCGCTTCGTCGCATCCGCGAATTTGAGAAGGCTCATCCGGAACTCTTCCCGAAACCAGATACATTGGCTTTCCAGACTGACAGTCTGATGGTTCCGGTCGACACACTTGCCGCTCCATCTGATACACTTGCAGTCACTGCTGACAGTCTCCTGGTCTCTGCAGATTCTCTTTCAGCCCCTTCAGAAGGCTTACTTGCTCCGTCTGACAGTGTCGCCGTGCAGCTTCCTGTGGATGTTCCGGAAGAAATAGTCGTTCCTAAGGAAGAGAATATAGATCTTCCTGTAGAGCCTAAGCCAGAACCTACTCCAGAAGAACTCGAGGCTAAGCGCAAAGCAGAGGCGGAGAGACAGAAGGCTGCTGCAAAGGCTGAAAAGGAACGTATCAAGGCCGAGAAGCAGAAACTGAAGGATGAAAAGAAGGCTGCTCAAGAGGAGAAGAAACGTCTGAAGCAGGAGGAACGTGAACTTAAGTGGGCAGAACTTGATAAGCGAGATGCAGATAAGGCAGCTTCCAAGGAGGCAAAGCGACTCGAGAAGGAGCGCAGGAACAAGCGTAAGGCTCTTGAGGATGCAGCGCGTCAGGCTGAAAAGGATGCCGCAGCGCTTGAGAAATTCCGTCAGAAATACGAGAAGCGAAAGGCTAAGGAGGATGCCAAAGCCGCCAAGAAAGCTGCTAAGAAAGCCGCTTCTCGAAATAAATAACGACAGTTAACATTCATATATACGATTATCCGGCAGTCAGGACATCGCCTCGCGGAATACAACCCCCATATGGGGTCAACGCTCGGCTCTCGTTCTGCTGCCGGATAATCGTATCGTGCCGAAACTTATTTCTACTCTCTCTCATAGGAGTCGTTTTCTCATATTCCTGTGAGAGTAATGTGCCCTCTGAAGCCCCTCTAGGGCCTCTTGTCTCTCATAGGGGTCCGGGAAAATCACCCCTATGAGAGGTAACAGGTCCCGTGGAACTCTAAATCACATAAAAAAATCTCCGGTTCATTACGATGAATCGGAGATTTTTTTATGTGATATGTCTGATTATCGGAGCTGGAAGATAACAGGGAATGTGTAGGTTACAGGAACTGCACGGTCACGCTGCTTACCAGGCTTCCACTTTGGCGACATAGAAACTACGCGTACAGCCTCCTTGTCGAGTGATGGGTCAACACCACGGAGCACCTTAACCTTAGTCACAGTACCGTCCTTCTCTACAGTAAACTGGAGT
>JAZRQM010000071.1:0-3236 GCA_045649795.1 Candidatus Cryptobacteroides sp. | reverse complement strand
CCCTAGCCGGGGGTGGCATGTCGCTTACATCAATGGTCACTGATTTTTATTATGTCAGATTCTCTGAGCAGATTACATTCTGCTTTGGGCTTCGGTGCCGGCGCCGGAGCCTTTGTATTTGTTGTTGGATGAGTTGAAGGTGTAACGGAGAGTGACCAGATATGAGAGTAAGGAGTCTCTCTGATACATATATTTTTAACCGCTTGATAATGTGCTAGTTCTGGCCACGAAGTAGACATATTGTCTGAAACGTGTACATCGTGGCAGAAGAAGGCGTATATCCGGCAGATTCGTGGCCACGAAGTACACATAGCAAGGTGCTTCATTGACTTCGTGGCAGAAATCTTACCTGATGACTGACGTCCGCAGTAATCTGCTGATATAAAAAAGTACTCCCTCCCATATAGAGAATATGCATCTCTAGTATGGGAGGGAGTTTTTTTGCAACAAATAATGAATCCGTTCGTCATAATTGCAAAATCAACAATTAAGTATGAGAGGAACTTTCAAGAAAATGATTCTCTGCGCCGCCGCTCCACTAGTGTTGGCGGCACTTCAGACGAACGCATCAGCACAATCAATCAAAGGAAGGGTCATCGATGAAAACGATGAGCCGTTGGCCTATGCCAATGTAATGCTTCAGAAGGCAGATTCGACCTACCTCGGCGGAGCCATGACCGACACACTCGGAATCTTCGTCCTCGAAACGGCCCCGCAGGCCGCCATGGTCCACATTTCCTTCATAGGATATGAACCATACATTACAGAAGTACATGGCTCAGACATGGGCACCATCCGTATGGTCCCCGATTCGGAAATGCTCAGCAAAGCTGTCGTGAAAGGCTATCTGCCCAAGACTGTAATCAAAGGGGATGCCTTCGTAACTCCTGTAGAGAACAGCGTACTCGCCGAAGCCGGATCTGCAAACGACGTGCTTGAAAAAATCCCGGGCGTTATCTCAAAGGACGGGGAATATGAAGTCATCGGCAAAGGATCTCCTATAATATACATCAACGGCCGTCTTATAAGGGACTACTCCGAACTGGAACAGCTCAGCTCAAAGGAAATAAAGTCCGTGGATGTAGTCCAGAATCCTGGGGCAAGATACGATGCGACCGTAAAGGCAGTGATCAGGATACAGACTATCAAGAGAGTGGGTGACGGATTCGGATTCGATGTGCGTTCATCATGGTCACAATCGGAATACACAAATCTGAATGAAACCGTAAACATGAACTACAGGCACAACAGCCTTGACATATTCGGAGCACTTGTGTATTCAGATTCCGAGTCTTTCCAGAATACAGAGACTCATCAGACTCTGGCTTCAAGGCAGATGCTTGAGACCGTTCAGACAGGACATCGCGACCGTAGGACTCAGGCGATTACCCCGACCTTGGGTCTCAACTGGCAGATCAGCGACAGCCACTCTGCCGGTATACGATACAGGCCAGGATTCAGTCTGAGAACATCTACCACACAGGATTTCCGTACAAGCGCAACTTTAGACGGAATATTGGACGACGAGACCAATACAGTAGCAGAAGGGCATTCCGACCCTAGCCCTACCCATGAACTAAACATGTATTACAACGGTACTGCAGGCAAGCTGGCCATCGACTTCAATGCCGATTTCCATGACAGCAGATCCAATGGAAAAACGACTTACAACGAGTTGAGTCAGTATCAGGACGACCGCATCCTCAACACTGTCAGCAATACCCACAACAGACTCTATGCATCAAAGCTTACCTTCACCTACCCCATCCTCGGTGGCGTACTCACTGCCGGAAGCGAGTTTTCCAATACCGTCAGATATGACGAATATCTGAACGGTGAAGGTTATGTACCAAGCGCATTCACGACCATCAGGGAATCAGAGACCGGCGCTTATGCCGAATACATCTACCCGTTAAGCTTCGGCAGCCTGACCGCAGGGTTAAGATATGAACATATAGGATTCAGATATTACGAAAATGAGGTCTTCAAGGAGGACCAGAGCAGGACGTACGACAACTTCTATCCTAATGCTTCCTTCTCAGCAGTCGCCGGTCCTTTCCAGTTCCTCCTCAACTACTCGGCGAAGACCTCCAGACCTCACTACAGCTATCTTAGCAACTCGCTCATTTACATCGACCGTTACTGCATGCAGAAGGGAAACCCGCTGCTCAGACCGGAAATGAACCATGATGTATCCTTTGCAGCCGTATGGAAATTTGTCCAGGCCGGAATCAGCTATCAGACAGTAAAGAATGCAATCCTTGAAACCGCCACAGCACAGGAAGGAACCGACAATGCCATACTCATCTATCACGACAATTTCTACAAGAACATACCGACAATACAGGTAATGGTCGCCGCCACACCCACCATAGGGATATGGCATCCGCGCCTTACCCTGGCCCTTGTCAAGCAATGGCTTACAATGGAATCACTTGGTGAGGAAGTCAAGATGAATCAGGCTCTTCCTGTAATCCAGTTCGACAATACCCTGACCTTGCCGAAGGGATTTACATTGAACTGCGACTATACCTTCCAAGGAAAAGGAGACAGCAGAGTCTACCGTCTGCGGAAGGCTACCAACACACTGAACGCATCGATCAGAAAATCGTTCTTTAAGAATGCACTTGCAGTCGAAGTTTTCGCAAACAACATTCTTGATGATGAGGCAACAGAAACGAGGATATACAGCAAGGCCTACTCACTCAGACAATGGAGCAACAGGTCGATGCGCACCTACGGAATCACCCTCCGCTACAACTTCAACACCACCCAGAGCAAATACAAGGGAACCGGTGCTGGAGAAAAACAGAAGAGAAGGATGTAAAAGAATACCTGACGGACATATCCTACAGTCTGTTTTGGGCTTCGGTGCCGGCGCCGGAGCCTTTGTATTTGTTGCTTGAGGAATCTCTCTGATACATATATTTTTAACCGCTTGATAATGTGCTAGTTCTGGCCACGAAGTAGACATATCGTGAGAAACTTGTACTTCGTGGCAGAAGAAGGCGCATATCCGGCAGATTCATAGCCACGAAGTACACACCACGAAACTTTCATTGACTTCGTGGCATAAATCTTACCTGATGACCGATGTCCGCAGTAATCTGCTGAGATAAAAATCAGTGACCTTGATTCCAGCGACCCCCGCCTGCCCTTCGGCAGGCACCCCCTAGCCGGGGGTGGCATGTCGCTTACATCAATGGTCACTGATTTTTATTATGTCAGATTCTCTG
>JAZRQM010000070.1:0-14782 GCA_045649795.1 Candidatus Cryptobacteroides sp. | reverse complement strand
TTTTCTCGGTACTTGCTTCTTGTACAGTAAATCAGTCTTTTCAATGAACTTCTCAGTCTCTCTTGCGAGAACCCGTTTTTTGAACGGGGCTGCAAAGGTACGCATTATTTTTTAATCTGCAATAGTTTTGTGAAAAAAATTCAAAAAACTTTTTCGAAGCAGATCTTCATGCGCCAGTCTTGGTAAGAACTCAAGGCCTCATCAGCCACCCGTTTTTCAAATGGGAGTGCAAAGGTACGACTTATTTTCAAACTTCCAAATCTTTTTTGCGCCCGGAAAGGACAAAATTACGGCCGCGAACATCCAACTAGCTGACATTCACGGCCGTATGCCATTGTTACAATTTTGTTAAATGAAATCAACATCCTAAAACAGCTCTTTCATGTTCAAATAACCACTATTTTTATTATATTTGCATGTTAACCTATATATATAATAACATGAAGAAATCATTGCTCACCTTATCTGCGTTTCTTATGCTCGCAGCGTCTGCATCTGCGCAGGACTCCCCTCTCTGGCTTCGAAGAAATGCAATATCCCCTGACGGAACACAGATAGCATTTACATATAAAGGAGACATCTATCTTGTAGGTTCGGAAGGAGGAAGAGCCCGACAGATCACAACTAACCCTGCATATGATTCAAACCCCATGTGGACCGAAGACGGCAAGACCATCGTGTTCAGTTCGTACAGGGAGGGCACCAAGGATATATATAAGGTAAGCGCAGACGGAGGTACTCCAACAAGACTCACCACCCACCCGGGAAACGAGACCCCGCTGGCGGTAAGAGAAGACGGAAGCGTGATTTTCAGCGCAGCCATCCAGCAGGATGTGCAGTATGGTGATTTCCCTGGCGGCTCACAGGTCTATCAGGTCGGTCCTGACGGAGGAAGGCCGGCGCTTGTGACGTCGCTCCAGATCGGCAGCATGGCCGCTCGCCTGGACAATACAGTAATATATGAGGATTACAAAGGATATGAAGATCCATGGAGAAAGCATCACACATCATCTGTGACGCGCGACATATGGATGTATGTACCTTCGGAAGATCCTACCGACCAGCTCAGCCTCAATTCCAATGGCACATTCACAAAACTTACTTCCTTCAAGGGAGAGGACAGGAATCCTGTCCTTCATGGAAACAATACACTTTACTACCTCAGCGAGCAGGACGGCACCTCTAACATCTACAGGATCGAGTCCCTCGCAGACAAAACCGCACCTGTACAGGTGACATTCTATAAAGGCAACCCTGTAAGACACCTTACTATATCGCGTAACGGAATCTTGTGCTATTCATACGACGGAGAGCTTTATACCCTCAAGATGGGACAGCAGCCTGAAAAGGTAAAGATCGAAATCGTCACTGACCAGGTCGAGAAGGATGTCATAGAGCGTACAATTACATCCGGAGCCACCGATCTTGCGGTATCGCCAAACGGAAAAGAAGTGGCAGTAGTACTCAGAGGAGATGTATATGTAACCTCTGTAGATCACAGGACTACCAAAAGAATAACCAATACTCCTCAGCAGGAAAGGAGCGTATGGTTCTCCAAGGACGGAAGAACACTTTACTACGCAGGAGAGAGAAACGGTCACTGGGGCATCTGGGAGACATCACTGACTGATAAGGATGACAAATACTTCACTTATGCGGTGAAGATGGAAGAGAAGCTCGTCACCAAACCTGGCGAGACATGCTTCCAGCCACAGGTATCTCCTGACGGAGAAAAGATCGCATACCTTAAGGACAGGACCGCCATTGCGGTAATGGACATCAAGAGCGGAAAAGAGAAGATAGTCCTTGACAAGAATGTAAACTATTCATACAGCGACGGCGACCAGAGCTTTGCATGGAGCCCGGACAGCAGGTACATCCTCTGCAACTACCAGGCTGACGGCGGATGGAACAACGAAAATGTAGCCCTCATCGATGTGGAGAAGGGTGACATCACCGACCTTACAGAAAGCGGCTACAGCGACGGAGGCTTCAGATGGGCACTCGGTGGAAAGGCGATGACATGGACCTCAGACAAGGCCGGATACCGCAGCCATGGAAGCTGGGGAGCTGAAAAAGACATTTATATAATGTTCTTCGACGGAAAGCGATATACTGAATTCATGCGCGACAAGGAAGACAGGGAGATCGCTGACATGATGAAGACCGAGAAGGAGGAAAAGAAAGAGAAGAAGGATAGCATCAAGGCAGAGAAGAAGGTAGACGAGCTTATCATCGACCTTGAGAACAGAAAAGACAGGATAGTAAGACTCACCAGATATTCTGGAAGACTCGGAGACCATTACCTGACTCAGGACGGAAAGAAGCTTTATTACATGACCCGCCTCGAAAACAGCACAGACCTCTGCGTTCTCAACCTCGAGGACAACAGCGTCAGGGTAGTTTCCAAGGGCGTACGCGGTTCACTCTACCCTACTGCTGACGACAAGTACATGTATCTGCTTTCCGGCAGCGGCATCTCGAAGATCTCCACAGCCAACGGCTCAAGAGAAAGCATCGCATTCAGCGGAGAATTCGAATACAAGCCGGCAGGAGAAAGGGAATACATATTCGAGCATGCATGGAAGCAGGTGAACGAAAAGTTCTATGTATCTGACATTCATGGAATTGACTGGGCAGGATATCGTGAAACATACAAAAAGTTCCTTCCGCATATCAACAACAATTTCGATTTCCAGGAGATGATGTCCGAGATGCTTGGAGAGCTTAACGGATCACACACAGGTGCAAGATACCAGTACAGATCCGGCCAGAACATCGGTTCGCTCGGCGCCCTCTATGATAATGAGTACAAGGGAGACGGTCTTAAGATCGCCGAAATCATAAAGGGCGGTACACTCTATGTAGCTGACCCTGAAATCAAGGCAGGAGACATCATCACAGCAATCAACGGAGTCGAAATCAAGGCCGGCAGTGACTGGTATGAGCTTCTCAGGATGAAAGGCGGAAAGAAGACCCTCATCACAGTAAAGAAGGGAGGAAAGAAGGCTGTCGACATGTATGTTGAGCCTGCATTCACAGACCAGGTGAACCTTTACAACAGATGGGTAAGACAGAGAGAGGAGATGGTAAAGAAACTTTCGGGCGGAAGAATCGGATATGTACATGTAGAAGGTATGGACTCCGAGAGCTTCAGACGCGTATTCTCTGACATGCTCGGTAAATACCGCGCATGCGAGGCCATCATCGTTGACACACGTCACAACGGAGGCGGATGGCTCCATGACGACCTTGCTACCCTGCTTGATGGAAAGGAATACATCAGATTCGAGCCTAGAGGCCAGTACATCGGTACAGAGCCATATAATAAGTGGACAAAACCGTCATGCGTCCTTATCGGAGAGGACAATTACTCGGATGCATGCGGATTCCCATATGTATACAAGACCCTCGGCATCGGAAAGCTCATCGGCGCTCCTGTACCGGGAACCATGACAGCCGTATGGTGGGAGACCCAGATCGACCAGACCATAGTATTCGGTATTCCTCAGGTAGCAGCGCTTGCTGTCAAGGAAGGACGATATCTGGAGAACATGCAGATCGAGCCGGATATCCTCGTATACAATGACCCGGCTTCCGTACTTCGAGGAGAGGACAAGCAGCTTGAAGCTGCTGTAACAGAAATGTTGAAGACCATTGAAAACAAATAATCATGGATAGAAAGATAGTAATCATTCCTACGTATAACGAAAAGGAAAACATCGAGAACATCATCAGGGCGGTATTTGCTCTTGATGGAGAATATCACATTCTCGTGATCGAGGATGGATCACCGGACGGAACAGCAGCAATCGTCAAAAGACTTCAGGGCGAGTTCCCTGAAAGGCTTTTCATGATCGAGCGTCAGGGCAAGCTTGGCCTGGGTACAGCATATATCACCGGCTTCAAATGGTCTGTGGAGCAGAAGTACGACTACATCTTCGAGATGGATGCGGATTTCTCGCACAATCCTCAGGACCTGCCTAGACTTTATGAGGCATGCGCAAAGGATGGAGCAGACCTTGCAATCGGTTCACGCTACTGCAACGGCATCAGTGTCATCAACTGGCCTATCGGCAGAGTCATAATGTCTTACTATGCATCTGTTTATGTACGTACCGTACTTGGAATGAAGGTGTACGACACAACTGCAGGCTTCAAGTGCTACAGTCGCAGAGTGCTGGAGACAATTGACCTGGACAAGGTACAGATGAAGGGATACGGCTTCCAGATCGAGATGAAATACTCGACCTACAAGCTAGGATTCAAGATTCAGGAGGTTCCTATCATATTCGTTGACAGGAAGGAAGGCACATCAAAGATGAGCAGCGGTATCTTCGGAGAAGCATTCTGGGGAGTCATGAAACTGAAAATGAGAAAAATCAGACCAAGAAAGGCATAGAAATGATCATTCTTGATAAAGCTACAATAGTTACATCCGCTAAAGAAGCGGTTGGAACCATCGCCATCGAAGGCAGACATATAAAGGAAGTGCTCTGGTCAGACGCAGAGGATTATGGATTCAGACTGGACAAGCTTCTGAGAAGTAATCCTGAGGCTGAGGTATGGATGCTGGATGGCAAGCATATAATCGCCGGAGGAATTGATGCTCATGTACATTTCCGTGAGCCAGGATTGACCCATAAGGCAGACATGGAGACAGAGTCGAAAGCAGCGGTTGCAGGAGGCGTGACCACAGTATTCGACATGCCGAACACAAAGCCGGCAACAATCACGGCAGAGGCTCTGAAAGGCAAGATGGACCTGGCCGCAGGACGTGCGCTGACAAAGACCGGGTTCCATATCGGAGCGACAAATGACAATGCGGACATGATATGTTCATTGGTCCGCGAAGGCGATGCGAAGGCAGGAATAAAGGCAGAAGACATACCCGGAGTAAAGGTTTTCATGGGATCATCTACCGGAAACATGCTGGTAGACAAGGGTATCTCGCTTGAAAGGCTGTTTGCGATCGAGGAGAAACCGATACTTGTCCATTGCGAGGATGAGGCGACAATCAAGGCCAATCTTGCTGCAGCCATAGAGAAATATGGACAAGAGATCCCTTTTACCGAGCATGAAAACATACGTAGCCGCAGAGCATGCATAAAGTCAAGCATTACCGCGCTGGAAATGGCGATAAAGCATGGAACCAAGCTTGTATTATGCCACATTTCCACAAAGGAAGAAGCTGAAATGGCTCGTGCCGCAAAAACAAACAATCCTTTGATTACCGCTGAGACCTCTTGTAACTATCTATGGTTCAGCAACGAAGACTACGCAAGACTCGGAAGCAAGGTAAAATGCAATCCTGCAGTCAAGAGCAGTGATGACAGAGCTGCCCTCAGAATGGCGCTGGCAGAAGGCACGATCGATACCATTGGCTCTGACCACGCCCCTCACCTGCTTTCAGAAAAGGAAGGCACATATACCGAAGCCCCATCAGGACTTCCGTCTATCCAGCAGAGTCTTCCTGTATTGCTCACTATAGCCCATGAGGAAGATATTCCGCTTGAAAGAATAGCATCTGCTTTTTCCGAGAAGGCGGCAGACTTGTACCACCTCAACAGAGGAAAGATCGAAAAAGGCTATGAAGCTGACCTTGTAATATTCGACTATAGCAAGGAATTCGTCGTCAAGGCTGAAGACCAGTACAGCAAATGCGGATGGACACCATATGAGGGTGAAACGCTCCGCGGAGTCATCGAGACTGTATTCATCGACGGAAAGGCCGTATTGAAAGACGGCAGGATATAGAAACCGCCATACCCAACTGACTAAACCAACAGACTGACCATGTCACCAAAAGTACAGCCAAGCAAGACGCTCATATACATAGCGTCGATGTGTGCGATAATATTCTGGGGAATGTCCTACATATGGACAGATAAGCTTATCGCTCAGAATATTCCGATATTCTATTTCGTATTTGTCAGGATATTCCTTGCTGGATTCATACTTTTCCTGTTCAATACGGCATATGCAAGAATCAAGAGGATACAAAAACAAGACTTGGGAAAATTCCTGCTTCTGGCATTCTTTGAGCCTTTCATTTATTTCATCTGCGAGACATACGGTCTGAAACTTACCGGTTCTCCTACCATCAGTGCGATGGTCGTAGCTACGATCCCTATATTTTCTATCGGAGCAGGCTTGATCTTCTTTAAGGAAAAGATCAATGGCGTAAACATATTCGGAATACTCCTTTCCCTTGTCGGAATTGTATTGGTTGCTATGGCAAAGGGTGCACTGGGAGAACATTTCATATGGGGAATAGCGCTTCTGCTTGTCGCAGTGATTTCAGAGGTAGGACATGCTTCGATAACCAAAAGCCTGTCAGGAAACTATCCCAGCCAGACAATCGTGATGTACCAGTTCCTTATCGGTTCCGTATATCTCTTCCCTCTTTTCATATGGAAAGGAATCGACGGATTCAATTATGAGGTATATTTCGACGGAGATGTCTGGTATCCTATAATTTGTCTTGCAGTACTTTGCTCAAGCCTCGCATTCTCGCTCTGGGTAAGTACGATCAAGAATCTCGGAGTAGCAAAGTCCAGCATATTCTCTGCCCTCATCCCTGTAGCCGCTGCCATCATTGCATGGATCATAGGTCATGAGGCACTGAATCAGAGACAGTGGATCGGAATCGGAATCTCAACGCTCGGAGTTATCCTTTCGCAATACAGCAAGAAAGTGGCATATAAGTCATAAAGACTTTATACCAATCTGCTTATCTGATCTCTGAATTGGCTTGGTGCCAAGCCGGTCTTCAGTTTGAACAATTTCGTAAAACACTCGGGAGTATCAAAATGCAGAATATAGGAAATTTCCTTGATCGACATCACTGATTGGGTGGACGGAGCAGCAGCAGTATTGGAGGCATGGTATCCTGGTGAGCAGGGAGGTACAGCTATAGCGGATGTTCTTACAGGTAAATACAATCCAGGTGGACGTCTTCCTTTCAGTTGGGTGAAGTGCATCGGCCAGAACCCAATGTACTACTCAATCAAGCCAAGCGGACGCAACTACAGTTATGTAGAGAATGACGGAAAGCCTCTCTACCCGTTCGGATATGGTCTCAGCTACACCACATTCGAGTACAGCAACATGCATATGCCTAAGGAACTCGAGAAGGATAATGCTCTCAAGGTAAAGGTTACTGTTAAGAACACAGGTAAGGTTGCCGGTGATGAAGTCATCCAGCTTTACATGCATGACGAAATCGCATCTGTAGGCCGTCCATTGAAGGAACTTGTTGCCTTCAAGAGAGTCACATTGAATCCAGGCGAAAGCAAGACCGTAGAGCTTGAGGTTCCATATCGCAGTTTCCATATGTGGGACAAGGATATGAACTTCGTTGTCGAGGAAGGCTGGTTCGAAGTATGGCTCGGAAAGAATGCGGAGAATGTAATCGATTCGCGCAGAGTTTACGTCAAGAAGTAAAAATAATAGGGTGACCGGCGGTCACCCTATTATTTTGTTATAGCAAACGCAAGCCGATTCGGTTGCGGTCCATATCCACTGAAACTACCGAGACCTTGACCTGCTGATGCAGTTTGAGGATCTTTGATGGATCGGCCATGCCTTTCACTCCCATCTGGGATGCATGAATGAGGCCGTTCTGCTTGATTCCGATGTCTACGAAAGCGCCAAAGGCTGTGATGTTCGTAACTTTTCCAGGAAGTTCCATGCCCATCTTCAGGTCTTCGATGGTCTTGATATCATGAGAGAATTCGAATGTCTCGGCAGTCTCTCGCGGATCAAGTCCCGGCTTGCGAAGCTCGGCGATGATGTCATTGACGGTAGGAAGTCCGAAGTCGCCTTCTACATATTTCGAAGGATCGATCTTCGAGCAAAGTTCCTTGTTTCCTACGAGTTCATGCGTCTTTACACCCAGATCACGTGCCATGCGGTCGACAATGTGATACGCTTCAGGATGGACGGCAGAATTGTCCAACGGATTTGCGGCACCATGGATACGAAGGAAGCCGGCGCACTGCTCGAATGCCTTGTCACCAAGTCTCTTTACCTTGAGCAGGTCCTTACGCGATTTATAAGCTCCATGTTCCGAACGGTATTCTACAATATTCTCTGCCAAGGCAGGACCGATACCTGACACATAGCTCAGAAGATAGCTGCTGGCTGTATTGAGGTTCACGCCGACATTGTTCACACAGCTTTCCACCGTATTGTCAAGGGTCTCCTTGAGGAGATTCTGATCTACATCGTGCTGATACTGACCTACACCAAGGGATTTGGGATCGATCTTGACGAGCTCGGCAAGAGGATCCATCAGACGGCGTCCGATAGAAACCGCACCACGCACAGTGACATCATATTCAGGGAATTCCGCACGAGCCACCTCTGAAGCAGAATAGATGGAAGCACCATCCTCACTCACGGTGAATACACGCACTCCCTGCGGGAGCGGCACACGCTTGATGAATTCCTCTGTTTCGCGGCTTGCTGTTCCGTTTCCGATCGCAATTACCTCGATTCCATACTTCTGTACCATAGCTGATACAGCCTGTATAGCCTTTACCTTTTCATTTGCCGGCGGATGAGGGAAGATAGCCTCATTATGAAGAAGATTTCCCTGCTGATCCAGGCATACGACCTTGCATCCTGTCCTGAATCCAGGATCGATAGCCAGAACACGCTTCTGTCCTACCGGTGGGGCAAGAAGAAGCTGGCGTAGATTCTCGCCGAATATCCTGATAGACTCGACATCTGCCTTTTCCTTGGCTTCCTTGATGACCTCATTTGAGATGGACGGCTCAAGCAGTCGCTTGAATGCATCATCAAAAGCCATATGCATATGCTCTGCGAGAGGAGGTGCCGGATAACGCTTTTCCTGACAGAAATCGTAATATAGCTTCTTACCGCACTTCTCAGGATCAGCATCTATCTTTATATTCAGGAATCCCTCTTCTTCAGCACGTAAGATCGCCAGAAGACGATGTGGAGCTATACGCTCCAATGATTCCGAATAATCGAAATATGACTTATATTTCATTGCCTCGGGACCTGTTGCCTTCTTTGTAGCCTTGGTCACGACACGTCTTGTCTTGAATATCTGTCTAAGAGTCTCACGCACGGACGCTGTCTCGCTCAAACGCTCCGCGATGATATCACGCGCACCGGCAAGAGCATCATCGACAGATTCCACCTTCGGGCCGACAAATTTACGGGCTTCCGGCACCGGATCGACAAGAGACACATTGTACATCTTGTCTGCAAGGGGTTCCAATCCGGCTTCCTTGGCTGCTGTAGCACGGGTACGGCGCTTCGGTTTGAAAGGGAGATAGAGATCTTCTATTTCGCGTGATTCGACGCTGTTTTCTATCTTGCCCTTGAGCTCCGGCGTAAGTCCTCCCGCCTGACCGATGGTCTCAAGAATTGTCGTCTTGCGCTTCTCGAGTTCCGCAAATGCATCTGTCCAATGTCTGATTTCTGCCACTGCGACCTCGTCAAGACCTCCTGTCCTTTCCTTACGATAACGGCTTACGAAAGGAATCGTAGCTCCCTCTTCAAAAAGCTTAGCACAATTCTCTACCTGCCATTCCTTGACCCCGATACGGTCAGCAATAGCCTTTATATAGATGTTCTTCATTTTCAGTACCTTTTTGCTTTAGTCGTGTGATACCTGTCTCAGCTGATTTCTGTAAGCTGAGAAAATCTTTGATTTGGAAACAAATCCGACATAAGTCCTGTCCGCCTCGATCACAGGCAGATTCCAAGCATCCGTCTGCTCGAACTTGATCATCACGCTATCCATCTTCTCATCCACATATACATATGCAGGTGCTGACTTCATGTAATTGAACACATGAGCGGTATCGTAAAGATCCTTCTTGAACATATCGCGTCTGATGTCCTCCAATGAGACAAATCCCTGAAAATGGTTCCTTGAATCCACCACCGGGAAGATATTTCTCTTTGACTCGGCTACCACCTCGACAAGCTCTGCCAGAGTTGCGTCAATCCTTACAGTAGTAAAGTCCGACTCCACGAGCTCGCTTGTCTTAAGCAGCGTAAGCACTGCCTGATCGCTGTCATGTGTCAGAAGTTCGCCCTTCTTGGCAATACGTTTAGTATAGATCGAATATGGCTCTATAGCTCTGGTAGCCGCATATGAAATCGTTGAAGTCAGAATCAGCGGAATGAGAAGTTCATATCCTCCGGTCATGTCCGCGATAAGGAAGATCGCCGTCATCGGAGCCTGCATGACTCCGGACATGAGTCCGGCCATACCCACAAGCACGAAATTCTGCTCAGGCACAAAGCCTGGACCGGCTATGAGATTGAGGCTTCTTGAAAGAACGAATCCTGCAATCGCACCAATGAAAAGCGTTGGTCCGAATGTACCTCCGACACCGCCACCAGCATTAGTAAATGACATCGAGAAAACCTTCAGAAGCAGTACAAGCAGGAAGAATACCGGTACAAGCCACGCCTTTCTCAAGAAGAAAGCAAGCAGTGTCTGTCCTTCCATGTCTATGGTACCACCGTTGAGAAGTTCATGGAGATATTCATATCCCTCACCGAAGAGCGGAGGGAAAAGGAAGATCAGAAGACCAAGGCATGATGCTGAAATCGCCCATCTGACCAAAGGCTTCTGAATGCTCTTTATCTTATCCTCAAGCCATAATGTCATCCTTGTGAAATACACGGAACAAGCCGCGCAGAATATGCCGAGGAGGACATAATACGGCAGATTTTCCAAGGCAAAAGGCGAAATCGTACACTCGAATGGTGGTTTGTCGCCCAGGAATATATAAGAAATCACCGTCGCTGAAATGGTCGAAAGAAGCAGCGGCAGGATGGATGACATCGAAATATTAAAGAGAAGAATCTCCAAGGTGAAAAGGACTCCGGCAAGCGGAGCCTTGAAGATACCTGCCACCGCACCAGCAGCACCACAACCAAGCAGGATAGTCATATTCTTGTACGACAGGCCCATATATCTGGCCACATTCGATCCTATGGCAGCTCCCGTATACACGATTGGCGCCTCGGCTCCTACCGATCCTCCGAATCCGATGGTGACGGAAGATGCCAGCATGGAGGACCACATATTATGCTTCTTGATCTTCGAGTCATTCTTGGAAACCGCAACCAGCACCTTCGTAACGCCATGTCCGATATTATCCTTCACCACATACTTCACGAAAAGCATAGCGATCAGCATACCGATTCCCGGATAGATCAGGAATAGGAAATTATACGCCTCATTGTCAAACCATGAAGTAAGTCCATGATGGATGAACTCGATCGCCAGCTTCAGAAGGACTGCAGCTAGACCGCAGCATATACCGACAAAGAGGGAAAGGATGATCATCACATCCCTTTCCGACAGCTTGCCCAGAAGACGTCTGAGCGGGGACAATACGTCCTTTATGATAAATCTGCTGCGCATGACTTTACTGACAAATTATGCAAATATAAACAATTCAAAGCATAAGGCAAAAAAATAACCGACCGGTAAAACCGATCGGTCTATTGTTGTATCAGATAGCTTACTCACCGTCTGCTCCGTCATCATCGCCGTTTGAATACTGCGAGATATTGTCATCAGGAAGGCTCTCGCCGTCATTTCCATCAGAATCATCACCATCATCTCCGTCAAGCCAGCGCTCGAGATCCTCAGCATCGTCAGTCTTTACCTTGATCTTCACAAGATAGATTGCATCCGAAATCTCTACTGTAACCGCGTAGAAATTGGTTCCATCAGGCTTGTCATACTTTACAAGATCAGGGAAATAATCGCTGTATCCCTTTGGATACTTTTCGGCAAATGCGGCTGCCAGCTCCTCCGACATATTCTCATAGCTGCATACCGCTCTCCTCTTTGGTGTTGTTGACATATCTATAATAACGTTTTTCTGGTTGCACTTGAATTATGATGCAATTGTAGGACATTTTTTTTAATTCAGCAACACTGATCTGACTTTTTTATGAAAATAAATCTACTTCCCACGACGGAAGAAGAAAGATTTCTGTTCCTTCTTACGTTCCAGGTCACGCTCCACAAAAACCTTCTCCAGATTCTTCGGATCAAGGCCTGTGTAGAACATCACAGACGACGTTGTCATAGGCGTTGGAGTAAAGTCCTGAACCTGATCCATATACAATCCCTTCAAGGCCGGAGTGCGTGCCAGACGCTGCATTTCACGCATTCCACAGCCCGGATGACCGGATATGAAATACGGCACAAGCTCGCATTTCCTGCCGCTGCTGTACACGATGTTGTCGAATTCCATGCGAAGACGTTCGAAAAGCTTGAACGAAGGCTTGGCCATCAGTTTCAGAACCGAATCCTCGGTATGTTCCGGAGCCACCTTCAGACGGCCTGACGTATGTTCGAGGATAAGTTCCTTCAGATATGGATACGAAGTCTCATCCACAAAGCCCTTCTCATCGAGGAAAAGGTCATATCGGATACCGCTGCCGATGTACGCATGGCGGATGCCCTTGACCTTTGCTATACGTTCATATAGTTTCAGCAGACGCTCGTGCGAACGGTCCATATTCTTGCAAGGGCTCGGGAAGAGGCATGACTTGCGACGGCATTTCGAACAAAGCTCCGGATTCTTTCCCCTCATTCCGTACATGTTTGCAGTCGGCGCTCCTACATCGGAAATGTTTCCGGCAAAGCCAGGCAGATTGTTCAGCTCGGCGATCTCCTTGATTATTGACTCCTCGCTTCGCGACTGTATGAACTTACCCTGATGTGCGGCGATTGTACAGAAATTACAGCCTCCGAAACAGCCTCTATGGGTATTTACAGAGAACTTGATCATTTCGAAAGCAGGGATATGTTTTCCCTTGTAACGTGGATGCGGCAGCTTTGTAAACGGAAGGTCCCAGAAAGAATCCATCTCCTCCTGCGTTGCCGGCGGCCATGTCGGATTTATCTGCACATATCCCTTCCCTACCGGCTCGATCAGTACCGGCGGCTGAAGCATGTTTGCATATGTCTCGATCACATGGAAGTTCTCCGCAAAAGCGACCTTGTCCTTGCAGCAGCGCTCATATGAATTCAGAATGACCGCATCCTTGAGCTTGCAGCGGCCGTCCATATAGAAGCCAAGCTGAGGTATCTTCCTTATATCACTTACATTCCTGCCTGCCTCTATGGCTCTTGTGAACTCTATCATCGTCCTTTCACCCATTCCGTAACAGAGCCAATCTGCACCACTGTCGACAAGAATCGACGGCTTGAGAGCGTCCTGCCAATAATCATAATGGGTAACACGTCTGAGCGAAGCCTCGATTCCTCCTATCACCACAGGGATATCAGGATATATCTCCTTCAATATCTTCGTATACACGGTGACAGCATAGTCCGGCCTCTGTCCAGCCCTTCCGTCGGGAGTATAGGCATCATCGCTGCGCAGACGCTTCGCGGCAGTATAATGGTTGACCATCGAGTCCATCGCTCCACTGTTCACACCGAAATACAATCTCGGTGCTCCAAGTTTGCGGAAGTCGCGCAGGTCGTCACGCCAGTTCGGTTGCGGCACCACTGCCACCCTGTAACCATGCTTCTGAAGCCATCTGGCGATCACTGCCGTTCCGAATGAAGGATGATCGATGAATGCATCGCCTGTAAACAGGATCACATCAATGTAGTCCCATCCCAAAGCCTTGACCTCCTTGATTGAGGTCGGTATCATATAAGAATTGTTCTCTGTCATAATCATGGCAAAAATAGTCAATATTTCCATCTTTACCACCAATCATTCCAGATAAAAACAATCCCGGGACAGACATGGAGTCTTCCCGGGACCTTCAACCAACACACCCGTAATATTCTAATATCAATAGTTTTCCTTCATAGGCTCAAAGTAAGCCTGTGGGAAGAGGCATGCAGGGCAGGTCTTAGGCGCCGCCTCAGCCTCAACTATGTAACCGCAGTTGCGGCACTGCCACCAGATCTTTCCGTCACGCTTGAAGAAATCTCCGTCTGTAATGCGGCTGAGAAGCTTGAGATAACGACGCTCATGCTCTGCCTCAACCTTTGCCACTGCCTTGAAAGTAGCTGCAATTGCAGGGAAACCTTCCTCTGAAGCGACCTCTGCAAACTCCTTGTAAAGCACATCCCACTCCTCGTTCTCTCCCATTGCTGCCGCAAGAAGATTCTCGCTTGTTGTTCCGATCTTGCCTGCCGGATAGGTTGCTGTGATTTCAAGATCTCCACCCTCGAGGAAGTTGAAGAATCTCTTTGCATGCTCTCTCTCCTGCTCTGCAGTCTCCATGAAGACTCCTGCTATCTGCTCATATCCTTCCTTTCTTGCCACCTCTGCAAAGAATGTATATCTGCTTCTTGCCTGGCTCTCGCCCGCGAATGACTTAAGAAGATTCTGCTCTGTTCTAGTTCCTTTTACGCTTTTCATATCCTGTTTAAATTTAATCGTTCAACATTTACTCCGCTGGAGTCCACTTGCATCTCACCGGCGAAATGATAGCGCCTTCCTTCTTGAGTTCGGCAAAAACCTTGTCAACCACCTTTCTGTCAAGTCCTGACAATGTTGCCACTTCACCTGCTGCAATCGGCTTACCAGCCTCTTTCATAGTCTTGAGTACGAGTTCTTTTTCCATATCTTTTGTGTTTTATTTTCATTTCCTGATGCAAAGATATAAACATTTTTCTAATTTTGAAATATTCTAAATTAAAAATGTGCTTTTTTTTACAAAAAAACGGACGGACATGGGGAAAACATGGCCGGCCGCCTTTAAAATAAGTATGGTATTTAATTTTTTTCTGGAGCGGGAT
>JAZRQM010000069.1:0-5601 GCA_045649795.1 Candidatus Cryptobacteroides sp. | reverse complement strand
AACTTTAAATCTCGGTGTCGAGGCTACTCTTGCTCCTCGCTGGACGTTCGATTTTTCAGGGAACTATAATCCTTGGAATCTACCTTCTGGAAAGCTTATCAAGCATGCTATGATCCAGCCTGAGTTCAGATACTGGTTCTGCGACAGGTTTTCCAGACATTTCATTGGCTTCCATGCCATCGGAGGAATATATAATATCGGTAATATTCCAAACAATCTAAGAATCGGATCACTTGACTTATCTTCTCTTACCAACTATCGTTTCGAGGGTTGGGGAGTCGGTGCAGGCATTGCCTATGGCTATGCCTTCATCCTTAGTGAACACTGGAATCTTGAGCTTGAGGTCGGGGCTGGATACGTCTATACCGAGAACGATAAATTCCAATGTATAGAGTGCGCAAAGAGACTTGAGGATAATATCCCTTATCATTACTTTGGTCCTACAAAGGCCAACATAGGTCTGGTTTATGTATTTTGAAGAAGAGTGATATGAGAAGAATCATCGTAGTAATCGCAACAGTAATTGTCGCCCATCTGACTGTCTCTGCACAGACTGACTTCAAGAAAATAGTAATTAACGATGCCGACCTGGCTAGAAATCAAAATCTTATGACAGTCAGCATGGATTTTGATTTTTCCGCCTTCAATGTGGAATCCAATCGCGCAGTACTTCTTACTCCTTATATAATTAAGGGAGAGGTATCAGTAGCCCTGCCTGCTCTTGGTTTCTATGGAAGGGACAGGTACTTCTATTATATCCGCAACGACAAGCAATTGACTGGCTCCGAAATCAAGGATGCCTACCTTGAGAGCAAGATGCCTGAGTATATCCCTTATATGGTGAATGTTCCTTACGAGAACTGGATGAACGGTGCGGACCTTGTAATCGAAAGGAAGGTATTCGGATGCTGCGGCAAGCTTGAGGAAGAGGATTTCTGCAGACTTGATGGATATAAAGTATTTATCCCGGAATATATTTATGTAAGGCCTCCAAAACCCGAGACGAGGAAAGAAAGGTGCATTGAAGGCAATGCTTATGTGGATTATCCGGTATCGCAAACCGTCATTTATCCGGACTATCACAACAATGATGTCGAGCTGTCCAAGATTAAAAGTACGATTGATTCTGTAAAGTATGACCAGGATGTCTCCGTTACTTCCGTCTTTATAAAAGGATTCGCTTCTCCAGAAAGTCCGTATGACAACAATGCAAGGCTTGCAAAGGGTCGTACACAATCAATTAAAGATTATGTTCTTGGCATGTATGTGTTTGATGACGATCTGATCACTACTGATTTTGAGCCTGAGAATTGGGAAGGGCTGCGCGAATATCTAGTCACTACTGATCTCCCACACAAGGACCAGATCATCTCCATCATTGATAATGATGAAGATCCGGACAGAAAGGAATGGCAAATCAGGACGAAGTATCCGGATGATTATAAATATATTTTAGACAATTGTTATCCGAATCTTCGTCGAACATACTACAGAATTGATTATGTGGTCCGTACATTCTCGTATGACGATGTTGACCATATCCGTACACTAGTGAAAACCAGACCTCAGAATCTTAGTCTTGAGGAATTCTATCTTGCAGCTCAGGGAATTGATCCGAATTCAGAGCAGTTCCAGGAGATTTTTGATGTGGCCGTCAGGATGTATCCTGATGACGAAATTGCAAATCTCAATGCTGCAAATGTCGCCATGCAGAAGGGAGATCTGAAATCTGCCAGCCAGTATATTGAGAGATCCGGAAACAGACCTGAGTCTATTTATGCACGCGGTGTTCTGGCTGCCTTGCAGGACAATATGGACGCGGCAAGAAATTTCTTCACGACCGCTGCTTCCTTAGGAATCAAAGAGGCCGATGCCCAACTTGACATGATCGCAGATAAATAGAAAACCATACTATCTTCATTCACTAATTAAACATTTCAATTATGAAAAAGAATTTCTTTTTTATGGCAGCTCTGCTTGTTGCAATGACAGGTTGTAATAAAGAGCTGCAGCAGACTACAGGCAATGGTCTGAACCCTGAGGACAAGGTGTACATGGAGTTTCAGATTCAGACACTCACTACACGTTCGTCAACAGACACAGGAACAAATGATAAATATGTTTCTTCAGATGCAGACCCAAGTGTAGAGGTAGGTAAGGATTATGAAAATAACATTTCTTCTGTTGATGTTGTTCTACGAAGCACTAACTCATTTGTCAGTGCAACTGTAGTAAATCCTACTGCTGGTCAGGATGACGGAAATTATAAAACTTGGGTCGCTCAGTTTGAAAGCAGTCAGCTTGAGACTGGAGTTCCTTATGAGGTATATATCTATGTCAATTGCAGTGCAAAGCAAGATCTTAACGCAACTTCAGATGCAGCTATTTCAACTATAGCTGATAAAACTAATAAAAAGTTTTGGATGACAAGTGCATATACACCTGCAACTAAGACATTTACTGAGTTTAGTACTGATGAAAATAACCCAACAGATATAGGAACACATTATGTTGAGCGTGTAATGGCACGTTTTGACTATATGCCTAAGGGTCCTTATACTCTTGGAGATGGTGTCAAGGTTACTTTGACAGAGGCCGCTCTTATCAACCAGAGTAAGTCATTTTATATGCTTCGTCGCGTATCAGCAGATGGTACAAATGCAAATTGGGTAGTCGGTGGAGTTGAGATGCCAACAAATTATGTAGTTGATACTGACTATGCAGCGAAGAATAATGGATATCAGAATGCAGATGCTTCCAACTTTGACTATCATATGTCTGCAGCCGCTTCTGCATGGCAATGGAAGACAATTACAGGTCTTACTGAGAAAGATAACTGGGAAGGTACAGATGATGGTAAAACAGGAGCAGAAGGAACTAACCATACCCTCAATGACTACTTTATCTGGCAGTATGCAAAGGAAAATACAATTCCAGGAGATTCTGATAATCAGCAGAATGGTCTCTCTACAGGTATTGTATTCAAGGGCAAGCTCTCAGGTGATCTTGTGACTGCTGCCAATAAAGCACCTATCTATGTCTTCGAGAATGTTCTC
Source organism: Candidatus Cryptobacteroides sp. (assembly GCA_045649795.1). Lineage (GTDB taxonomy): Bacteria > Bacteroidota > Bacteroidia > Bacteroidales > UBA932 > Cryptobacteroides. The sequence continues at coordinate 2,545 of JAZRQM010000069.1, read as the reverse complement.
TATGGAACATGGAGTCAGGTAGTAGCTGCTGCTGGTCAGTCTAATGCTTCAGAGTCTCTCAAGTTTGCTGTTTCTGTATGTAATAATAAAGGACAGGCAAAGGACGCAGCAACATTGGCAGCTGCGGGTTTCACAGGATACTCTGCTGATGCAAATGGCGATTATTATACATACTATTACTACTGGAACCGTCACAACGACAATGCTGACAATACATCAATGGGCCAGATGGAGTTTGCAGTAGTACGTAACAACGTTTATAAGCTTTGCGTAGATAGCATCAGCAAGTATGGCCACCCAACTCCAGGCGGAACAGATCCGGACCCAGATCCAGTAGACCCTACAGATCCAGACGAGGAGGGAGAGTACTACTTCAAGGTCACCGTTAAGGTTCTTCCTTGGGTTGTTCGCGTAAACCACATCGAGTTCTAATTTCTGATTCAGCTTTTATAATGAATTACAGAAGTGTAATATTCAAGTCATTCTTCAGACTGGGGCTTTTGTGCCTCAGTCTGGGGATGATTTTCAATTCCTGCAGCTCCATTTGGTCGGGTGAAGAAGAGTGTCCGGAAGGAATTCTTCTGCGCTTTATCTATGACTATAACATGGAGTATGCGAACGCTTTTCATAATAAGGTAGATTGTATAACAGTGTTTGTCTATGACGAGCAGGGCAACCACGTCTCTACCCACACTGAGACCACTTCTGTGCTTAAGGATGAAGGGTACAGGATGTCTCTTGACCTCGATGAAGGTCAATACAGTCTCGTCGCATATGGAGGCCTGGCCTGTGACAAAGCGTCATTCGAGATGGCAGGCCCTGCCGCTGCCCGTTCTTCCGTATATGCGGACAGGGTGGTGGAGATGAAAGAAGGGGAGGCAGGTGCGAAGCTGCATGACTTTTATTTCGGGTGCGTCGATGTTTCCGTAGTGGATAACGGATATACAGAAATGACGCTGCCCCTGATGAAGAACACGAACAATATCCGTGTGATTCTTCAACAGCTCAATGGTGATCCTCTGAAATCCGCGGACTTCAAGTTCTCGATTACAGATGACAACACTAAATTTTCATATGACAACTCTTTGATTCCTAACGGAATCGTAACATATAATCCGTGGGATCTTGGAGAGATATCCACAGGTACCGAAGCCCCAGGAACCGGCGATGAGAAGGAGGTGGTGGTTGCTTATGCGGAATTTTCAACATCCCGCCTTGTCACCTCAAATTCCCCACACCTTACAGTGAAGCGTGCGGACAATGATGAGGACATCATCAGTATCCCGCTGAACAATTATCTGATGCTGCTTAAAAGCAGCCAGTATTCCGAGATGGGCAGGCAGGAGTTTCTTGACAGAGAGAGCGAATGGTCTATGATATTCTTCCTCGATTCGGGATTAAGATGGATTAACACTCATATTGTCGTCAATGACTGGGTCGTGAGGATTAATCACACAGACTACTGAACAAATTATTAAATCATAATGATGAATAAATATCTTTCATATATATCATTGTTTCTTTTAATTCTCAGTCTCTCAGGTTGCATTGAAGAACAGGATATCCCTTATTTGACCTCTGGTCAGGTAGAGGTCAAACTGTATCTTAACATGCCGGGTGATGAAGATGAGGCAGTTACTCGTGCCGGAGGAATAGATACTGAAGTTGGAGGACTGGACGAAACGACTCAGGAACAGCGATATGTGAGAGATGTTACTGTGCTTCTCATTCAGAATGGTAGGGTCATACAGGTGGCGGATGATCTTAAGATAGAAGGTGCACAGGGGGCTGCAATGCGTAATTTGACTTTGACTGCAGATGCCACCAGAGAAGCCGTTGACGCAATGGTGGTTATCAATGCTCTGGAGAACGGAATCAGCGCATCCGCCATCAAGTCACTTCTAGGCAAGACTCTTGCTGAAGTACGCAATACTCTGATTTATTCCTATCCGGACGATCCTTCTGGCAATCCGTTAGTCTGGAATCTGTCGTCGCGATATCTCCCCATGTGGGGTATGACAAAGAATCTGGACCTCTCCAGATCCGACACATATGGTTCCTGCGACATCTATCGAAGTGTAGCGAAAATGTCTCTGATGGTGGACGAGAGCTGTACAGGATTTCAGATGGAAGAGGTCTATGTGTATTACATGGAGAGGAAGGGACACCTTATGTCAGGACACACACCTGATGCTGCTATGAACAAGCAGTACATGTTGCCGGATGTCCCGGAGACCAGTGTGCAGACCACCCTGAAAAATTCAGTGATGTATGATGTGTCTGATAATGGGATCGCAAACAGGATATTCGTGCCGGAAAGCGACAACAAGACTCCTGCGAGCAGCAAAAAGCAGCTTAAGATAGTCGTAGGAGGCACATGGAGCGGCGAAGGAATAGAGGGTGCCGGTAAGAAAAATTACTGGCGTATTGACATGTGTGACGAACTTGACAACCCATACGATATCATTAGGAATCATTCGTACATATATAACATTACAAAAGTAAGCAATCCCGGTACTCCAACACCAGATGAGGCGCTGGAGAG
>JAZRQM010000068.1:0-11775 GCA_045649795.1 Candidatus Cryptobacteroides sp. | reverse complement strand
CTGAGGCTGCTGCTGCTGAGGCTGCTGCACAGGCTGCAGAGGCTGAGGAAACTCCAGCTGAGTAATTCTGATGGCAGGTTACGACAACTTGCAGCAGATTGCCCAGGTATTGAAATCTAACGGTACCGATGGGGAGCTCGTGCTGGGCTTCCGCGAAATCGCTCCTGAAGATATCAACTTAAATGAACCGGTGTTCATCGTTTTCGATGGACTACCGGTTCCTTTTTATATTGAATCATTTACAAAAAGGGGCAATACAAAGGCCCTTGTCCGTCTTACCGACATATGTTCTATGGAAGATGTCGAAGAAATCGCAGGTAAGGCGGTATATATCGAAGAGGGCAATCTGCCCGAAATGACTCTCGAAGAAGACGGCTACGCCGCTCTTGTGGGATGGATGGTGCTGACTCCTGAGGATGTTGACGACATGGACAGCGACCTCTACGAAATCGGCGAGATCACAGACTTCCTCGACATCCCAAACAATCCTTGCATAGAGGTAGAAACAGAAAATGGAGCAGTAATGATACCGCTCCATGAAGATCTTATCCTGTCCGTCGATCCGGAAAATCAGGAAATTATAATGCAGATTCCTGCAGGACTCGTTTAGAGTCTGTCCTTAAGAAGGAAATAGTATACCGCAAATCCGATCCAGCTGCAGGCGATAAGACCTACAGTAAGAACGATCTTGATAACTGTATCAAGATTCTTTGCCCATACATCCTTGATGCACCAGATGCAGCAGATAACTCCAACGAGCCAAATAATGAATCCCATAGTACGTAAATTTAATTGTTTATAATAGTATTATTGGTTGATAAATATTCATTCTTCACATCCTGATAGAAGGCAGCCTGAGCAGTCATCATATACGGCATTACCCATATCAATCCTATACACAGGGTGAAAACAGAAAGTATGGCCCAGCCCAGGAAACCAAGGTGGAGATAGAAGAGATCGAACTTATGGCCCTTCATCATCTTCTTGCTCAGGTTGATCGCCTGGTTGGCCGAAAGATCAGGATTATCGACAAGGATATACGGCGTCAATGCATATGCATAAGCCTTGATCAGACCTGGAACAATAAGCAGCATAGCCCAGAGATTGACGAAAAGTCCCATAAGGAACATGCCCCATACGTTGCGGAAATAAGGCTTGAATCCTTTTCTGAACATGTTTCCGTTGACCTGTCCGTCCGAATCCGAGTACAGCATCTTGAATGCATAGGTGTATCCGACATTCATCGGGCTGAACACAAGCAGAACTCCGAAAGCGAAGAGACCATACGAAATGGCAGGGAGTACCGGAGAAGCAAAGACTTTTCCGTTCAAAGCCATCATATACATGACCTCATACGGTCCCATGAAGACCATACAGGCCAGTATGACGATGATCGTAGCCACAATTGAAGGAGCCCAATTGCCCTTCAACGCAGCCAGAGCCAGATTCTTGTATTCCTGATTCTTTCTCATATGATCTTAATATTTGATTTCGACCTCAGCGACCATGCTGTCCATACAGAAGCAGGTCGGAACTCCTGGGTCTGTAGAAATCACCTCAAAATCAACATATTGCACAGAACCGAGCTTCTTAAGTTCGAAAGGAGTCCAGACTGATACAATAGAATCCTTCTTCTCGGTAAATTCAGCCAAAGTAAATTCAGCCTCGCCGGTCTTGTTTCCAAAAAGATATCCGGTAGCCTTCACAGAAAGCTTGTCTCCCTTCTTGAAGTTTGCCTTGACATAGTCGGCAACCTCGACAGTATTGGTGATATAGCAACCGGCCATCATGCATGTACCATCTTCGATGAATGAGTCGTCTCTGTATCCCACAAACTCAACGTCATGAGCCGGCATCTTGCTTTCGTCTGGATTCTGACGGAACACAGTATAGATGTTTCCAGCAAAATCTGCAGCCGGAACATATGCTCTGTATGTCTTCATCAGACGCTCAGTGTTGCCGGACTTAGGCATCTCGGCACATGAAAGAAGGAATCCGCCTTCAAGCTGAGAAAGGGAATTGTCCAGGTGGTGGTAGAAGCTAAGAACATCAAAGCTGAATCCAAGTGTATCCTTCGCATTGACAAAGGTACTGTCTGACCTGAATGCCACTCCAGCATACTGGAAATTAGCGACCAAAGAATATTTCTGACCCTGACCTGATTCTGTCTCAAGGCATGATGACAGCATGAGAGCCGCCAAAAAGAAATAGAAAATTCGTTTCATAACCTTTTATGATAAATTCAAATTAATTAATATTCTATACTTATATCAGCCTGCAGATTATCTATGCAGACATATGTCGGAACCTCTGCCTTTGTCGATACAATCTCCATATCGATGCAATCCACATAGCCAAGGCTTGGGAAAAGACATGGCTTCCACTCTGTAATGATGGAATCCTTCTGTGGCGTACGCTCGGCTAGGACAATGACATCCGTACCTGTCTTCTTTCCCCCGAGATATCCAGTAAGGTTAAGCGTAAGCTTGTCACCGGGCTCGAAATACGTCTTTACCGCATCTACAACCGCAGCCGTATTGTTCACATAGCATCCAACCACCTTGCATGTTCCGATCTTATCAGCCAGGAAACCAATGGCGTGCTCCGGCATCATGGATGCATCCTTGCTATCATGGAAAACAGCGTAAGTAGCTGATCCATAATAGCCTGTGCCCTTGTTTACCCTGAAAAGATCCTTGCCGGAACGGTTGTTTCCGTCAAGACATGAAACCATGAATCCACCAAGAAGCTCCGACTTGTCCGAGTTGAGCTTATGGTAGAATGCAAGGTCCTGCCAGCTGACACCGTTTCCAAGCTGATTCTCGAAATAAAGGCTGTCCGAACCGCAGATATTGCCGAATTCAAATGTAGCAGACAGCACGTAGGATCTGGAATATGTAGGTCCGTCACCGAAACACGAAACTGCGCAGACAGCAACCATTATCATCAATATCAGTTTTCTCATCTTCTGTAAAATGCAAATATAATATTATTCTACATATGAGGAATCTCTATCTCTGCGACGAAGGCAGCAGGACCTGTAAGCCATACATCTTCCGCAATTTCTGCAGGAATGAAATCCACTGCCAGACGATCTCGTTTGGCCATAACATCGAACTTCACCCTTTCCCCTTCCCTTGACGATGGGGAGACTCCCTCGCAATATGAGGCAACACATGAGGCTACGATTCCTGTTCCACATGCAAATGTCTCATCCTCAACACCTTTCTCATATGTTCTGACCTTAATGAAACCTTCGCATGGCTCCACATAATTCACATTGGCCCCTATCGGCTGAAGTTCGACGGCATTGTAACGGATATCACGTCCCTCGCCCACTATATCATATTCCTCCAAGGCCTCGACAAATCGCACATAATGCCTCGTTCCTGTATCAAGGAAACATCCTTTCGAAGGCGAAGACGGGCCTTCAAGCCTGTCATATCTGCTGATTTCCGACACATCCTTCATCTTGAGGCGCACAGTCTTGACTCCATTCTCATCCTTCAGAATCTGAGCCGTATGGAAGCCATCAGCAGCATCGAAATCATAGTGAGTGATGCCCATGTCTGCCGCAAAAGCGACCATGCATCTTCCTCCGTTTCCGCACATCATGCCTCCGGAACCATCCGAATTGTAATAATTCATACGGAAATCATATGTATCGCTGGATTCAAGAAGCATCAGTCCGTCCGCTCCCACACCATAACGACGGTCGCAGACCGCAGCGATCTGCGCGGCCGAAAGCTCTATGGCCCCATTACGGTTGTCGGCGATCAGGAAATCGTTTCCAGCACCCTGATACTTATAGAATTTCATCTGTCAGCAATTTAGCAAGGAGCTGAACTCCTTCGGTTATCTTTTCGGGACTCATGAAAGAGAAGTTCATCCTCATCGTGTTCTTTCCGCTTCTGTCAGGATGGAAAAACTCACCAGCCACATAAGCGACACCAGCTTCAAGAGCCACGTCATAGAATTTCACCGCATCAAATCCTTCCGGCATGGTAAGGAAGAGAAAAAGTCCTCCTTCCGGATGCGTCCAGCTCACGCCTTCAGGCATATGTTTCTGCAGAAGGTCAAGCAAGAGGTCGCGCTTACCCTTATAAAGTTCTATGCTCTTGACCAGATTTGCGTCAAGCCTGCCGCTTCTGAGGAATTCGGCTGCGACATACTGATCAAAGATCGGCGGACAAAGGTCAAGCGACTGCTTGCACACATATATCTTGTCCAGGAGTTCCGGATGGGCTATCGCCCAGCCAAGTCGGAAACCCGGAGCGAATATCTTAGAGAATGAACCAAGGTGTATGACCCTGTCAGGGTCAAGCGAATACATGGTCGGGATATGCTCTCCTTCATATCTGAGCTCCCTGTACGGGCTGTCCTCAACGATAAGGAAATCATGCCTTGAGGCAAGATCCACGAGCATCTTCCTCTCTTCAAGTGTCAGAGACTCTCCTGAAGGATTCTGAAAGTCAGGGATCATGTAGAGGAATTTCACTTCCTTGCCATCCGCCTTCACCCTTGCGATCTCCGCTTCATATGCCCTTCGAAGGGTATCCAAATCCTCATCATGGGCTATGCCCCTTATATCCGCACGATATGAACAGAATGACTGAAGCGCGCCGAGATATGACGGATTTGATGTAAGGATCACATCGCCCGGATTGACAAGGACTCTGGTGCACACATCTATTCCCTGCTGGGACGAAGATGTGATCTGCACCCTTTCCACCGGTACACCATAGCGTTCCGCCACGGCCTCACGAAGCTCAGTAACTCCCTGAGTAGCACCATATTGAAATGCCTTTCCCTGATATTTGTCAATCACCTCCGACATTGTTCTGCGGATCTCCTCAAGAGGGAAGGTCTCGGCAGAAGGATAGCCTCCGGCAAATGAATATATGGAATTAAGGTCGACCTTCTTGAAGATGTCCCTCACCGGAGACCTGAAGAACGACCCTACATCCTCGGAAAATTTCTCGCTATACATATTATCTCAACATATCCTCAAGAGTGATCGAACCGGAAGTCTTCTCATCACGGTACTTCACGATCACAGGGCAATAAAGATGAACGCCCTGCTCTGCACCGGGACCCTTCGAGATCGGACGGCTTCCCGCTACAACTACTGCACCGGAAGGAACCACCATCTGGCCGTTCTCGTTAGCCCTGATGTACTCTCCTGTAGTTGCATCAAAGATCGCGGTAGATGCATTTATGATGACACCTGTTCCAATCACCGCATTTTCCTTGACGATCGTACCCTCATAGATTCCGCAGTTTCCACCGATGAACACATTGTCCTCGATGATCACCGGAAGAGCACCTACCGGCTCCAGAACACCTCCGAGCTGTGATGCAGCCGAAAGATGCACGTGCTTTCCGACCTGTGCGCATGAGCCTACAAGGGCATGCGAGTCGATCATTGTTCCCTCATCCACATATGCACCTATGTTCACATATGCAGGCGGCATCATTATGACCGAAGGAGCAAGGTAAGCTCCGGTACGCACACTGCTTCCTCCCGGAACGATTCTTACGCCGTTTTCAGCTGTGAATTTCCTTGTCGGGATGGTATCCTTATCAAAGAAAGAGAACTGGCCCTGAGTCATGTCAGCAAGCTTTCCGAGGCGGAAACCGCTCAGAATCACCTCCTTCACCCAAGAGTTCACCTTCCACTGACCGTCAACCTTCTCTGCAACTCTCACCTTGCCGCTTTCAAGATCGGCAATCGTATTATGGAATTTTTCGATATCTGTCATGTCTTACAATAATCCAAGATCCTTAACTGTCTCGACCATAAGGTCGTATGTCTTCTGCTGCGAAGGTACGAGAGGAAGTCGGAGCTCGTTCTGCATCATACCCATGGCTGCAAGGGCAGCCTTCGCTGGAATAGGGTTGCTCTCCACAAAGCAGTTACGGAAAAGCGGAGAAAGCTTCTCATGAAGTCCTGCAGCCTTCTCGATCTTGCCTTCCATCATCGCATGAGCAAGCTTTGCCACCGGCACCGGAGCGATATTCGATGCCACGCTTATGACTCCGTCTGCACCTGCCTTCATCAATGGGAATGTCTCGTCATCGTTTCCGCTGAGCACAAGGAATCCTTCAGGACGGCCAGCGATGATCTCGAGAATCTGTCCTCTGTTGCTTGACGCCTCCTTGATACCGATCACATTGTCGATCTGAGCAAGTCTCAAAGTCGTTGCAGCTTCAAGATTAGCTCCAGTTCTGCCCGGCACATTGTAAAGGAGAATGCCTTTCGATGTAGACTCTGCCACTGCCTTGAAATACTGGTACATACCTTCCTGTGGCGGTTTGTTGTAATATGGAACCACAACAAGGAAGACATCCACACCATGAGGTTCGAGAAGCTTTATGTTTGCAATAGTATGCTCAAGAGAGTTTGTACCCACTCCTGCCACTATCGGTTTTCCGCACGAACGTTCCTTGGCAACGGTGAGGACCTTTATCTTCTCCTCATCGGTAAGACATGGAGTCTCTCCCGTAGTTCCGAGCGGCACAAGAAAATCCACATCTGCCGCTACCTGTGAATCCACCAACGCTGCAAACGCCTCATAATCAACCTCTCCATTTCGGAAAGGAGTCACAAGAGCGGTACCGCAGCCTCTTAATCCTGTATTTTTCATTTTTCTTTGTTTATTCATTTTACAGATCCCTCGACTACGCTCGGGATGACATGGGACTACGCTCGGGATGACATCAGGATGTCCTTGAACTCATGGACTCCGGTCAATCCCTCGGTCCTGAGGGCCGCCTCTACCGCTCCTGCTGCAAAGCCTTCGCGCGAAAAAGCCTCATGAGTAAGAGTAATCCTGTCGTTGAGTCCTTCGAATCCGACAGTATGGATGCCTGGAATCTCTCCGCAACGCACCGACTGGATATCGGTCTTCACATCCATGTTAGCATCAACGATGTCGGCAAGCGACCTGGCTGTTCCGCTTGGAGCGTCGAGCTTATGGCAATGATGCATTTCGATCATGTACGGGCTGTATCCGCCTGTTTCGCCGAGCATCTTCGATATATAATCAGTCACTGCAAAGAAAACATTGACTCCGATCGAGAAATTGGTAGCCCATATCATCGGCGTGCCGCATTTCTCGAAATATGCAGTCACCTCATCCTTGATGTCCGCCCAGCCTGTAGTACCTATGACCACAGCCTTGAAGTTCTCCGCAAGAAACTTATAGTTATTCCTTATCGCTGCAGGAGTGGTGAAATCAATGCATACGCATTCCTTTGCCAACGCAGGATCAGTCTCGGTTACCGCTTCTGTCCATCCTGCATACTCCACACCCTTCGAGAGAATGATCTTCTCGATCATCCTTCCCATCTTTCCGTATCCGCTAATAAAAAGTTTCATGATTTAAAACTGCTCAAGTTCTTCCTCGACTTCGAAAAGATGATAGTGGAGATCCTTCACAACCTCTTTAAGCTCCTCTCTATCAACCACAAAGCTAATGTTCACAAATGATGCACCCTGCGATATCATATATACATTGGTCCTCTTCAAAGGAGCAAATGTCTTCTTGAGCATTCCGTTCAGGCGCACGATGTTCTTTCCGATCACAGATACCTGAGACTTGTCGTCATCCACGATAACATCAGCAAACTCAGAAAGCTGCTCCACGACCTTGTCTATCTTCTCCGAAGCATCGACTGTAACTGAGATATTAGCTTCCGATGTACTGATAAGGTCTACCGATACCCTGCTTTCGCTGAAGATTTCGAATACGCGGCGAAGGAAGCCGGAAGTATTGATCATCTTCATCGAGAAGATATTGATCACGCGGATGTTCTCCTTGAATGAAACCGACTTCACACCGTCCTCGATAAGCTCGCTGCGAAGGATCGCGGTGCCCTTGCCTGAAGGATTCATCGAGTTGAGCACATAGATCGGAATGTTCTTCTTTACAGCAGGTTCGATGGTGAGAGGATGAAGGACCTTGGCACCGAAATGCGCCATCTCGGCAGCCTCCTCGAATGAAATCTTCTCAAGATACTTGGTATTCTCGACCGTACGAGGATCCGCAGAACGTACTCCGTCCACATCTGTCCATATCTCGATGCGCTCTGCGTCGATGGCCATACCTATGAGGGATGCCGAATAGTCAGAACCGCCTCGTCCGAGCACGGTCTGTTCTCCTGAAAGGTTCGATCCGATGAATCCCTGTGTGATTACGGCATCCATGCCCTTGTAAGCCTCTTCGATGATGGCAGGCACGCGAGCTGTGATCTCGTTGACCACTGGCTCTCCCTTGAGATATTCGTCGCTTGTGATCATCATCTGGCGGGCGTCGATGAAATTGGTCCTGATGCCCTTTGCATTCATGACGAAGCAGATGATCGTAGATGAAAGGAGCTCACCGTTAGATATGATGATAGCTTTATTTCTATCCGAAAGCTCCTTTACAGCACACACTGCATTGACAAGGCTCTCCAAAGAATCACAGATGGCATTCACACGGTTCACGGCACTCTCCTTAAGAGCAGGGCTCTGCTCCAGAAGATCTGACGCCAGATTTACGTGACGGCTTCTGAGCTCGTCCATAAGATTCTTTGCCTCATTTACATTTCCAGCCGCTGCCGCGTCAGATATCCTATAAAGGAGATCCGTTACCTTCGACAAGGCTGACACTACTACTACAGGCTTCTTATCAAGTCTGCCACCTACAATGAAGATGGCCCTTGTTATTGCCTCGAAATTTGCGACAGATGTGCCGCCAAACTTCATAACTATCATAATATCTGTTTCTGTTTTATATTCTATTTATTGGTCCGGTGATATCATTTTATGTCCACCAGAGTTTCGTACATCCGTACGTAATTTTCTGTTGCAGTCTCCAGATCGGTGAGGGCGATGTTCTCCTCAGGTCTGTGGGCTACGAGGATCGAACCCGGACCGCACAGGATCTTCCTGCGGAAGTTGTAAAGCTGAGGGGCATCACTTCCGAATGCCACCGGCTTGGTCGGAAAGCCCTCCAATGTTTCGTACCTTGTCGGCGAATCGCCTCCCAATGCTTTGACCGTCATCATCCTCTGCCACTGAGCCACATCTCTTCCAGCTATATCCGAGCCATCCTGGGCCATTCTGCGACCGAAACGCAGTTTCGCACCTTCCCCAGCGATGTTCTTCATCACATTGCAGACCATTTCGTCTGATTCGAATGTGGTCCTGAAATACACTCGGCAGGTCAGCCTGTCACTGAGGATATTCTGAGGATTGTCACTCGAAAGCTTTCCTATATTCCATGTGGTATCTCCAAGCACATCATCCTGAGGGAATCCGATGCTGCGGAGCGCATTCATGAAATCGTTGAACATCTCTATCGCACTCAGTCCGTACTGCGGATATCCCGAATGGAATGCCTTGCCCTCAAATGTAACTTCGAATGCCTTGGTTCCCTTGCTGGCTGAGGCCATGCAGTTGTCTGTAGGTTCTCCGACAATCACCCATTCCGCTCCCGGATGCTGTTCTCTGAATGCCTTCGCACCGAACGAACCTGTCTCCTCACCTGCAAGAAGCAGAAGACCGAAACCTTCATAGCCTTTGGCATCCAAAGCTCTGCATGCGTGATACATCGCAAATATCTGTCCCTTGGCATCGCATGTGCCGCGACCGCGGAATACGACATCTGAGGTTTCATCCACTACAGGAGTAATATATGGTGGTACGGTGTCAAGGTGCGTGCAGAAGACCACACGCGGCTCGCCCCAGCTGAAAAGGAGGTTCTTCGTACCATCTCCGACATCGAACTTCTCCACCTTACAGCGCTGGGTCAGAAGCCTTTCTGCAAGAAAGTCAGCGAACTCGGCTTCATTTCCTGAAGTCGAATCCATCGTCAGCATTTCTATGAAAAGTTCCTTGTCCAGCATGATCAAACACATATTCCCTCAATTTGCAAATATAGTGATTTTTAGAAATCTATTATTAACTTTACTGCCTGAAACTTAAATAACCATGAGACTAGACGGAAGAAGAGAAAGCCGCAACGTCAAAGACATACGCGGAAAGGGTGGCAAAGCTGCCGGAATGGGCCTTGGAGGCCTTGTAATTGTATGTGCAATCACCTGGCTCCTGGGTGGAAATCCCCTTGATGTGGTACGTCAGGCCGGCGGGCTTGAGGTACTGACCGGAGGTGGTTCACAGACAGAATATGTGCCGACAGCAGAAGAAGAGGCTCTTGCTAAATTTTCACGACAGATACTCGCCGGAACCGAAGATGTGTGGACAGCAGAGTTCAGACGTCTTGGCCTCACATACGAGCCTCCTACACTCGTACTTTTCACAAACAGCGTACAGTCAGCCTGCGGAGGTGCGTCCTCGTCGTCTGGCCCATTCTACTGCTCGGGTGACAAGTCGGTATACATCGACCTTTCGTTCTTTTCGACAATGAAGAAGCAGTTCGGCTCGGCAGGAGACTTCGCATATGCATATGTTATCGCACATGAGGTAGGACACCACGTACAGAACCTCCTGGGAACTCTGCGTCAGGCGCATACTGCCATGAGCCAGACATCTCAGGCAGAGGCCAACAAGATAAGTGTGCGTCTTGAGCTTCAGGCCGATTTCTATGCAGGCCTCTGGGCACATCAGGATAACGAGATGTTCAACTCGCTTGAGGCTGGCGACCTTGAGGAAGGTCTCGAGATCGCAGCGAGGATCGGAGACGACTATCTGCAGAAGCAGGCACAGGGCTACGCCGTACCTGAGACATTCAACCACGGAACATCAGCTCAGCGCTCACGCTGGCTCAAGAAAGGTTTCACTACAGGAGACATTGAGCAGGGCGACACATTCAGTCCTCGCTACAACTCGCTCTAAATCATTATTCATAGATATAGCGTTCCTTGACTGCGGCAAGATCTTGAGTCAAGGAACGCTCTCTTTTTGTATCTTATTGAATAGTAAAGTATTATGAAAAGGAAACGTTCCTTGACTGCATTATATTCTACAGTCAGGGAACACACGGCAAAACAACAACTAGAGAAGCGAGTAGTGTCAGGCCCTGGACAATCATCATGCTCGCGACACTTGAAAAATGAGGGGAAAGGGTGTGTCGCGGAATAAAAGAAGGGAATGAACTGAATAACGTTCAATACGATGAGGTACACGAATTCCCAAGTAACTTTCGTTGAAAGAAAGGCCGAAGGTAGACGAAGCAAGAGGCGGAAGAATCAGGGATAATACGCTCACATATTGCAGTCCACAAGAGGGGTAATTTCTAGAAACAAAAAAAGGTCCGATCATCAGATCGAACCTTAAGTGGAGATAGTCGGAGTCGAACCGACGACCCCCTGCTTGCAAAGCAGGTGCTCTAGCCAACTGAGCTATACCCCCAGAATTTTTAAGAACTTTGTAGTCCCGAGCAGACTTGAACTGCTGACCCCTACATTATCAGTGTAGTGCTCTAACCAACTGAGCTACGGGACTGTATAATTTAAAAAGATTGAAGAAAAGCAAGACTTACTGACCTTGCACATTCACCGAAAAGCTCGTGTCATGACTTGCTCCAAAAAGGAGGTGTTCCAGCCACACCTCCCGGTACGGCTACCTTGTTACGACTTAGCCCCAGTCACCAGTTTTGCCCTAGGACGCTCCTTGCGGTCACGTACTTCAGGCACCCCCGGCTTCCATGGCTTGACGGGCGGTGTGTACAAGGCCCGGGAACGTATTCACCGCGCCATGGCTGATGCGCGATTACTAGCGAATCCAACTTCATGGAGTCGGGTTGCAGACTCCAATCCGAACTGGGA
>JAZRQM010000067.1:0-25086 GCA_045649795.1 Candidatus Cryptobacteroides sp. | reverse complement strand
GCGTCAGGGCCCTGAGATATGCCGAGATGGTGAGCAAGAGCATTGACGAGGGTACCGCTGAAGTGTCCATGTCCAGGATGAACTACCATGCCGGCCTCCTTGTTCAGCACAAGCACATCATCGTCTTCATGAACGATATTCAAAGGAATGTCTTCCGGAAGGATTTCAAGGCCGCGGCGCTGATAAGGCATCACAAAAGTCACGACATCTCCGGGACGCACGACATAGTTAGCCTTCACAATCTTATCATTGACGCGGATATACTCGGCCTTTATCGCAAGCTGAATGCGATGACGCGAGGTATATTCCATATGAGTCGCAAGATACTTGTCAACTCGCATAGGCACCTGACCTGCAGAAATATCGAAGCGGTAATGCTCGAACATCTCCTGCTGCTCATCCTCATAGGCAACCTCATCACCAGCCTGGGCTGAATCGAACTCCTCTATAGGATCTTCATTGAAATCAAAGAACTGGCTCATTATTTAGACGGGATTCTTTCTGGATCTACTGTAAGGTATAATGACACATCGTTTCCGAGGCTGACAGGAAGATCGGAAGCCTCCGGAGACTGTCTGTACACGACTGCATTGAGGCTGTCGTCGTAGTTCTTCACACTATCATCGAAACGCAGGGTCTTCACATTCAGGGACTGCTTATGCACAAGGTCCACAGCTGTCACATATCTCTTTCCTACCACGTACGGCACATATGTGCTGGCTTCCGTATCGGGATTGAGTCCAAGGACAAGGTCGATCGCTGTATCTGTCTCGACTGTCTGACCTGCAGGGATCTCACGATTGCCCTTGAGCTGCCTGAGGACATTGTTTGTAGCCATATCCTGAACGTAGATGAACTTTCCGAGCACAAGTCCTCTGGTCTGAAGCTCAGCAAGAGCCTGACGCATGGAAAGACCTACGAGATTAGGCATGGTCACCTTCTTGGCATTCATCGCATTGATTGTGAGAGAGATGCGCCTGCCTTCCTTTACCTTGGCACCTGGAGCCGGGTTCTGATCGCGGACAGCTCCCTTCTTCATCCTCTTGACAAAGACAGAATCTGTCACTTCCACCCTCATTCCTGCCTGACTTGCTGCGGCCTGTGCCTCAGCGACGGTCATATTGGAGAAATCAGGCACTATGAGCTCCTGGTTATGCTTGGTCACAATGTTGAGAAACACCATTGCGCCAACAATAAGCACAGCAGCTATAATGAACGCAATCAGGAGATTACGCACGATCCAATTACTGAAAAACCCTTTCTTCTGTGTCTTTTCACTCATTTTATCTTACATTTATCAATTCATATGAGCGGCTTCCCAAGCCGATCTGCTCACCGTATTCAACTCCTGCCTTCCAGTTGGTATCCGGATGGACGATACGGAACTTATCATCTCCCTTGTGGTGGTGATGTCCGCATGTACATTCATGCTCATGCGCCTCATCCTTATCGGAAATGGCATTGCCACGAAGGCTTGGAGCCGCAATCACAAGGTCTGCGCATGCGCAGTCGAGAGCTACAGGGTCGAATGAAGCAGCGATTCCGATGTCAGGGACAAGGGCGGCGTCGTTATGACCCCAGCAGTCGCAGTTAGGCGATACGTTCATGATGAAGCTGATATGGAATGACGGCTTGCCATTCACTACTGCATATGCATATTCTGCGATCTTGCTGTTGAGCACGTCCGATGTTTCATAGTCCTTCACTACTGCTGCTGACTTCTGGCATACAGCGACGCACTGTCCGCATCCTACGCACTTGTCATAGTTGATGACAGCCTTTCTGTCCACCACCTTCACAGCGTCATGACGGCAATATTTCTCACAAATGCGGCATCCGATACAATTATCGACGTCGATCATCGGCTGCGATGCTGAGTGGAGCTCGAGCTTTCCTCCGACACTTGCCGATCCCATTCCAAGGTTCTTGAGCGCGCCACCGAAACCGGCCTGCTCATGGCCCTTGAAGTGGTTCATCGAGATGATGATGTCTGCGTCTGCGATAGCCGCGCCGATCTTCGGAGAAGGGCAAAGCTTTCCGCCTGACGGAACTTCCTTGTAGTCTGTACCCTTCAGACCGTCTGCAATAATAACGTCAGCATGTGCTCCGATCCTGTTGAATCCGTTCTCCATTGCTGCATGAAGGTGGTCAACCGCATTTGAACGTCCTCCGGTATAAAGGGTATTGGCATCGGTAAGGAAAACCTTTCCGCCGAGCGAACGGATCACATCCACTACGCGCGCAGCATAATTCGGGCGGATGTACGCCATGTTTCCCGGCTCGCCGAAATGGATCTTGATTGCAGTGAACTTTCCTTCGAAGTCGATATCCGCAATTCCTGCACGTCTGATGAGTTTTTCAAGCTTGGTCAGAAGGTCATTTCCTGGTACGGTCCTGAGATCCGTAAAATACACTTTAGATTTTTCCATAGTTCATCATGCTATCGGCATGCCCTTGAAGATGACATTGAAAAGTCCTTGTCCGAGAAGAGCTATGCCTATTATTACTATTATTGCTCCTGTGATCCTGCTGATCCACAGTATTGTCCTCATTCTGAAGTTCTTACGAAACTTGCTCAGCATCCATGAGATGCTGAACCAGTAGGTAACGGAACCAGCACTTACAGAAAGGATTATCGGTGTGACCCTCCAGTTGTGAGGGGCATCGTTTGCCAGTCCGAAGAAGGCGAAAAGGGCGAACATCACGAATATCGCCATCGGATTGGAAATGCCCATCGCCACTGCCTGTCCAAAATCTTTAGGAGAGACGGAAGATTCACCGTCATCCTTCATCTTTCTGAAAGGGTCGGAGAATGCCATGTTAAGACCAAGTACTATCAGGACAGCTCCTCCGGCGAGCAGGATGAGGTTCTGATGGTCATCGATGAATTTCTGGGCGAAAGCAAGAGCGAAGATGGCAATGAATGCATAAAAAGTATCCACCACGCTGGCTCCAAGCCCTGAAATGAAACCTGCCTTATGTCCCTTGCTCAATGATTTCTGCACTACTAGTATGGCTATCGGACCGATGGGTGCCGACGCGCAGACTCCTACGAGAAAACCTTTGAGCATGTCTACAAGCATGACTGTAATCCTTTAAGCAAATGCTATCAGACAAAGGTAGTAATAATTTTTATATCTTTGTCTTTTGATAAAGACAGCTACAGATGAAAAACACAAATATGCTTCTTTGGATACTGACAGCGGTTTTTGCCGTGACAATGTCCATACCATTCATAGTTCCACATACAGGAATCCTTGCACTCTTCGGTCTTGTTCCTCTGCTCTGCATGGAGAGAATAGCCGATCTTACAGGGAAGAAACGCGTATGGATATTTCATTATTCGGCATTCGTGATCTGGAACGCCATCACGACTTTCTGGGTATGCAACGCAACTATAGGAGGCGGTCTTTTCGCGATCTTCGCCAACGCGCTGCAGATGTCGGTGGTATTCGGGCTTTTCCGTCTGAGCAAGAAGAAATTCAAAGGCGCTCTGCCATATATATTCCTGGCTGTCACATGGATAGCATGGGAGAGATTCTATTTCGACGCGGAGATTTCATGGCCATGGCTGGTGCTCGGCAACTCATTTGCACGCACAACATGGGCGATCCAATGGTATGAATTTACCGGTGCGCTCGGCGGTTCTCTTTGGATATGGGCATGCAACCTCAGCATTTTCGGACTTCTCGTGTCCATATCAGACGGAAGGATATTCAATTGGAACATAAAGGCGAAGGCAGCTGCTGCCGTCGGTCTTGCAGCCCTCTTCATTGCTCCGTTCATCGCTTCCGCATCAATCGGAGCAAAGTACAAGGATTCCATGTCCGCTGAGGAGATGCTCCCCGTTGTCATCGTACAGCCGAACATCGACCCTTACAACAAATTCCAGGCTATGAGCCAGGATCAGCAGAATGCCCTGCTGGAAGGACAGATCGTATCAGCTCTCAAGGAGCGCAAGGCGGACAGCGTCCAGACTCCCCTGCTGGTCGTAGCTCCCGAGACATTCACCAGCGACATTGTATGCGGCGACTACCCGAGAAGCCGTACATGGAGGCGTTTCACTACCCTTCTGCAGGAGTATCCCGGCGTAAATATGCTTTTCGGCGCATCATCATATGACTACATCTATCAGGATGAGAGACCATCAGCGACAGCGCGTCACATCCGTGAGGGTATCTGGGTGGAATCGCACAATTCGGCTCTGATGATAGACGGAACCGCACGTACGGACATTTTCCACAAAAGCAAGCTTGTCGTCGCAGTCGAGAAGACTCCTTATCCTGCCATCTTCTGCAGGATCGACGATATGCTTGGAGGAGTGATGGGAAGATGCGTGGGACAGGACGAGATAAGCCTGCTTGAGGTCAAGGGCACAGATGGTAGCGCAATTCCTGTCGGCAGTGCCGTATGTTACGAATCGGTTTACGGAGAGTATTATACCGGCTATGTCCGCAAGGGAGCACGCGCGATGGCCATCATCACAAATGACGCATGGTGGGGCAATACACCTGGCTACAGACAGCATCTTAGCTATGCTTCTTTGAGAGCCATTGAGACACGTCGCGCGATCGCACGTTGCGCCAATACCGGCATCAGCGCCATCATCGCTCCGTCAGGAGAAATAATCCAGCCGACCCCTTGGTGGGAGCCGGCTGTAATCGAAAGCAGCATTCCGCTGCGTGATGATATCACATTCTTCGTTTCTCATGGCGACATCACCGGTCGCCTCTGCACCTTCCTCTTTGTTCTCCTTCTTCTGGCACTTGCAGTAAGGTTCGCAACGAAGAGATAATCATTATCTCATCATTCCGCCTGGAGGAGGACCCATTGGGCCACGGCCCATTCCGCCTCTCATTCCGCCGCCCATAGGACCGCCGGCTGGACCGCCACGCATTCCGCCACGACCCATTCCCATTCCTGGTCCACGGTTACCGCGGTTGCCGCCGAATGTTCCGAATCGGTATGTGAATGCAACTACGATATAACGTCCGAGAGTATTTGAACGGCTCTCAAGGTGGTAGTTGGAGTTGTCTGTAACTCTAAGGCTCTTCGCCTGGTTGAGGAGGTCATATGCTCTGAGGGCAAGAGTACACTTGTTGTTGAAGAGAAGCTGTGTGATCTCTGCATTCCATACAAACTCTGGCTCCTGAGGAGTTGTATAGCCGTTATACCAGTTATAGTTTACATCTGTGATGAGGTTCATTCCAAATGGAAGAGTCCAGTTCATCTCGAATGAAGCGTTGTTTGTCCATGTAGCCTTCTGGTTTACTGAGTTCATTGTATACCATGACTTCGACATGTTTGTTCTACCGCCTGCGATGAGCTCTACGAAATCATTTCTATAAGTGAGTCGGAGCATCTGCATCACACCTGTTGTCATAGTCTTGTTTTCAGTCAGCTGACCGCCCTTGAGGAGAGAGTCGAAATCTCTGTTGAATGCCTCGTAGTCAAATGACACATCCTCTGCATTATAGTACTTGTCAGAATCAAGGCTGCTCGCGCCGATATACGATGTAGACTCGTTGTAACGGGCATTTGTCATCGACATGATCGAGAAGTTAGACATTCCGAGAGGTGAGTTGATCATCAACATTGTGTTCGCATTGTATGTTCCAGGACCGTTCACAGGAATCGAGTACTGTACACCGGCCTTGTCATACCACTGAGCGTTTGTAATCGCGTTCTGAACCATTCCTCCTGAGATGTTACCATTGATAGACATGAATGACTTCATGTTGGTATATCCGAAGTTCCAACGAGCATTGTGGTTGAAGTATGGCTGGAGGTAAGGGTTACCGAGCGATACGTTCAATGGGTTTGTGTTGTCCGGAACAGGCATGAGCTGTGATGTAGATGGCTGAGCAGAACGGCCGTTATAGTTCAGCTGCATGTTTGTGTAGTCATTGAAGTAGAAACGGATTCTTGCTTCAGGTGACCAGTTCAGGACGTCGCTTGAATATGTCTTTCCATTTGTCTCGTTGTAAGTATGTGTCGGGTTAGCCGAAGCTCCGAGCTGTGCTGTAAGCTTTTCAGTCTGCCAGCTGAAAGTAAGTCCGGCTCTCTGGTTGATATTCTCATTCAGGATTGAATTCGAATAAAGAGGATCTGCAGTCTCGCCTACAGGATTGTAGAGGATGTAACCGTCACCGAATTCGCTGCTACCGCTGTTGAAAGCATCCTTTGTGCTGTTGCTTCTGCTCCATGAATACTGGTAGCTTGCCTCAAGATAAAGCTGCTCAAAAAGAGGCTCTGTATAGACGAGGCGTCCGGTCAATGAAGAACTCTTCGAATTCTGAAGATACTTCTGGTTTACGATCTCCGGATTTGCATCCCACTGGTTATCCTGATTTGCATCAACCTGAGTCAATGACTGGTTGAAGCTGGTCATGTCATTGTTGCTGAAGTTATAGTTTGCGTTCAATGACAATGTTCTTCCAGCCTTTCCAAGACGCTGTCTGTAGAGGAAACGTCCGCTGGCTGTCCAGTTCTTGTTGTCGCCATAGCTGGTGCTGAAACCATCATTGGTCTTTCTCTCAACACCGTCTGCACCTATTGTGTTTGTTGCAAAATCCGAATATTCATTGAAGTCTCCGCCTCCGAAATTGAACTGCGGCTCGAAGAGGATAGATGAGTTTGGAGAGAACTCATGGTCGAGACGTACACCGAATCTGTGACCACCTGTGTTTCTGGTACTTGTTCCTGTCTCATCATTGATAAGCTGGCTTCCGTCCTGCATATAGGTAATCTGGTGGCTCTCCTGCTCTGTATATGAGTTCGATCCGTTATAAAGGTAGTTGCTTGAGAGCTCCATGTCGCCGTCGTAAAGGTCCCATGCGCCGTTGACACCGCCCATCCAAGAGCTGGTGATACCGCCGCCCATGCCGCCCATCATGCCGCCGCCCATACCGCCGCCCATCATGCCGCCGCCCATCATGCCGCCGCCCATGCCGCCGCCCATGCCGCCACGCATACCGCCGCCCATCATGCCGCCCATCATGCCGCCTGCAAGGTCATTGAAACCACGGTTGTTTGTATTGTTGGCATTGAGGATGAGAGTGAGCTGGCTGTGGTCCTTGAAGTTACCCACGATAGCTCCTGACTGATAACGCCATCCCTCATCAGCAAACTTATGCTCATCATTATAATATCCTTCATCAGGAAGGTCGTGTCCAGCACCGCCTGAGAGGTTACCGAACCATCCGTCCATCATACCCTTGTAGATAGAGAGGTCGATGATGAATTCCTCCTGACCGTCATCGATTCCTGTGAACTGAGCCTGTTCTGACTTTCTCTCCACAACCTTTACCTTCTCGATCATCTTTGCTGGAAGGTTCTTGGATGCGAGCTGAGGGTCATCGAGGAAGAATGTCTTGCCGTCGATGGTGATCTTGGTGATTGTCTCACCGTTAGCTGTAATCGAACCGTCAGAATTGACCTCGACGCCAGGGAGCTTCTTGAGGAGGTCCTCAAGCATATCATTGTCTGAGGTCTTGAATGAGGAAGCCGTATACTCTACGGTATCCTTCTTCACGATGATAGGGTTACCTACCGCCGATACACTCGCTGCATCAAGCGCTTCCACGTCCTCGGCCATCTTTATTGTGCCGAGATCGAGGTTCTTTTCTACTGTAATCTCCTGTGTATAAGGCTTATATCCCATGATTTCAGCCTTAAGGACATAGGTTCCTTTCTTTACTTTGGTAAACTCTGACACACCTTCGCTGTCTGTCAGCACATACTTCAAAGCTTCATCCGCACCCGATACTGTAAGGGATGTGGTTGCAAAGCCTACAGGTTCACCTGTATTTCCATCCACGAGCTTCAAGCTCACCTTGAATGAGTTCTGTGCGTACGCTGCAGTTGCCACCAATGAGAGGGCAAGTGTGACTAAGATTCTGACAATTCTGTACTTCATAAACGGATTTTTATAAAAAAACACGGCGGCCCTTCTCAGCCACCGCATATATAGACACGTTGGTTTGCTAAAGGTTTAAAAATTATCTGCGATAATATCCTCTTTGGCCTCTATTACCGTTGCCTCCGAATGTTCCGAAGCGGTATGTGAGAGAAAGGATCACATATCTTCCAAGGGTATTGTTTCGCACCTCCTGATGGATATTCTGGTTGTCCGACACAGAAAGGTTCTTGGACTGGCCGAAGATATCATATGCTCTCAAGGCAAGGGTAAACTTGTTCTTGAAGAGAAGCTGCGTGATCTCGGCATTGACGATGATCTCATCCTCCTGTGGAGTGGTATAGCCGTTATACCAGTTGTAGTCGGCATCAGCTATGATGTTCATTCCTCCAGGGACAGTCCAGTTCATTGAAAACTCCACCTGATTGCTCCATGTCGTATTGATATTGGCAGCAGTCATGGTGTACCATGATTTCGACATTCTTGTTCGTCCTCCGGCCACGAGTTCCACAAAATCAGTCCTATACGTAAGACGGAGTCTCTGCATGAGGCTCATGGTCTGGGTCTTGTTGGTGGTAAAGACATCATCAGCCTTGCTCAGATCCGGATAATCTTCATGGAAGAGGTCGTAGTTGAATTCTGCAGTTTCGGCATTATAATACTTTCCGCTGTCAAGGGTTCCCTTTCCGATGAACGAAGTCGACTGGTTGTAGCTTGCATTCGTCATCGAGAAGATAGAGAAATCAGATTTGGCAATCGGAGTGTTTATCATGATTCGTCCGTTTGCCGAGTATGTTCCGGGGCCATTAACAGGAATCGAGTACTGAGCTCCGGCATTGTCATACCATTTTGCATTAGTGATCGCATTATCCACCATACCTCCGCCTACATTTCCATTAATGGAAGTAAATGTCTCCTTGTTCGTATAGCCGAAGTTGGCATTGAGATTATGGTTGAAATACGGCTGAAGGTATGGGTTACCCAATGACACATTCAATGGATCCGAGTTGTCCGGCACAGGCATGAGCTGCGAGGTCGAAGGCTGGTTCGAACGGCCGTTGTAACGCACCCTCATATGAGCATAGTCATTGAATTCATAATTGAACGAGGCCTGCGGAGCCCAGTTGACCACCGTATTACGGTATGTCTTGCCGTTGGTCTCATTGTATGTATCGGTAGGAGTCAGAGCCAAACCTGCCTGCGCACGGATACCGGGCTTCTGATAGCTGAGGCTCAAACCGCCTCGCTGATTTATGGTACGGTTGAGGATATCGTTGGAATATGTAAGGTCCTTGACTGAACCCTGTTCCTGATAGATCAGCGACTTGACGTCCTGCCCCAGAGCATCACCTATGTTTCCGCTGTTGTATGCGATCTTCTTTGAAATGTTCCTGTTCCATCCGTACTGATAGTTCACCTCGAGATTGAGATGTTCGGCAAGAGGTTCCGTATAGACGATGCGTCCGTTCAGGGATGCATTCTTCGAGATTCTCTCGATCTTCTGGTTTACAACCTCTGGGTTCTGATCCCATGCACCGTCATTGTTGCCGTCAGAATAGGTCAATGACTGATTATATCCCAGCATTTCATTGTTCCTGAAGTTGTATCGAAGGTTGAATGATATGGTTCTTCTCGGCTTTCCAAGCTTCTGGCGCAGAAGGACGAATCCGCTTGCTGTCCAGTTGCTGTTATCACCAAGATTATCAGTGAATCCTCGGTTTGTGTGGGTGGTATCGGCTCCGGATGCACGGTCCGTATTGAACTCGGAATGCTCGGCATAACTGCCGCTTCCGAAATTGAACTGAGGTTCGAAGACCAAGGATGTATTCTCCGAAAAATCATGCTCCAGGCGCATTCCGAAGCGGTTTCCCTGCGAACGTGAGGTATTCGCGCCGGCATTTCTGTTCAGAAGCTGGCTTCCATCCTCCATATATGTGACTCTTGAACTTTCCTCTTCGACGACACGCTCGGAACGATTGTAAAGATAGTTTCCGGAAAGTTCCATATCACCGTCGAAAAGGTCCCATGTTCCGTTGAGTCCACCCATCCATGAGGTTGAAATGCCGTTGCCACCGCCCCAGCCGCCATTGCCGCGGCCCATTCCACCGCCACGCATCTCGGACATCATTCCTCCGGCCACATCGTTGAATCCACGGTTGTTGGTATTGTTTCCATTGAGAATCACGCTCAACTGGGTCTTGTCACCGAACTTACCCATCATGGCAGCAGCCTGGAATCTCGGATCATTCATATCAGAGCCTTCGCCAGGAACATCGTGACCGCCACCGCCCATTATGTTTCCGAACCATCCGTCCATCATTCCCTTCTTTACAGAGAGGTCGATGATGGTCTCTTCTTCACCGTCATCGATACCGGTGAACAAGGCCTGGTCAGACTTCTTCTCTACTACCTTTACCTTTTCAATGAGCTTTGCAGGGATATTCTTCGAAGCAAGCTGCGGGTCATCAAGGAAGAAAGGCTTGCCATCGATCATGATCTTTGTAATGGTTTCGCCGTTTGCCGTAATCGAGCCATCAGCGGCAACCTCGACGCCAGGGAGCTTCTTCAGAAGTTCCTCAAGCATATCATTATCAGAGGTTTTGAACGACGATGCCGAATATTCGATAGTATCCTTCTTCACTACAATCGGATTGCCGACAGCCGAGACGCTCGCCGCGTCAAGCACCTTCACATCCTCAGTCATCTTGATCTGTCCGAGATCCACATCCTTCTCGATAGTAATCTCCTGCTGGTGAGTATTAAATCCCATCAGCTCAGCCTTAAGGATGTACGTGCCCTTCTTCAACTTTGTAAGAGAAGCTGCACCTTCCGCATCCGTAAGGACATAACGGGCAGCCGTCGTCTCACCTTTGACGGTAAGGGAAGCTGTTGCATATGAAACCGGTTCAGAAGTCTTCTCGTCTATAAGCTTGAGCTTTACAGTGTATGTCGCCTGGGCAAAGGCTGATTGTCCTATAAGAATAAGGGCACATGATATGATAATTCTCTTGATAAAGAGAAGCAGAATATTCTTCATAGTGTAGTTCAGTCAATAAATAATAGCGTCGGAATTACTACAAAAAAAGTACCGACACCATTTGCCAAAAGAGGGGAAAATCCCTATTTCTTTATCCTGTCAGGATTGTTTTCCAGGAACTTCTTCCAATCCGATTTCCCGCCAACGCCGGCGAGAGGATTGGAGATCTGATAATGATGACACAATGCTATCGCAAGGGCATCTGTAGCATCCAGATACTTCGGATCCAACTCCACGTGGAGGGTCTTCTGTATCATCATCGCTACCTGTTCCTTAGAGGCTGCACCATTTCCGCAAATTGCGATCTTGGCCTTTCTTGGAGCGTATTCTGCTACCGGTATTCCTCGCATTACTGCAGCTGTTATCGCAGCCCCTTGTGCCCGGCCAAGCTTGAGGATCACCTGAGCATTCTTACCGTAGAACGGGGATTCCACGGCAAGCTCATCAGGATTGTGCTGCTCCAGCAGTTCTCCTACTCCGGCAAAGATATTTGCCAGTTTTTCGAATGGATCCTTTATCTTTCTTAGATCAAAGACCCCCATGTCAACATAATGCGGGCCCTTGGAATCAACAGAAATGACCCCGTAACCTAAAATATTGGTTCCAGGGTCAATTCCTAATATGATTTTCTGATCTTTCAAAAGATTCTTCACTTCGTTCAGAATGACAGGAGGACTAGTCAATGTAGTCGAATCCTGTATATGGACGGAGAGCCTCAGGGATCTCGATCCTGTCAGCCTTCTGATTGTTCTCAAGAAGAGCAGCAACCACGCGTGGAAGAGCGAGCGAGCTACCATTAAGGGTATGAGCAAGCTGAACCTTTCCTTCAGCATCCTTATATCTGAGCTTCAGACGGTTTGCCTGATATGACTCAAAGTTGGAAACTGAAGAGATCTCAAGCCAACGTCCCTGAGCTGCAGAATACACCTCGAAATCGTATGTGATTGCAGAAGTGAAGCTCATGTCACCACCGCAAAGACGGAGGATTCTGTATGGAAGTCCAAGGCTTGAAACAAGCTTCTCAACATGTGCAATCATCTCATCCAGAGCAGCATAAGACTCCTCAGGCTTCTCGATGCGAACGATCTCGACCTTGTCGAACTGATGGAGACGGTTGAGTCCACGCACATCCTTTCCATATGAACCGGCCTCACGACGGAAGCATGGAGTATATGCAGTCATCTTCACAGGGAAATCGTTGTTTCCGAGGATTACATCACGATAGATGTTTGTGACAGGAACCTCTGCTGTAGGCACGAGATAGAAGTTGTCAGCTGTAGCATGGTACATCTGGCCTTCCTTGTCTGGAAGCTGTCCTGTACCGAAGCCTGAAGCCTCATTCACCATTACCGGTGGCTCCACCTCAAGATAGCCCACTGAAGTGTTCTGATCGAGGAAATAGTTGATGAGGGCTCTCTGAAGTCTTGCACCCTTGCCCTTGTATACAGGGAAACCTGCACCTGTAAGCTTTACGCCGAGGTCGAAGTCGATGATGTCATACTTCTTTGCAAGATCCCAGTGAGGAAGATTGTTCTCTCCGAGCTCAGGGATCTCGTTACCCATCTTTACTACGACGTTGTCCTCTGCTGTCTTTCCTTCAGGAACCTGGTCGCATGGTATATTTGGAAGGAGCACAAGCAGCGAGTTAAGCTCTGTGTTGTTCTCCTCTGATGTCTTCTCAATTTCTGCGGAACGAGCCTTGAGAGCAGCAACCTCAGCTTTTACAGCCTCAGCCTCTTCTCTCTTACCTTCCTTCATGAAACCGCCGATAAGAGCGGCCTTCTTCTTCTGGTCTGCCAGGCAGGCATCAAGCTCTGTCTGGAGAGCACGTCTGTTCTGGTCGAGAACGTTGATCTTCTCAACGATCTCCCTTGCATCAAAATTCTTGACTGCAAGCTTCGCGATAACGAACTCAGGGTTTTCGCGAAGAAGTTTGAGTGTCAGCATGTTGTATTGTTTTAAAATTAAAAAGAGGACCGTACCCTACTCGGGAATACAGTCCTCTATCATTGTCATAAAATCCCGAGTCTTAGTTCTCAAAAGGGAGTACCGAGACGTAAGATTTGTTGTCAGCCTTCTTGCGGAAGCTTACCTTACCGTCAATAAGAGCGTAAAGAGTGTGATCCTTACCCATACCTACGTTGAGACCTGGGTTGTGAACTGTACCTCTCTGACGAACGAGGATGTTACCAGCCTTTACAGCCTGATCACCGTATTTCTTGATACCAAGTCGTTTGCTATGTGACTCACGACCGTTCTTAGAACTACCGACGCCTTTTTTATGTGCCATATTCTGTTCCTCCTCAATTAATTAAGCGATCGCATTGATCTGAAGTTTTGTAAGATACTGACGGTGGCCGTTACACTTCTGGTAACCCTTACGACGCTTCTTCTTGAATACAAGAACCTTCTTGCCCTTGCAAGTGTCGTCGAGTACAGTTGCTGTAACCTTTGCACCCTCTACATATGGTGCGCCTACCTTTACTGCTCCGTCTGCGTCGATAAGGAGTACCTTGTCGAACTCGACAGCAGCACCCTTCTCAGCCGCGAGGCGGTTGACGAAGATTTCCATACCAGCCTCTACTTTAAACTGCTGGCCTGCAATGTCTACGATTGCGTACATAAAAACTTGTAAATATTAAAAGTTTTAGAAAGCAAGCGGCTGTCCTGGACAGCTCTTTATCATTGGCTTGTCGATCTGTAAATAATCTTCTTTTATAAAATTACTGCTCGTCCTTGAGCTGAAGCTGCTGAACGTAGATAGCCTTCTGCATCTGAATTCTCTTCTTCACTGACGGCTTAACGAAGTTCTTTCTTGCGCGAAGCTCGCGGATTGCACCTGTCTTCTCGAACTTTCTCTTGAACTTCTTGAGAGCCTTCTCGATGCTTTCACCATCCTTTACTGGAACTATAATCATGTCTAAATCACCTCCTTTTCATTATAGGGCTGCAAAGATAGACATAATATTTTAATTTCCAAGCACCTTATTTTGAATTTATGAGATTTTTGAATGTTTCCATTCCTTTGGTAGCCACATCCTTAATATGAGTGAGACGGCCGTCGCGAACCGGCACGTCCTTAGGGTCGATTATATATATAGGAGTGGTCATCTTAGCATATCTGTAGAGGCCTGCGGCGGGATATACCTGGAGGGATGTACCTACTATAAGGATGATGTCTGCAGCCTCAACGGCATCGATCGCAGCCTCGATCTTTGGCACTGCCTCTCCGAACCATACTATGTGCGGTCTGAGCTGGGCTCCGTTAGGGGCCATGTCACCGATATGGATCTCATCGGCACCTATGTCAAACACAGTTTCCTCAGAATAGCCGTCCCGGTCGTTGCAGCAGTTCTCCGGGCGGACCTTGGTCAGCTCGCCATGAAGATGGATTATCCTTGTGCTGCCTGCCCTTTCATGGAGATTGTCCACGTTCTGCGTCACCACAGTCACATCGAAATCCTTCTCAAGCGAAGCGATAGCCTCATGTGCCGCATTGGGTCTGACGGTGAAAAGCTGGGCACGACGCGCATTGTAGAAGTCAAGCACAAGGGACGGATTCCTGTACCAGCCCTCGATCGATGCCACATCCTCGACATTATGGTTCTCCCATAATCCGTCGCTGTCTCTGAACGTGCTGATGCCGCTCTCGGCGCTGACTCCCGCGCCTGTAAGAACCGTTATCTTCTTCTTTTTCATTATTCCGCGATTTCAAAATAATATCTGCTGATCCAATATTCAAAAAGCGGGTCGAGCACCACCGGTTCGTCCTTTTCATTGAACGTGATGACCTCCTTCTTCTTCAGCGCATCCTTTACTCTTCGCACGTTGGCAGAAGAATTAAGATGGTATTTCTCGATCACATCGGAAGCGCTGAACTTCACGACTCCGTCCATCACGGCTCTCATCAGGCTCAGCTGATGGTCGGTAAGGTCATTCACTATCGAAACAAAGCGAGGTTCATGTACGGAAATCATCGAATTGAGCGCGTCCGTCATCATCGCTTCAGTTACGAATCCCTTTGAAAGGGCGTCACAAATAGCGGCCAAATGATTGATATACCACAAGTTAGACTTAAAGAGGCTACAGGCTCCCATGGCGAGATTCCTGTCAAAAGACTTACCCATTCCATTGAGGAATCCCTTTACTACGTGCTCGATTATCTCCTTATCATCTACCGGCGCGAAAGCCACATGATTGACCAGACGGTAGAAAAAGCGCTTTTCCTCGAAAATGAATTTCATCGCATTGACCATCGCTCCGGACATAAGGAATGTCGCAGGATAAGGATTGGACCTGTCGCGTGACTTCATATGGTTCTCCATGATCTTGAACACATCTTCATATTCGTCTGCATTCATTACATTCTGGAATTCCTTGAGAACCACAATATATGGGAGAGAGCGCTCCTGAGCGAGCTTGAGAGGGAGTTCGATTACCTTCTCGATATCGTTCTTATCCGGTACCCAATTGAGAGAGATCACCTCTCCGCAGGTCATGAATCTTACCCTGTCAAAGACGAAATGAGTGTCGGCAAGATGGGTAGAGACGATACGTGCAAAATCGTCCGGAACGGATGCGACCGACTTCATCACCGAAGCTCCGAACTTGATAAGAAAATCGCTTAATGTCCTGACATTCAGCATATCCACAAACGCCACCATAAAGTGGAATCCTTCATTCTTGAGGTTGTAGAAAGTCTGATGTATAACGGACATCTTGCCAGTCTTCGGGGGCTCATAGATAGAGACATGCTCCCCTGCCTTGAGAAGGTTTGCGAGGATCATGCACTCTGTCTTTCGACCGATGAAGTTCTTTCCGGTCACATATTTATCATATACAAAAGGTGTATCCATCTATGATTCAATATTTCAACGTACAAAATTAGCTCGGAACGGACATCGGTGCAACAAAAATGTTACATAGATATTAACAACCCATTGTGGATAAACCATCGAATATTTTTCCTATCTTTGTGTGTTACGACCATTTATCGGACTTTTTAACAATGAAAGAGGAAAACGGTACTGCAAATACACTGGAAACCATGCCACAGGCTCCCGGAAAGAGAATCTTGAAAAGGCTCTTCAAGGTCGTGCTGTGGATAGCCGGAATCTGGCTTGCCCTGTTGCTCCTGCTTCAGGCAGCGCTCTCCCCTGCCGTCCTTGCAAAGGTGGTTGACAGGATAGCCCCCGAATATATCGACGGCGACCTTTCATTCAGAAAGATAAAGGTATCGATGTTCCGTCATTTCCCGAACGTGGGCATTGCCCTCGAGGACGGAGCTCTGACATATCCGGCGGAACGCTTCGACTCTCTAGAAGCCTTGAGTCCACAAGGCAGGCTTCTCTATCAGGGTAACGGAGAAACCGCTGACACGCTTGCATCATTCAAGCATTTTTCCGCAGGCATCAACATCCCGTCGTTGATTGCCGGAAAGATCAGCATCCCTCATGTGATTCTTGTAAAGCCGAGGATATTCGTCCATTCATACGACAGTCTCAACGCAAACTGGAACATCGTCAGGTTCGAACCCGATCAGGATACCGCAAAGACAGTGCTTCCTCCGATTTCTGTAGGAAGAATACGATTCGCCGACCACCCTCACATCGTCTATACCGACAGCGAGGATACGCTCTTTGCTTTGGTAGATGTAAAGAGAATGGCATTTGACGGCAGGCTGGACACCAAGAAGGCCGAAAGGAACAAGATCAGACTCAGCATCGACAGCCTTATGGTTGCGGGACGCCTTGCAGCAGACACGATAGGTTTCGGTCTGAACAAGCTCCACATGCATGAGCACAACGACCACCTCGACCTCCATGCCGAGGCCAAGGCACTGATCGCATCCAGGACTTTCGGACGAATTCATGTCCCTATGTCTATAAAAGGCACGGCTGCGTTCCCTGAGGACACAGTACCGGCAATAGCCATGCACGGGTTCAAAGCCGAGATTGCGGCAATACCTATCCGATTCGATGCAGATCTCAGGAGGGCCGGCGGAAAGACCGAGATAGACAGCAGATTTCTGGTCGACAGCTGCAAGGTCGAGGATCTGATAGACGGATTCGTAAAGAATTTCATACCGGAAGCTAAAGACATCAGGACAGACGCCACAGTATCGGTCCAGGGCACATGCAAAGGCGCTCTTGGCAACGGACAGCTACCATCTATAGATGTGGCCCTCAGCGTCCCTGAGGCCGGAATAAGCCATAGAGAGCTTGCCCATGACGTCAGGATGGCCTTCCATGCCACAGCCGCATCCGACGAATCCGGATGCATCAACGTAGATGTGGAGGAGGCCAGTATAAACACATACGGTCTGCATCTGCAGGCTGCCGGAAGCGCGGCTGATCTGCTTGGAAGCGACCCTCTTATCGGCATCAGCGGCAAGCTGAGGGCGTCGGCAGACTCGCTTC
The DNA here is from genome assembly GCA_045649795.1 of Candidatus Cryptobacteroides sp. Lineage (GTDB taxonomy): Bacteria > Bacteroidota > Bacteroidia > Bacteroidales > UBA932 > Cryptobacteroides. The sequence continues at coordinate 7,712 of JAZRQM010000067.1, read as the reverse complement.
TCACCTTCTTCCCGGGACATTATGGAGTCGAAGCCAGCGGAAACGTGTCCGCCAATATCAAAGGAAGCATCAGGCTTTCTGAAATGGACATTTACAATTTCGCAAAGGCAGATCTGACAGGAGCGCTGACAAGCGAGGGAATCGTCCTGAATTCTCCAAAGGACACGATCTTTATTTCCACCCAGGGCATAGACTTCGAAATTGGGCCTGAAACCAAGACTTCGGTCAAGGATCCGGGCAGGACGTTCAAGCTGCTTGCAATAAACGGAAGCATCGCAAATGCGGACATATCGATGTTTGACGCCATTTCCGTCAAAGGAGAGGAGATGTCATTCTCTGCCAAGAACTCGGTAAATGCCTTTTCACAGACAGACACAACCAGGATACATCCTCTTGGAGGACATGTCAACGCCAAGAGTCTCACAGTGGAGGACGGGGACGGCGTTTCCATTATGCTGGACAATACTCTCAACAGCTTCCAGATGGTTCCTAAGAAAGGAAGCCCGCAGATCCCGGTTCTGAGTGTGACAAGCACCAACAAGAGAATATATCTGAGAGAGGAGTCCGGACGTGTCATCCTTACTGATGCGACCCTTGCAGGACGGGCGGTAATGAACACTCTCGAGCGCAGACAAAGAAGGAAAGCGCTCATGGATTCGCTTATGCTGGCACATCCTGACGTACCTCGAGACTCGCTTCCAGCACTTATGAGGGCCGAACGCCAGGCAAGGCAACTTCCGGATTGGATGACAGAGGAGGACTTCAAGGCAAAGGACATCAGTTTTAAGCTTGACGGAAGTCTGGCGAAGTATTTCAGGGAGTGGGACATAAACTGCGACCTGGATGTACGTACCGGCATTCTCATGACTCCATATTTCCCGTTGAGGAACATCTTCAAGGGCATGGACATGAGTCTGAACAACAACGAACTGAAGATCAACAGTTTCAAGATGAATTCAGGAGACTCCGAGATCGCAGCCAGCGGATCGGTTTCCGGCCTTCGAAGAGCGCTTCTGGGAAGAGGCACATACAATGTTGACCTTAGACTTTCCAGCGAAAAGATGAATGCCGACGAACTTCTCGCGGCTTTCAACTCGGGTGCATCATACTCACCTCCTGCTGACGGTGAAGAAATGTCAGAGGTGTCCGACTCGGAGTTCTTGAAGATGGTGGTGGCGGACAGTCTTGAGACCGAAGACACTGACGCCCTGCTCGTGATACCGGCAAACGTCAACGCCAAAGTCGGCATAGACGCGACAAACATAAAATTCTCTGACCTCGATATAAGCCGATTCAGCGCCGAGATGATGATGAAGGAAAGATGTCTGCAGGTTGTGAATTCAAAGGCGGAAACAAATATGGGAAGTGCAGAATTCGAAGGTTTCTACGCCACACGTACCAAGAAGGACATCCGCACGGGATTCAGCTTTAACCTCAGCGATGTCACTACAGAAAAGGTCATCGCCATGATGCCTGCAATCGATACCATCATGCCTCTGCTCAATTCGTTCAAGGGTCTTGTGGACTGCGAGATCGCGGCTACAGCAAGCCTTGACACATGCATGAACATACTTACCCCAAGCATCAACGGCGTCATCAGAATAGGTGGAGAAAACCTCACGATGAGCGACAACGAAGTATTCAGCAGTCTTGCCAAGAAGCTGAAATTCAGAAATGTACGTGAAGGTAAGATAGACAGGATGACGGTTGAAGGCGTGATAAAGGACAACACGCTGGAGGTATTCCCGTTTGTCGTAGAGCTTGACAGATACACCCTTGCCTTGAGCGGACTTCAGAATCTTGACCTTTCGTTCAAGTATCATGTTTCGATCATACGTTCGCCTATGGTATTCAAGATCGGAGTTGACCTATATGGACCTGACTTTGACAGCATGAAATTCAAGATAGGAAAGCCGAAATACAAGAATATAAATGTCCCTGTATTCACGACCGTGATAGACGAGACGAAGATAAACCTTGTGGAGTCGATCCGCAACATCTTTGAAAAGGGAGTCGAAATTGCTGTCAGGGAGAACGAAAAGCAGGAGGCGATCGAGGAGCTGAAGCAGCAGATAGGATATGTAAATGCAGCGGAGCAGCAGATGGAGGAACTTTCGGAAGAGGAAAAGAAGCAACTTGAAGAGGCCCAGAAGCCTGATACAGATATAACAGAAACAACTGAAAACACCAGCAATGAACAGCCAGGAATACATTGAGGTAGCGATCAGCATCGCACCGTTCAGCGAAGAGAACGCAGAAATAGTTACAGCAGAGATCAGCGAACTTCCGTTCGAATCATTCACAATGGATGATCCGTATCTCAGATGTTACATACAGAAGGAACTTTATGATGCACACGAACTTAAAGTGGTTCTGAGCGGCATAGAAGGTATGGGATTCGACGTGGATTTCAGTGCCAACCTCATGCCGGCGGTCAATTGGAACGCAGTATGGGAAAGCCAGTTCACCCCTATCGTCGTGGACGGCAAGTGCACCATCAAGGCATCATTCCATGAGGGCCTCAAGAAGACACGTTTCAACATCACCATCGATCCTAAGATGGCATTCGGAACAGGCCATCACCAGACCACATATATGATGTGCCGTGCCCTGCTTGAAAATGAGGCTGAGGTGAAGGATAAGGTGGTTCTAGACATGGGCTGCGGAACAGCCATACTTGCGATCCTTGCGGCAAAGATGAAGGCGGCAAAGGTGTACGGAATCGACATCGATGCGGTTGCGGCGATATCAGCATATGACAATGCCCGCCTGAACCGCGTAGGAACAAGGATCGAGACTTGCTGCGGCGACGCTTCCCTCCTCCAGAGAAACACATACGACGTGATCCTGGCGAACATCAACAGAAACATCCTTCTTCAGGACATGGGCACATACGCACACTCGCTCCACAAGGGCGGCCTTTTGTTTGTGAGTGGATTCTACGTAGAGGATATGCCTATGCTTATTGGAACTGCAGCCGCATCGGGACTCGAATATGTAAGTCATGATTCGATCGACAACTGGTGTTGCATCAAATTCAGAAAATAATGAAGAGACTTATTTATATAATAGCCTTTGCCTTCCTCGCTTTTTCTTGTAAGCCGGCCCCTTATCTGGGGCCGCTGGACTCGCCTGTGGGCAACTGGGAAGGTTACAGAGGCGAGTACTTCTTCAACGGAGAAAAGGTGGCAGAGCTTGACAGCTGCGAATTCAAGGGCATTTCGTTCTACAAGCAGGGTTACTGCTGCATGGAGGGTGTCAAAGGAGCCTTTCCTTTCATTTATAACGAAAGCAACGGCGATCTGCAGATAGATTCGACTTTATGGTCTGTTCCGACTCTGACTGGAGAAGGAATGGTCATGAAGTTCGTAGACAGGATCTATCCGCCGGAGCCGGAGCCTGCACCGGAACCTGAGGATCCTGAGGGAGGGAAACCTAAGGATGAAAATCCGGAGGGTGGCGACCCTGAGGGAGGAAACTCTGAGGGAGGAAACTCTGAGGAAGGCGACGAAGGCAGTCCGGAAGAGACTCCAGAGAACGACCCTGAACATGGCACAGGAGCGGATCCGGAGACCGACCCGGAACAGCCAGTAGAGCCGGAAGAGCCAGTCGAACCGGAAATCAAGCCAGATAAGAACGGAGTCATTTTGCCAGCCGAATACAAGGGCTTCACCATCGAAGCCAACAAGAACGGCTACTTCTACATTAACGCAACCGGACAGAAGGTCTACTGCGGATTCAAAGGATGGAAAAACGAAGCCGACAGCCTCATCATCGACTTCTGGTACGACAGCAGCACCAACTACCTCGTTCCTCTGGTGGTAGAAATCACAAAGAAATAGCTGAACGAGCTACGCGCCATGTAAAGCTCTGTATCTCAACACATTATACAATAATTGGTGGGCTAATTAGCCCACCAATTATTGCATAACACACTATCTATCAAAGACTTACAATTCTCAACTAAAACCTCCTAGAAGGCCTTCTACTGACGTTGCCGTCTCATATGGATAATGAAAATGCCCCTATTGTAAAAATAACTTAGGCGCCAATGATATATTTGCTGCCAGGGATGTATGATAGCAATCTGCATGTCAGATAGCAGCAGACGTAAGATATGAGCGTTGCTGCCGGGATTGCCGCCCATACGGGTATGATCGGTTCAGCGGGGTTGCCATTCACAAAAAATCCTGTGATTGGTATGACGAAGAAGATGTGTATAAGGTACATTCCAAAAGACAACCTGCTTATATCAGAGACAAGCTTAGGAGTCTCCTTCTTCTGAATACACGTAAACAGGGTAAATGCTCCAAAAGATGCAAGAAGCACATTCGGTGTACAGAACTCCCATGCATACTCAATCAAAGGGAGGGAAAGCGGAACATTTGTCGATGTCATGCTCAGATGTGACCAGACAGTATAGGCACTTCCAAGTATAAAGCATGCCGCACCGATGATAAGGCGCTTTCTCACTTCCCATTTCATATGGAAACGGATATAATGTGCCATGACCAGATATCCAAGATAGCCGGAGCAGTACCACAACATATGGAAATTGTTCCACCAGCATTCGCCCCAAATGTAAGTATTCGGTGTCAGCTTATGGATGAACGGCATCAGTGTCGACAGGGCGAAAAGTCCCAAGAACACAAGTTCTTCCTTCGCAGATGCCTTTTCAAGCCATGGAGATACAATCGGTATAATGAGGTATAGAGAGATCAGAGGATACATAAACCACATGTGTCCTGCCATATCCGGGAAATTCAAAGGCAGACGCATCAGATATCTTCCAGCATCATTCCAGCCGAAATAACCAAACAGGACAGGCACAACCGAATATATCAGAAGGAAAATCAATGTCGGAGGACCGATACGAAGAAATCTGCTTTTATAAAACTGAAGCATTGTTGTACCCGGATTCATCGGAACCAAAAGGAATGCCGAGGCTATCATAAAAAGAGGAACGCAGGTTCTTGCAATTCCACCATTCCATAATGCTATCCAAAATCTGTTGGCATCATCAGCAATCCTGACCATATTCTCACCTGCCGCATAGTCCATAATGTAGAAATTCTCTGTAACATGAACCATCATCACCATGAAACAGGCTACTGCACGCAGATAGTCTATGAATACAACACGTCCTTTCATATAGTTTAACATTTAGATTGTTACCATCAGTAAAGATACGTATTTTTAACCTAAAGTCCTGAATACTCTTGCTAAATCCTGTCCCAGACTGTCAGCGACATGCTGTACTGCGAGGTCGTTCCCATCGAATCCGTAAGGGATAAGTTCATACGCGATGCCCGCCTTTTCAATCTTCTTTGCCATACCCAATAAAATTGATTATCTTTACAATTCAATCAAAACTCATTCATTATGGAAAGCAGATATGAAGATTTTCCGTCTGGTGATCATGGCAGTAGTGCTGGTCGGATGGGCAGAAGTCTGCGTGTTTTCCATAGCAAAGGTACTACTTCAAAATAACCAATATTATGAAAAAAGCTTCTATTGTCGTGCTGGCCTCTGCGCTGGCATGTATTAACACACTTGCACAGAATCCATATCTTCCGTTGTGGGAATATATTCCTGATGGAGAACCGTACCTTTTTGAAGATCCTGACAATCCTGGAAAGATGAGGGTATATGTATATGGTTCACACGACTCCCTGATAAAGGAATATTGCGGTAGAGAACAAGTTGTATGGTCGACACCGGAAGATGATCTCACTGCATGGAGATATGACGGAGTCATCTTCGAATCAAAAAAGGACGCAGAAGGTAACTGGCTTTATGAGAATCACCAGGGTGATATTCTTTATGCCCCTGATGTGACAGTAAGGGAAGAAAATGGTAAGAAAGTCTATTATCTGTTCCCAAATAATCAGGCAAATGGAAGAAAGAACATGATTGCAAAGTCAGACCGTCCTGACGGACCTTTCGAAGTTTGCAACTGGAATCCATCGGATCCAGCTAAAACTGTAGGTGTTCTGGATTTCGATCCGGCAGTATTTGTGGATGATGATGGCAGGGTATATGGTTATTGGGGATTCGAGCGTTCATTCGGAGCAGAGCTTGATCCAAATACTATGGCTACTGTCAAGCCGGGGACTGAAATTATTACAGACATGGTGTCTGCAAGAAGACAAGAAGGCGTTTTCCGCTTCTTTGAGGCATCGTCGCTCCGTAAGATAAAGGACAAATATGTGTTTGTCTACAGCCGCTATACAGAGGAAGGTGAATTTGGGCTTCCAGCCAGCAACTATACATTGGCATATGCGTGGTCTAACAATCCATTAGGTCCATTTACTTATGGAGGAACCATAATAGACGGCAGGGCACGCGGTGTAGATGAGATAGGTAATATAGTACCGACTGCAACAATGGGAGGAAACACCCATGGAGGAATTTTGGAAATCGCCGGCCAGTGGTATGTGTTCTACCACCGTCAGTGTGGTACCGATGAGTTCTCTCGTCAGGCAATGGTAGCTCCAATCGAGGTGAAAGTGACAGAAGGACCTGATGGAAAGGTAGAGATATCAGAAGGAGAATATACATCAGAGGGCTTTGCAATCGGAGGATTGGATCCATTAGCTACATATTCAGCAGGTATTGCGTGTTGGTATACAGGTCCAGAGCCTATAGAGCAGAACTATCCTAGGTTTATGTTCTCAGGTTCATACGTCGAGGCGCTGCGTCATGATGTGACAGGCTATGAAAATCCGTATGATCCTACAATAAATTCCAATATAGTTGTCAACAATACTGATGGATCAATAGTAGGCTATAAGTATTTCAATTTTGACAAGACCAACGGTCTGGAGTGTGACTTGATGCTTGCTTTGGAAGCTGTTCCAGCTGGTATCGACGGAACCATCGATATAATGGTTGATAGTCCTTGGGAGTCTTGCGGTGGAAAGAAAGTCGGCAGTATGAAGCTGGTGAAGGAAATGCCGAAGAAGAAGAGAGTTCTTCTGGCTGATGTTTCCTCACTCACCGAATTAAAAGGTAAACATGCCATCTATCTTGTCATTTCATCTGAAGTTAAGTCTCAGTCTGTATGCGAGATACATACAATAGGTTTCAGGAAGAAATAAGACACTTCATGTCATAAAACAAATGAAGAGGCTGACTAAAAAGTCAAATTGACTTTGAGGTCAGCCTCTTTTTGAGTGCCCAATCGTTACGAATTATCGAACCTTTATTGATGACATGTATAAGGTTCTGGAGTTTGTTCAACGGTACGAGGAATGGTATTAATAACCGAGGAGGGGTAGCATGCCTTATTACGGCATCGTCAGTGACCTACTTCATTACAGATACTCCCAATATCTGCGATAGTGACCACGGACTTTCTCCCATCTGCCATAGCGGAAGCGTTTATACGCCCTCACTCTGACAAGTTTCGGCACAACTATTCCAATAGTAAGCCGAAGGTCAAAAGAAAAAGTTCTACGCATTTTAATTCAGTTATCCTTGAAAGAACTTTTCTTGGACTTCTTCGCCTCTCCCTATCTCTACTCCTCGGTTAAGGTTCTCTGTTAAAAAAATCAGACACCCATTTGGGAGATAGGTATCTGATAAAAGGTTAGGATAACCTTTAAAATGCGTTTGATGCAAAGGTATGAAGATTTTTTATTTCTCCAATAAACTTTCTATATTTTCGAAGTATTTTGAAGTATCAGCTGTTATCGAACCCAAAACCGCAA
>JAZRQM010000066.1:0-3132 GCA_045649795.1 Candidatus Cryptobacteroides sp. | reverse complement strand
AACACCTCTGTAGGTGCCTTCATCATCCCTGTATGTCTTGGAGTAAACATCCTCATGCTCCTGACAAAAACTACAAGGACAGTCAACATCGACCTTTGGAACTATTGGCATTTCGCCTTCATCGGCGCTGTAGTTTACTTCGCAGCAGACAACATCTGGTGGGGATTCTTTGCAGCTGTGATCTGCTACATCATCACTCTGGTGCTCGCAGACTACACAGCGGAAAGATTCCAGAAGTTTTATAATGGAATGGAGGGTATCTCCATTCCACAGCCTTTCTGCCAGGGCTTCGTTCCATTTGCAGAGGTCATCAACAAGGGCCTTGACAAGATTCCGGGCATGGACAAGCTGGAGATCGACTCAGAAGGCATGAAAAAGAAGTTTGGTCTTCTCGGCGAGCCTCTTTTCCTCGGTATTCTCGTCGGAATCATCATAGGAGCACTTTCATGCGAGAGTTGGAAAGAGGTTGTGGACAAGATCCCTTACATTCTCGGAGTCGGTATCAAGATGGGAGCAGTCATGGAGCTCATACCTCGAATCACTTCCCTCTTCATCGAAGGTCTCAAGCCGATTTCAGAGGCTACCCGTGAGCTGATCAACAGGAAGTTCAAGGGCGCCAAGGGTCTGAACATCGGTATGAGCCCTGCACTTGTCATCGGACATCCTACGACTCTCGTGGTTTCGCTCCTCCTTATTCCTGTCACCCTCATTCTTGCAGTTGTGCTGCCGGGAAACGAGTTCCTTCCGCTTGCTTCGCTGGCTGGAATGTTCTATATCTTCCCGCTGATCCTTCCTATCACAAAGGGTAACGTGGTGAAGACTTTCATTATAGGACTTGTAGTGATCCTCATCGGTCTGTATTTCGTGACAGACCTGGCACCGTTCTTCACTCTCGCTGCACACGATGTATTTGCAGCGACAGGAGATGCGGCTGTGGCCATTCCGGAGGGGTTCGATGGAGGTTCGCTTGATTTTGCTTCAAGCCCTCTTGCATGGGTGATCTTCCATCTTTCTCATTCTCTGAAATGGATCGGTGTGACAGTGCTCGTGCTCGGCACCATGTTCATCATGTTCCTTAACCGCAGAGCAATCATCAGGATGCAGAATGCGCCTGACCCAGAATCAACTGAAACAAAAATCAAATAAAATATGAAGAAGATCTTTACTTTGGCTGCCTGCTGCCTATTCGCCGCAGCAGCACACGCCCAGCTGAACTACACCGTACAGACCGCTTGTCATCCTGATGACGTAAAAGGCTATGACACAGAGCGTCTGCGCAGTTCATTCCTTATGGAGAAGGTAATGTCTCCGGATGAGATCAACCTTACCTACACTCTTTATGACCGTCTTATCTACGGCGGCGTGATGCCTGTAAATCAGGTTCTGAAGCTTGACACATTCGACGAACTCAAAGCTGAGCACTTCCTTGACAGACGTGAACTTGGAGTCATCAACGTGGGTGGTCCTGGTATCGTTACTGTTGACGGTGAGGAGTATCCTATTATATTCAAGGAAGGTCTTTACGTAGGATGCGGGAAGAAGGAGGTTACCTTCAGAAGCGTAGATCCTGCAAACCCTGCAAAGTTCTACATCAACTCTACCCCTGCCTACAAGGAGTATGTGACTCAGCTTATCACTACTGACCAGAATGCAGACCCTAAGAAATACGCTATTGCAAAGTCAGACAAATACGGCAAGATGGAAGACAGCAACGACCGCGTAGTAAACCAACTTATCGTAAGCTCTGTACTCAGCAAGAGAAAGGGTGGTGGTACTAACCAGCTTCAGATGGGTCTTACAGAGCTCAAGCCTGGTTCTGTATGGAACACAATGCCGGCTCACACCCACACACGTCGTATGGAGGCTTACTTCTACTTCAATGTGCCTCAGGGCAACGCTATCTGCCACCTTATGGGTGAGCCTAAGGAGCAGCGCCTGGTGTGGATGCAGAATGAGCAAGCCATCACATCCCCAGAATGGTCAATCCACGCTGCGGCAGGAACCAGCAACTACATGTTCATCTGGGGCATGGGCGGCGAGAACCTTAACTATGGTGACAAGGACGAGATTCCTTACACTGAAATGCGATAATTCTAAAGCTTAAACATATATGGCAAAAGTAATTACATTCGGCGAGATCATGCTTCGCCTTGCAACTCCAGGATACCTCAGATTCAATCAGACAAAGCAGTTTGAAGCTACCTTCGGTGGCGGTGAGGCAAATGTTGCTGTATCACTTGCAAACTACGGTCTTGAGGCTGAGTTTGTGACACGTTTCCCTAAGAACGACATCGCAGAAAGCTGCATCAAGGACCTCCACAGCTATGGTGTAGGTACTAAGCACTGCGTATTCGGCGGTGAACGTCTGGGTATCTACTTCCTTGAGACAGGTGCTGTCGCACGCCCAAGCAAGGTCGTTTATGACCGCGCACACTCCTCTATCGCAACTATCGAGAAAGGTATGATCGACTGGGAGAAGGTATTCGAGGGTGCTGACTGGTTCCACTGGACAGGTATCACTCCTGCAATCAGCCAGGGTGCAGCTGACGTTTGTCTTGAAGCCATACAGGCGGCAAACCGTCTTGGAGTGAAGGTTTCATGTGACCTTAACTATCGCAAGAACCTCTGGAAATACTGCAAGACTGCTTCTGAGGTCATGCCTGACCTCGTAGCCGGTTGCGACGTTATCCTCGGTAATGAGGAAGATGCTGAGAAGGTATTCGGCATCAAGCCTGAGGGATTCGATGTGACTGCAACTCACGGTGAGGTTAACGCGGCAGAGTTTGAGAGCGTATGTACCCAGCTCATAGCCAAGTTCCCACGTGCACAGAAGGTGATCATCACCCTCCGCGGCTCTATCAACGCAAACCACAACACTTGGGGTGGCGTTCTCTATAGCAACGGCACTCTCTACCAGTCTCCACGCTACAATATCACTCACATCGTTGACCGCGTAGGTGGTGGCGACTCATTCATGGGTGGTCTCATCTATGGTCTCATCTCTTATCCTGATGACGATCAGAGAGCGCTCAACTTTGCTGTAGCGGCATCATGCCTCAAGCATACAATCTACGGTGACTACAATCAGGTAACAGTGGCTGAAGTCGAGAACCTCATGAAGGGTGACGGCTC